>JAIOPG010000008.1 GCA_021414025.1 Planctomycetota bacterium | reverse complement strand
AATAATATCAACCAGCAGAATTTCTCCACACAGGACCTGCTGGGGGTAACTGGCAGTTCTTCATCTCAGCGCGGTGGCGGAGGTTTTGCGGATCGCCGCAAGTCCTTTGGCATGCTTCAACTTCGAGGAGTTGACCCACTCTGTCCATATGCTATTGATCTTATCGTTCTTGCTTCCCTTACCGCCGGCGGACAACGCATCGTACACCAGCGCGGAA
This sequence comes from Planctomycetota bacterium, assembly GCA_021414025.1. Taxonomy (NCBI): domain Bacteria; kingdom Pseudomonadati; phylum Planctomycetota; species Planctomycetota bacterium. The sequence continues at coordinate 341,634 of JAIOPG010000008.1, read as the reverse complement.
CCATCGGGAGCGGAAAGCACTCGGATGCCCTGCTTCTTGCCGTGCTTTTTGAGCAACTCGAACGTGGCGCCCCACAGGCGATACGCGACGGTCGGCACATTCTCCCACTTCTTCGTCTTGGACCGCTTTCGGGTGATGATCCCGTCCTTCCAATTCACCTGCGCAGGCAGCAGATCCGACACGTCCTTCTGCGTCATCCCGCAGTTGGCCATCAAGAGTAGATAGAGTCGAAGCGGTTCCGGCGCTGCCTTCAGCACCCCCTTGAGAATATCGAAATCCCATACCTCGATAGCCTGACTCGGCACATTGATCTCCAGATCTTTCGAGTCAATGTTGTTGGGCAATTCGATGACGCTCAGCCCCCACAGCCATTTGATGAATTGTCGGGCGACCTGCATCGCATCACGTGCGGAAGATGCGCTCATCCCGCCGCGCGCGACTTCGCCGAGCAACCGCGCATGAAAATCCGAAAGCGTCACCGCGGTAATCGTCTCGATGGCATTCTGCTTGCCGACGAACTCCCCGAACCGGTTCACGTACGTGCGAATGTTCCGCAATCTCCCCGCCGACTTTTGATCGGCAGCCACCTGCGCGGTCTTGAGTTTGACGAAGGAGTCGATGTGCGACTCGACCGTCTTTTCCTTGGGCAGTTCCACATTGACGCGGCGGTGCGTTTCCAGGGCCGCCTCAATCGTCTTGGCCTCTTCGTAGGTTTTGTTGGGATACTGTTTTTCCCAATGGAGTTTATTTTGATAGGCGAGGGCGATCTTTTCCGCAACTTCAGGGTCTGATTCAAAGAGTTCGGTGGCTTTCGCAGCGGCGCGGAGATCGACGTGGATCTTCTGCCATTCGTCCATCGCCGCCTTGTAACCTTCCGAATCGTATTTTGTCTTGCACTTACCCTTGGCCAGGTAATACGTCTTCCCGTCGGCGTATTTTTTCCAGCAATGCCGGGCTTCATGCCATGTCAGTTTGAATTTCATGACGCTCCCTAGGGCCGCGATGGGCGGTCGGAGCGCCATTATAGATGGGACGGCGTACCTAAGAAAACTCGCCTGTATTAGGTACGAGATCCGGTACGCCGAATTTGGGTTGTGTTTGGGTACATCGTAAGTCCTTGTAAATTAAGGACTTAAACAGCGGGCGAAGGGGCTCGAACCCTCGACATTCACGTTGGCAACGTGACGCTCTACCACTGAGCTACGCCCGCAGCGAGGGGGAAGTATAGCGAAAAGTCAGGCTCCTTTGACGACTGCAATCCATGCGGTGAAAAACGGAAACTCCTGCGAAACCTCGGGAAATCAGTGGTCCTGCACCGGCACGCCCATGCCGCTGCGGTTCGGCGCTGCGGGACGCGGAGGCATCTTGAACGGGTGATCCTTGAGCGCCTGCTGCATCACTTCCACGGCCTTCTCAAGCTGTGGATCGCGGCCACCCGCGGCAAGTCCGCCCTTCATGATGGCGGGATCGTCGATCACCTCGATATCGGGATCGACGCCGTGGCCTTCCACGCCCCACGTGCCATCGAGCTTGAAGAAGCCGAAGGTGGGGGCGCTGATGGAGCCGCCGTCGACGAAGCCGGGATTGCCGCTGATGCCGACCAGTCCGCCCCAGGTGCGCATGCCGATGACCGGACCAAGCTTCTCCTGCTTGAAGAGCCAGGGGAACATGTCGCCGCCCGAGCCCGCGAGCCCGTTGATGAGCATGGCCTTGGGCCCCTGGTGGGAATCCGGCGGCCAGATCTGCTCGCCCGCGTCGCGCCGCGCCCACGCGTTGGTGGCGGGGCGGTTCATCATCTCGATGAAGCGGTTGGGAATCTGCCCGCCGCCGTTCCAGCGCTCGTCGATGATGAGCGCCGCCTTGGAGCGGTTGCCCTGGAACTGGCGCACCAGGTCATTCTGCCCCTCGACGCCGGTGTTGGGCACATAGATGTAGCCGACTTGTCCGTCGCTCATGTGGTCGACCCAGGCGCGGTTGCGCTCGATCCACTCGCGGTAGCGCAGCGGCCCCTCGCCGCTCATGGTGCGCACCGTCACCACGCGCTCGGTGGCGTCGCGCTCGGGTTTGTCCGATACCGTCAGTGTGATGGTCTTGCCGCCGAGGCCGTCGAAGGCGGCCCAGGGATCGAGCGCGGCGTCGACCGGCCGGCCGTTCACTTCGAAGAGGTAATCGCCCGGCTTCACGCCCGCGGCGACCAACGGATTGTGCGCGTCGATGTCCCAGGGGGCGCCCTCGACCAGGTGCGCGAAGCGGTAGACCTTGGTGTTGTTGGCGCCGTCGGCGAGTTCCCAATCCACGCCCAGCATGCCGGTGGTGGCGTACATCGGCGGCGTCTCGATGTCGCCGGGACCCGTCAGGTAGGCGTGTCCGACGTTGAGTTCGCTGATCATCTCAGCGATGATCCAGTTCACGTCTTCGCGCGAGTTGGCGCTCTCGAGCAGTTTGAGGGCGTGCTCGCGCTGGGCCTTCCAGTCCACCTGGTGCATGCCCTCGTCGTAGAACCAGTCGCGCATGATGCGGTTGGCGTCGATGACGATCTGCTTCCATTCGGCGCGCGGGTCCACGTCGACCGTCATCGGATCCGTGATCACGGGCTTGAGCTTGGCGTCGGCCGCGGCGTCGACCACCCCCGCGCCGTTGCCGTGGGGCACCAGCAGCTTCTTGCGGTCGGCGGAGATCTCGAAGGCTCCGCCTTCAACGATGTTCTTCTCCTTCTTCTCCTTGTCGGTCAGGTCGAGCACCTTGATGCCGTCCTTGGCCCGCGCGTAGACCAGCTGGTTCTTGTCGTTGAAGGCGATGGAGCCGTAGGCGCCGGTCTTGGGCGGCAGGACCACCGCGCGTGACTCGAATCCGTCGAGGTCGATCTTGATCGGCGGGGCGGGCTCGGCCTTCTTGTCGTCTTTCTTGTCCTTCTTGTCCTTCTTGGGGTCGGCGTCCTTGCTGCCGTCGGCCTTGGATTCGTCGGCGGCGCCGTTGGATTCCTTGGCCGGAGGAGTCGCCGGCGGATCGAGCGGCTTGTCGGATGGCGGCGAGCTGTCGTCCTTGTCGTCGTCATCATCCTTCTTGTCCGCGGGTTTCGCGTCATCCTTCTTGTCGGCGCCATCCGCGGGCTTGGCGTCGTCCTTCTTGTCGCCATCCTTCTTGTCGGCGTCCTTCTTGTCCTTGTCGGACTTCTTCTCTTCCTCGTCGCTTTCAGGAGGCCAGGGCAGCTTCACATCCTTGCGCAGCGGCACCAGGTAGAGCTGCGACGCGTCGGCGTAGATCCAGGTGGTGTCGAGCTCGCTGTAGGTCGGCGAGAAATTGCGATCGCTGGCGAAGACCAGGTAGTCGCCCTTGCCGTCGAAGGTCGGATTCGCGTCGGAGAACATGCCGCTGGTGACGGGAGTCTTCTCGCCGGTGGCGACCTCGTAGAGCCAGATCCGCGGCGTGTCGCGGTCGCGCTCGCGGCGCGTGTAGGCGATCCAGGCGCCGTCGTGACTGAAGGAGGGATTCGGCGTGACCGCCTGCGGATCCTTGTCGACCAGCACGCGCGTGCCGTCGGCGATCGTGACCATCCAGAGCGATCCGGTCTTGTCGCCGTAGAGCACCTTCTTCGAGTCGGGGCTCCAGACGATGCCATCCTTGAAGGGGCCGCCGTCGGTGGTCAGCGCCTTCTTCTCGCCCTTGCCCTTGGCGGGAATGATGTAGAGCTCGTACTCGCCGGTGGAGTCATCGAAGAAAGCGATGCTCTCGCCGTCGGGGCTCCAGCCCGGGGATCGCTCGGCGACGCCGCTGCTGTGCACAAGGTTGCGCGGCGATCCATTTTCCGTGGGCAGCGTCCAGACATCTCCGCGGGCCGCCACCACCACGCGCTTGCCGGTGGGGCCGATGCTCCAGGACTGGATCGTCTTGGACGCGTCGACATTGTGATGGGTGATCTTGGGCCGATCGCCGGGGATCTGCACAGAGATCGGCCGCGCCTTGGCGGTGCCCAGATCCAGCACCATCAACTGGTCGCCCTTCTGGAAGACCATGTCGCCGGGGCCAGGGCCATGGGGACCGATCGCCGGCCAGCGCACATCCTCGTCGGTGAAGAAGGTGACCTGCTCGCGCTTCTGGGTGCCAAGGTTGTACTTCCAGATGTTCATGCGGTGGCCTTCGCCCTCATCCGACATGTAATAAAGCGAGTCGCCATGCCACATCGGGAAGGAGTCCACGCCCTCCCAATTGGTGACGCGACGGCTCGTGCCGTTCTTCAGGTTGTAGAGCCAGATGTCGGTGGCCATGCCGCCGCGGTAGCGCTTCCAGGTGCGCGTATCGACGGAGTGCGGCGTGTAGGCCAGCCACTCGCCGTCGGAGGAGATCGATCCATTGGCGCCGTAGGGAACCGGCAGAGGCTCGGGCATGCCGCCGCCGGCGGGAACCTTGAAGAGCCGCATCATGCGACCGAGGCCGCCGAGGTCCGTCGTGGTCATGATGATGTTGCCGTCCGGAGTCCATTCGCAGAGACCCTCGGTGCCGGGATGGTGCGTGACTCGGTAGGGCTGGCCGCCGCCCGCGGGGATCGTGTAGATGTCGCGGTTGCCCTCATAGCCGCCGACGAAGGCGATGCTCTTGCCATCCTGGGAAAACTTCGGCATGTTCTCGGTGCCGGGCGCGTTGGTCAGCGGTCGGGCCACGCCGCCATTCTTGTCGACGATCCAGAGATCATTGGCGAAGGAGAAGACGATGTCATTGGGCCCGAGATCGGGGTAGCGCAGCATTCCGGCCGGGGGCGATTGCGTGGCGGCGCCGGCGGGCGCGCTTTGAAAGGGGGCGGCGGACAGCGCGCAGACGGCGATGAGGGCGATGGAGAGCATGGGGTGAGTTGTAGCCAAAAATCATTGAAATGGGGCTGGAAAATGGCCGTGTGGAAAGATTTTTTCGCAGCCTATTCGCCGACGCCGCGGTCCAGCAGGGAGGCCACGCTCCAGGCCTGCGCCGCGCAGCCTCCGCCTCGCTGGGGCGGGTCCCCATCTGTGACTTCGAAGACTTGCCCGAGGCAGTTGCGGGAGAGCTGCGCTTCGAAGGGCCTGTGCAGATCAGCAACGCGAGCGGATTGTCCGAGCGTCCGCATCGCGCCGGCCAGGGGCCCGAGGAGCCAGGGCCAGACGGTGCCGTTGTGGTAGGCCCGGTCCCGATCTTCGACCGCTCCGCCGAAGCGGCCGACGTAGCCGGGGGAATTACTGGCCAGGGTGCGGAGGCCCAAGGGCGTATGCAGTTCGCGCTCGACGCGCGCGACGATCCGTTTCGCAATCGCGTCAGGCACCAGCGGTGCGAGGGCTTGAATGGCGAAGAGCTGGTTCGGGCGCAGCGAATCATCCGCGCCATCCGGCCCGTCCAATGTGTCGAAGAGTCGATCCTGATCGGGATGGAGGAACCGCGTGAAACTACGCCGCGACTTGTCCAGGGCGGCGCTCCATGGGCTCGCGTCCTTCTTGAGCCGCGGCGCCCACTCGATGAGCGTGGCGAGCAGACCGCACCAGAGCGCGTTGATCTCGACCGGCTTGCCCATGCGCGGCGTGATGACTTTCGCGCCGAGCTTGGCGTCCATCCAGGTGAGTTGCGTTCCCGGGTCCGTGGCGATCAGCAGTCCGTCGGTGGGATCGATGCGAATGCCGTGGCGCGTTCCCTTTGAAAATGCGTTGAAGATGCTCTCAAGCGCCGGGAAGAGATCGCGGGCGAGCTCGAAATTCCCCGAGGCGTTCACGATGCGCCGCGCGGTGGTCGCCAGAAGCAGCGGGGCGTCCACGCTGTTGTCCATCCAGGCTTCGCCGGGCGAAGGAAATCGGTTGGGCAGCAGGCCATCCTTCTCGAATTTGGCGAGCGAGCGAACCATCGACGCAGCTTCTTCAAAGCGGCCCGTCTCAAGGCAGAGTCCCGGCAGCGCGATCAGCGTGTCGCGGCTCCACTGACCGAACCACGGGTAACCGGCGATGACGCCGCTGCCGCGCGAGCCGTCGGGAAGCGTGCGTTCGATGATGAATTGATCGGCGGCCAGGGCCAGCCGCCCGCGAAAGGGATCCGATTCGGCCTTGGCCAGTGCGATCAGCGATCGGCTTCGCGCCGCCGCGGCGTTGATGATGCGCCCCGCCTCGCCTTCGGGTTCATCGCGCGTGCCGGCGGTGAAGCCGCGGGTCTCGCCGGGCTTGATCGTGAGCCGGATCACGCCGGCGCAGCAATGCGCGTCCACGAAGTCGTAGCCCAGCGCCTGCTCGGCGGGCAGGAAATAATTTTCATACCAGGAGCCGTCGGCGGCGCCCGCGCCTCTATCGGCCTGAAGGTGAAGGTCCCGGCCTTCCCCCGAAGCGTGATCGAACGACACCTGAAGACCGCGAGCGCAGCCGGCGATTCGAGGAACGAATGCCTTGGGTTTTGTCAGTTGATTGTGCAGCCGGTGGTTCACCAGGCACTTCAGCTCTAGCTCGACCGGTTGCTTCGCGTCGCGCAGCGCGAAGACGATTGCCACGGTGTTCCTTCCGCGGGCCATGGCGATGCGCTCCTCCAGAATCGCCGAGCCGATCTTCCATTCGCGCACCACGATCGAACCGTCGAGCCAGACCCGGCTCAAGCAGGTGAGGCCCGGTGCGTCCATGCCGGTGGTCCACTGATTTGCGGTGAGCGAAGTGCGCGTTCCGCCGGTCGTCGCGGTGACTTCCACTTTTGACACCAGCAGCGTCCGTCCCTCGGGGGGATCCGTGGCCGCGACCAGCAGTCCATGCCAGCGACGCTGCAGCGCGCCGCTGACCGTGCCGTAGGAGTAGCCGCCGATGCCGTTGGTCGAGAGCCACTCCAACCCGGCCGCGCTCGCGGCGTCAGGCCAGTCGGTGGGGCGGAGTTCAATGAAGGGTTTCAAGGGTTCCGCCATGGGATGTGACTCGTGGCGCCGATGAGGCGCGGCGGAAGGAAACTAGGACTTGGTCTTCTCGGATTCGCCGCGGCGGCGCTGCAGCTCCGCGATGACGAACTCGGACATGTAACCATCCAGCACCTTCTGCGGATTGCCCACTTCGTAGCCGGTGCGGTGGTCTTTCACTCGGTTGTCGTAGAAGACGTAGCTGCGGATCTGATTGCCCCAGTCGCGGGTCACCTTGCCGCCGGTGGCGGTGGCCAACTCGGTGGCGCGGCGCTCCTCCTCCAGCTGCTCCAGTTTGCCGCGCATCACCGCCATGGCCTGCTTCTTGTTCTGCGACTGGTCGCGGAAGGTGCTGGCCACCACTTGCAGCCCGGTGGGGATGTGATTGATGCGCACGGCGCTGGCGACTTTGTTCACGTTCTGGCCGCCGGGACCGGAGGCACGCACGAAGGCGATGATCTCCAGGTCCTTGGCGGGAATCTCAAGGTCGTTGTCCTCGAACTCGGGGGTCACGTCGACGGTGGCGAAGCTGGTCTGCCGCTTGCCTTCAGCGTTGAAGGGGCTCACCCGGGCCAGCCGGTGCGTGCCGCGCTCGCAACTCATGTAGCCATAGGCAAATGGCCCGGTGATGCGGTAGCCGACTTCGCTCACGCCTGCCTCGGCGCCGGGAATGCGGTGCATTTCCTCGGCCTTCCAGCCCATCTCGCTCCAGTAGTAGAGGTACATGCGCTCCAGCATGCCCGCCCAATCCTCGGCCTCGGTTCCGCCGGCGCCGGCGTTGATGTCGACGAAGCAGGCGCGGTGGTCATGCTTGCGGCCCAGCAGGCTCTGCGTCTCGACCACGGCCATGCGCTGCTGCAGGCGGAAGAGCGACTCGTCCGCCTCCTTGAGCAGGTCGTTGTCCCCGGCTTCCTTGGCCATTTCGTATCCGACCTTGGCGTCGTCGAAATCCTTGATGACCTGCTCGAGCGGATCGATCTGCGAGCGCACGAGCTTGAGCTCGTTGATCACCTTCTGGGCGGCCTTCTGGTCGTTCCAGAAATCCCCCTCGCCCATTTGCGTATTCAGATTGGCGCGTTCCTGCAATTTTCTGGGGTAGTCAAAGAGAGTCGCGGATGGCTGAGATCCGCGCCTCGAGTTCGTCGATCACCGGCTGGTGGGCGTCAAAATGCATGGGATGAGTGTAGCGAACGGCGGCGAATTGACGCGTGTATCTTCCGGCGATGCAGGTCTCATCGCACATCGCCCGCCTGAAGGAAAGTGCCACGCTGGCGGTGGCGGCGAAGGCGAATGCACTGAAGTCGGCGGGAAAGCCGGTGATCAATTTCGGCGTCGGCGAGCCGGACTTCGACACGCCCGCCAACATCCGCGAGGCCGCCAAGCGGGCCCTTGACGCCAACGTGACGCGCTATGCCCCGACCGCCGGCGACAAGCCCTCGCGCGAGGCGGTCGCCAGGAAATTTCGCGAGGAGAACGGCATCGCCTGCCGCGCCGAGGACATCACGCTGACCGCCGGCGCCAAGCACGGCGTGTACATGTCCTTCGCCGCCATCCTGGAGCCCGGCGCCGGCGACGAGGTGATCCTGCCGACGCCGTCGTGGGTGAGCTACCGCCCGCTGATCGAGCTCTCCGGCGGCGTGTGCGTGGAAGTGCCCTCGAGCGTGGAGACGAATTTCAAGATCACGCCCGCCCAGCTCGAGGCGGCGATCACCCCGCGCACCCGGGCGATCATGCTCAACAGTCCGAGCAATCCCTGCGGCACGGTCTACACGACCCGGGAGTACGCCGGATTGATCGATGTGCTGGCGCGTCACCAGGAGATCACGGTGGTGAGCGATGAGATCTACGAAAAGCTCATCTACCCCGAGATCGAAGCGGGCCTGAAGCACGTCAGCCCGGGCAGCGACCCGCGCCTGGCCGAGCGCACGATCACCATCAATGGCATGAGCAAGGCCTTCGCGATGACGGGCTGGCGCGCGGGCTACCTGGTGGCGCCGGGCCGCGACGGCATGCTGGCCAAGGCGATCATCAAGCTGCAGGGGCAGATGACCAACTCGATTCCGAGCTTCATCATGCCGGCGATCGTCGAGGCGCTGAACAACTCCGCGCCGGGGGTCGAGACGATGCGCAAGGCGTTCGCGGGGCGGGCGGTGCTGGTGCACGGTCTGCTCTCCTCGATCAAGCGCTTCAAGACGGTGAAGTCGACCGGCGCCTTCTATGCCTTCCCCTCGATCGAGGCATGCTTCGGCTTGACGACCAAAGGGGGGCGGAAGATTGACTCGGCCCAGGCTTTTGCCGAGTCCTTGCTGGAGGAGTCCTTCGTGGCCATCGTGCCCGGCGAGGATTTCGGCGAGTGCGCCCGAAGGAACATCCGCATCAGCTTTGCCTGCTCGGAGGCGGATCTGCGCGAGGGCATGGAGCGGATCCGAAATTTCGTCGAAGCGCTCTCCTGAATCAGGAAGCGCCCGAGGCCGCGTGCGAGCGAGGCGCCATGAAAATCAACAGCATGAAGATTGCGTAGAGGCCGCTCAGGAATCCGCGAAAGAGCGGCATGGTCAGCCCCACCGCCGGCCAGCAGAGCATTTCAAGCGGCGCGTAGATGACGGCGGCGACCGCGATCGGAACCAGCGTGGCCAGCAGCGGGGCGGCCTTGCCCTGAATTCCAGGTATGAGCGCGCCCGCCCAAGCGGCGATCGCGGCGCTTAGGACAATCGGCAGCAGGATGGCGCCGGCTCCGGGCGCGACAACCGACACGACGACATTCAAGAGTGCCATCAAACCCCAGACGCCGGACCAGCCGCTCCAGGGCAAGTTCGAGCGAAGCAGCACCTTCGAAAAAAACCAGGACACTGGAACGCAAAGCGTCCCCAGGCCGATCGCCACAAGCATTCCGTGTGGAGGCCAGTACGCCGCGGCAAATTTCATGGGCCAGGGGGGAGTCACGCCCGGGTTCTGTTGTGACAGCAGCGCTTCGGCATAGGGCAGACCGAAGAAACCCGCTCGTTCCAGAATCCAGGAGATGCAAAAGACCACTGTGAGGGTTCCCGCGAATGCCAGCAGTGCGGCGAGCGAGCCCTTGAAGATGTCCTTGATGGGATGCGCCTGGCCGGCGCCCCTCTCCCGGCGATCACAGCGCGCGGCCCAGGGGCCGATCGCGATCACGCCAATGGCCGCGAGCAGCGAAAGCACCATGCCCAGCGAAGCCGGCCACACCAGCACGAATCTCCCGAACAGATCCAGAAAGACGGCGCGATCGGAGGGGAAGGCGTCCGCAGGCAGGGCAAGCAATCCCCGCAGCGCCTCGGTGGCCATGTCCCCCTCGTGCTGAAGTGAGGCGAGGTTGACGGCGTCGAAAGTGTCGGCGGCGGTGTGGTAACGCTCCACGCCGCCGGCGCAGGCGATGTTGATGCCGGTGATGCCGCGTTCCAGAAACACCGAGAGGTCGGTGCCGTTGGGCATGCGCCGATAGACCTCCGCGAAGAGCGAGCCCATGACCGGGCGCGCGATGTGCGGAGCGATCGCCCGGATCAGCGCCAGGTCGTTGGGACCGGTCTCAAAGAGTTGCGCCGGCCCGTCGCCTCCGCGGTTGTCGATGTTGATGACCGCGGCGATGTCGTTGGCCATCGGATGATTCTGCGCGAAGAGTTTCGCGCCCAGCAATCCCGCCTCTTCGCCGTCGGTGATCAGGATCACAACGGGGCGCTGCGGCTTCGGACCCGCGGCGAGCATCCGCGCCGCCTCCAGGCAGACCGCGACGCCCATGCCGTTATCCGCGCCGCCGGGGGCGACCGCGACCGAATCAAGATGCGAGACCAGCAGGATGGCGGGCAGCGCCTGGCGTCCCTCGATTCGCGCGAAGATGTTCCGGATGGTCGCCTCGCCGCGGCCGGGCACCTTCACGGTGGCGCTCTGCTCCATCGGCGCGAGACCCATCGCGGCGAAGGCCTCCTTCAAGCGAGAGGCTGCTGCGGCGTTGGCAGCGCTGTTGACGGGCCGGGGCTCCTCGCCCAGCGCGGCCCGCGCCGCGGAGAGCGCGCGGAGCGCGGAAAACCCCGGAGCATTTGCGGGCTGGACCGCGACCGCACGCAGCGAGAGCCAGGAGACGAAGGAGATCGCCGCCACAACAAGTGCGGCCGCGCTAATGCGCAATCTGCGCGAAGGCCACGCGACCGCGGAAGGTGTGAACGAATTGGTGGGGGAGCGGCCTTCGGTCGAAGGCCCGCTCACGTGGAGCCGATGGTGACGGGAACCGGCATGCCGCGCGTCTGGTAGTTGGGCGCCAGGGCAATGTTCAGAGGCAGTCGCTTGCCGTCGGGGTCGCGCGGAATGTTGTCATCGTCGATGATGCGCTGGATCGCCATGATCCCCTCGATCAGCATCTCGGGACGCGGCGGACAGCCGGGCACGTAGACGTCGACGGGTATGAACTGATCGACGCCCTGCACCACGGCGTAGGTGTCGAAGACACCGCCCGTGCTGGCGCAGGCGCCCATCGAGATCACCCACTTGGGCTCGGTCATCTGCGTATAGATGCGCTGCAGCACCGGCAGGCACTTCACGCTCACGCGTCCGGCCACGATCAGCAGATCGGCCTGGCGCGGGCTGAAGCGCATGACCTCGGCGCCGAAGCGCGAGAGATCGAAGCGGCTGCACGCCGTCGCCATGAGTTCGATGCCGCAGCAGGCCGTGGCAAAGGGCAGGGGCCAGACGCTCGAGCGCCGTGACCAGTTCACGATGCGCTGCAATTGCGTGGTCAGGATGCTGTCGCTTGGCAATGCGGTTTCGATGCCCATGGGGGCCTCATCCTAGGTCCGGAGAGGCGATCAGACCAGCCGACGGCAAAGTTTTGACGCCGGCTCAAGTCGCCCCCGATTCGATCCGATCTCGCAGTTGGCGGGTTCATTACGGCGCAAAATGCCCGCTCGGTCGGCTGTAAATCATTGATATCGGGCAATTTCCACCTTATTCTGATCCGCATGTCCCATGCGGGCTTGCGGATGCGAATGGCGGACTTGATAGTTCGGACGGGATCGAAGGCAACGAGGCACCGAAACTCACATCCAATGAAGAATCTTCGAATCATTTCGGCCCTGTTCCTGCTCGCGGCCGCCGTCGATGCGCAGGCACCGGCCCAGGCCACGGCCAAGAGCGCGCCGGCGACCACGGTCAGGGGTGCCACGGAAAAAGGCGCGGACAAGAATCCATCGCCTCCGACCGATTCCGATGTGCTCAAGGCGACGATGAAGCTGGTTCCCAAGCTTCGCAAGAGCGAGACCCGGCACTACGTCATCCTCTCCGACACCTCGCCCGACGACAACACCATGATCGGCTCGCTGCTGGAGTCGACCTACCAGAAGTACTCCGATGTCTGCGACGCGCTGGAATGGAGCCCGAATCCGCTGCGGCACAAGCTGGTGGCGATCGTCTTCCGCGACCAGCGCGACTACACCGACTTCTCCACCCGCAACGACAAGGTCAACAAGCCCTGGGCGGCCGGGTACTACAGCCCCATCGCGGACCGGCTGGTTTTCTACAAGGCCGACAGCAGCGACGAGGTGAAGAAGGCGATGAAGCAGCTGGGCGAGCAGTCCCGCAGGGTCCAGGAAGCCCAGCAGCGGCAGCAGGCCCAAGGCGACGCCCTGCACAACGGGCAGGAAACCTCGCACATTCAGCGGCAGCTGGCCGCGGAGAACAACCGGATCAAGGACGCGGTCGCGGGAAGTTTCATCAGCACTGCAGTGCACGAGGCGGCCCATCAGCTCTTCTTCCACACCGACATCCAGCGGCGCGGCGCCTCCTATCCGCTCTGGCTCGCCGAGGGCTTGGCGACGAATTTCGAGACCGAGCGCACCGACATTCCCTTCGGCTACCAGTACGACAACTGGCGAAGGCGCGATGCCTTCAAGCTGGCCTTGGACAAGGACAGCATCGTCCCCTTCGAAGTGCTGCTTTCCCAGGATCAATTCTCCGACGGCTCGGAGTCCAACGAAGCGGTCGGGTTCTTCTACGCCCAGGCCTATGTGCTGACCAACTGGATGCTGCGCGAGCGGCCGACGGAGCTCCGCCAGTACCTGGAATCGCTGCGGGACGGCTCCTACGCCTCGGCGGATACGCGCAAGGAAAAGTTCGAGGCCATCTTCGGACCCTTGGCCCGCGTCGAGCGGAACTGGATCCGCTACGAGGGGCGCCGGCAGAAGGACTTCCTCACCTCCGCCTACAGCAAGCGGGTGATGGCGAAGGCGGCCAAGACGACGAAGGCGCCCAGCGCTCCGACGGCGGTCCCGGAAGTCACGGGAGAGTCCGCCGGCGCCGCGCCGCCGACGCACGCGCCCAGCACCGATCCGCCTTCGATGAAGTGAATCGCCGCGCGTCCCCGAGCCGGCGCGTGTCTGCTCACCACCGTCGAAGTCAACCGCGCTCCGCTACCATCGGGCGGCCATGTCGTTTCGTCGACGATTCATCGCCCTCGGCGTCCTGGTGCTGCTGGGATTCGCGGCCATCTTCTGGATTGCCAACACCACGCTCTCCCGCGTCAAGGTCAATGGGCCGCTCTATCAGATGCTGGCGCGGGACAAGGACGTCATCGGCGACATCCTGCCGCCGCCCCAGCTGATCGTCGAGCCCTACCTGATCGTCTGCCAAGTCAACGCGTCGCCATCGACCGACGTCACGCGCGATCTGCTGGCGCTGCTGGGGGAAAACGAGAAGGTCTACCGCCAGACCCACGAGCAGTGGGCACGCAGGCTCTCGGTGCACGCTCCCGGCAACGACGGCGTGCTCGCCCGCGAGCTTCTTGAGGAGTCCTATCGAAGCGCCGACGCGTTCTTCCGGATCGTGGATGGCGAGTGGAAGGGCGCCGTCGAACGCGGCGACCATGCCGCGGCGCAGGCGATCACCGCGGACCGGCTGGATCCGCTCTACGCAGCCCACCACGCCTCGATCCTGAAGGCGGTCGCCGCCGCGCAGGCCCTGGTCGAAGCCCATGAGCGCGAGGCCCGCGAGGAGGTCGCCCGCGGCCAGTGGTTTCTCGTCGGCGCCAGCGTGCTGACGCTGCTGCTGGTCGTGATCTTCGGCGGATTGCTTGTGGAGCCGGCGCTGAAATCCCTGGCCACCATCAACCTGCGCATGCAGACGATGGCGGAGGCCGACGCGGATCTCACGGCGCGGCTGGACATCCGCACCCGCGACGAGGTCGGCGCGCTGGCCGGCAGCATCGACCGCTTCGTGCAGAAGATCGCCGGGGCGATGGGGGGCGTTCGCGGTGCGACCGACGCACTGGGCGGCACCGCCGTGCAGATGCACGCCACCAGCCGCCAGCAGGAGACCGCGATCCACAACTTCGGCGCCGCGACCACCGAGATCGCGGCCGCGGTGCGCCAGATCAGCGTGACCGGAGGCGAGCTGTCCGGGGCCATGGGCGAGGCGGAGGCGGTCGCCAAGCATTCCGCCGGACTGGCAGCGGCCAGCCGCGCGGGCCTGGCCGACATGCAGTCCGCGATGCAGGAGCTGCTGGGCCAGAGCGGATCGATCTCCGAGAAGCTGGAGGACATCAAGGCCCGGACCCGGGACATCACCGGCGTCGTGGTCACCATCGCCAAAGTCGCGGACCAGACCAATCTGCTGAGCGTCAACGCGGCGCTGGAGGCGGAGAAGGCGGGCGAGCATGGGCGCGGCTTCCTGGTCGTCGCCCGCGAGATCCGCCGGCTTGCGGACCAGACCGCCTCGGCGACCCAGGACATCGAGCACACCGTCCGGCAGATGCAGGGGGCCGTGACTGAGGGCGTGACCGAGATGGACAAGTTCTCCGCGCAGGTCGCCCGCAGCGCCGCCCAGGTCGAGAGCATCGGCGTCACGCTCTCCAGCATCATCGAGAGCGTCGAAGTGATGAAGGAGCGCTTCATCCACGTCAGCCAGGGAATGGGCAGCCAGAACCTCGGCGCCCGCCAGATCAGCGAGTCGATGGTCAACCTCTCGGAGAACGTGAAAGTCACGGCGCGGTCGCTGGGCGAGTTCACCCGCGCCGCCGACCAGCTCAAGCACTCCGTGGGCGACCTCAACGCCGCCATCAACCGCTTCCGCGTGTGAAGGTTTTCGCCGCGGAGGCCTCAGCCCCCCTCGGGCAGGGCGAGCGTGCGATTGGCGAGCGACTGCACCTGGGCATTGCGAAGTTCCTGCAGCGAGGGATCCACGCATCCCAGGGTTCCATTGCAGGACTCGAAGCCCACCCGCAGCGCGTCGGCCATCAGGATCTCCCCGCCGGGCCGGCCGGGCACGTAGTGCTCGCCGTCGGCGACGTAGAGCAGCAATCCGCGCCCCAGCAGCCGCTCCATCAGCAGCAGCGTGATCGCGCTGGACAAACCGACCGATTGCGAAATGCTGGCCAGCGTCGCGGGCGTTCCCTTGGCGTAGCTGGCGACCACGTGGCGCATGATGGCGACGGCGACGCCGGGATCGGCGAGCGTCGGACCCTCGTCGATCGCCATCTGCTCCCAGCCGCGCTTGCCAAAGACATCCCAGAGCACGGCCGCCTGCAGCCCGCCCAGAACCACCAGCCACATCGCGTAGAGCCAGAACATGAAGACCGGCACCAAGCCCAGCGATCCGTAGATCAGGCTCAGGCTCAGGGTCTTGCTGACGTAGAGGCCCAGGAAATGCCGCCCCAGCTCGAGGCCCAGCGCGCTCACCAGGGCGCCCGCGGCGGCGAACTTGAAGTGCGGCGGCGAGCTCGGCACGGCGGTGTAAGCCAGCAGCAGCAACAACCAGAGCACGAAGAATCCCCACAGCGATCGGACCACCCAAAGCAGCCATCCCCAGTTGGGCAGCATGTCCGCCGACGCGGTCACGTAGGAGCCGACGATCGGCAGCGCGCCCAGCAGCAGCGGTCCGGCGGTCAGCGCGAACCAGTAGGTGATGAAGCGCCGCGTCCAGCTCCGGCCATGGGCGGTGCGGCAGATCATGTTGAAGCTCTCCTCGATGGTGATCACCACCCAGATCGAGCTGAAGAGGAGCACGCTGGCGCCGACGATGCCCAGCGCCGAGAGGTCGAGCTTGGCGGCGTCGGAGACGATGCCCAGCAGCCACTCATCCATCCCCACTTCCTTGCCGTCGGAACCCGGGGCGATGATCTTCATGTTCTGCAGGCCCAGCCCCTGCAGGCCATCGGCGACCATGGGCGCGAAATTATTGCCGGCCACCGACTTGAAGATCAGCGTGGCCACGATCAGCACCGGCAGCAGCCCCAGCAGCGTGCGGTAGGCGAGGGCGCTGGCCATCTGGGTGGCGCGATCCTTGGCGATCCAGCGCACGCAAAAACGCAGGAATTTCATGAATCGAGCCAGCCGAGCGTTCAAGCTCTCGAGTGTGAGGGGGATGGGATCGCTCATGGCGAAAGTGTACGGCGAAACAAGCGTCTACTATGCGGGGCCATGCGTCGACGATCCGCCAGCGCCCATCCCTTCACCGATGACCGACGCGGCGAGCGCATCCAGAAGGTGCTGGCCCAGGCCGGCGTCGCCAGCCGCCGCGAATGCGAGGCGATGGTGGCGGAGGCGCGGGTGCGCGTCAACGGCATCATCATCGACGCGCTGCCTGCGTGGGTGGACGCCCGCACGGACAAGATCGAAGTGGACGGGCGGCCCATCCGCCGCGCCGATCCGCACGTCTACATCATGCTCTACAAGCCCAAGGGAATCGTCTGCACCAATGTGGATCCCGAGGGGCGGCGGCGCGTGATCGACCTGGTGCAGCATCCGCTGCAGACCCGACTTTTCCCGGTGGGGCGGCTGGAGATCGACGCCAGCGGGCTGGTGCTGCTGACCAACGACGGCGAATTCGCCAACCGGCTCACCCATCCGCGCTACGAGGTTTCCAAGACTTTCGAGCTGGTGGTGGCGGGCAGGCTCGACGACGCGGCGGTCTCGCGCATCGAGTCGGAGCTCTTTCCCTCCAAGCGCAGCAGGACCGATGATCCGGAGAAGCGTTCGCGCGTGACCGTGCTCAGCCGCGAGGCGGGGCGCACCACCATGCTCATGGAGATCCGCGACGGCAAGAACACCGAGATCCGCCTCACCATGCTCCGCATCGGCTATCCGCTGAAGCGCCTCCGCCAGATCGCGATCGGGCCGCTCCAGCTGCGCGGCATCACGGTGGGGGCGTGGCGGGAATTGTCCGCCGCCGAATTCGCGAGCCTGAAGAAGGCGGCCTTCAAGCCGACCGCTTCGCGCACGCGGCCCGACGAGCGCGGCGAGGCGGAGGAGTCATCGGCGCAGGCTGCGAAGCCTGCGTTGAAATTCGGTGCGAAGCCCATGTTCAAGCCCGCCGTGAAAGGCAAGCCATTCGCCAAACCGACTCCGCGACCTGCTTCAAGGGCCCCGCAAAGACCGGCGAAGCCGAGCCGCCCTCGCCCGTAGGATCAAGCCATGCCCATCTACGAGTACGCCAATGACACCGACGAGGAAGTGATCGAGCTGCTGCGGCCCATGGCCGATGCGGACAAGCCGGTCGAGGATCCCGCGGGCAGGAATCGCAAGTTCATGCGGCGCCACAGCGTGTTCGGCGTCGTGGGTGCCGGCGCATCCGCGGAAGCCCCGATGCCGTCCGGTGGCTGCTGCCCCTGCGGCAAGTCGCAGTCCATGTGCGGGCGAAATTGAAACGAACGAACGCATGATTCTGCACGGCATCGATTTTTCGGGGGCGGCCTCCGGCGGCGCCGCCAAGATCCGCGTGGTCGAGCGCGACCTGCTCAAGCGCCACGAGCCCATCCGATCCAAGGGACGCATGGACCGCAACGGCCTGGTGCGCCACATCCTTGAATCCGCGAAGGATGGCCAGCCGCATCTCTTCCGCATCGACGCGCCCTTCGGCCTCGCCCTGGAATCGCTGCGGCAGTTCGATGTCGCGCCCACCTGGAGCGCCATGGCGGAGTGGTTGCGGGACTTCAAGGATCCTCGCATCTGGCGGACGGCGATCCGCAAGATTTCGCGCGAGGAGCCCCGGCGCGAGTGCGACCGGGTCTTCCGCACGCCGATGGCGCCGATGAATCTGCGCGTCTTCAAGCAGACCTGGACCTTGATCGCGGAGGTGCTCAAGCCGCTTTCGGAAGCGGGCATCCGCATCGAGCCGGTTGTTCGCGGCGAGACCTCAAACCATGTCACCGTCTGCGAAGGCTGTCCCGCGAGCATTCTGAAGCTGCTCGGGCTTCCGGACCATGGCTGCAAGGGCGCGGGGCTTCCACCCCAAAACTTGCGCGAGCGGCTGGTGCGTGAGCTCGACCAGGAACATCTGCGTGTCACCGACCGGATCGGCCAGGAAGCCATCGCGGATACTGAGGGCGACCTGCTCGACGCCATGCTGCTGCTGACCGATCCGCTGCAATGGATTCCGCCCGCGACGGCCGCCGTCGAAGGCTGGATTTACTAGACGCCGCGCGTGGCGGGATGCCAGATCATCTTGTGCAGCTGCGTCTGCATGCGCACGGGCAGGGCATCGGCCAGGATCCACTGGGCGAGTAATTTCGGTTCGAGCCCGGCGCATCCGGCGACTTCGCTGTTGGCCGCCTGGGCCCAGGCGGCGCTCATCAAGACGCAATTCACTTTCGTTTCCAGCCGGTGCTTGGCCATGATCCCCTTGGCCCAGTCGTAGTCCCCGCGGTCGGCGATGACGAACTTGATCTCGTCGTGCGGCTGCAGGTGCTCGAGGTTGGACCAGAGATTCTTCCCGCACTCGCCGCTGGCCGGGCATTTGAGATCCATGATTCGGTGGCAGCGGCGGTCGAGCGGGGAAATGTCCAGCGCGCCGGAGGTCTCGATCAGAGTGGTCAATCCCGCGTCGCACAAGCCGCGCACCAGATCAATGCACGCCGCCTGGGCCAGCGGCTCGCCGCCGGTGACCTCGACCAGCGGACAGCGCGAGGCGATGGCTTCCTCGATCAAGGAGCTCACGGTTCGCGGCGCGCCCTCGCGGAAGGCGTAGGTAGTGTCGCACCAGGCGCAGCGCAGCGGGCAGCCGGTCAGGCGAATGAAGAAGCAGGGGAGCCCTGCGAAGGTGCTCTCCCCCTGGATCGAGAAAAAAGTTTCGTTGATTCGCAGCGCGGGCGCCTTGGAGTCGGCCACCAAAGTGTTGCGTGCATCCGTGTCGCTCATGCCGTGCTCAATCTTTCACAATTCAATGCCCAGGAGAGGACTCGAACCTCCAATGGATTGCTCCAACCAGCACCTCAAGCTGGCGCGTCTGCCAATTTCGCCACCTGGGCCATTCCCGTTTCAGCGGGACGGAGAGTTTAGCGAAAAATTGGCTTTCGATTGCACACCGAAAAGAAAGCGGGCGACACCCGTTTGGACGTCGCCCGCGTCAATTCAAGTTGATCTTTTCAGCGAATCAAGTGAATGCCAGGAGCATCAGGCCGATGTCCGCGCCGTCCACCTCGCCGTCGCCGTTGAGATCGCCGGGGCATCCCGAGCAGGGCCCGAAATCAAGCAGCAGCAGGCCCAGATCGCCGCCATCGACGATGCCGTCCCCGTCCAGGTCGCCGAAGATCGCCGGATAGCAGTTGACCTTGGTGAACGAGACGCTGTCGATGGCGACTTCGACCACATTGTCCGTGCCGTTGTCCTGGGCCACGAACTTGGCCTTCATGTCGCCTGAGGCGGAGACGAAGTCCAGCACGTTGATCGTCTTCACGCCCCAGCCCTGTCCGACGTTGATGGAGTCGGCCAGCACCCAGTTGGCGCCGCCGTCGTTGGAGACGAACACCTCAACTGGATCATCGGTCGGCGTGGCGCCGTTGTAGCTCAGGTAGAGCGCGAACTTCAGATCCAGGTGGTCCGCACCCAGGCCGCTGACGCTCGGGCTGATGAGCGAGGTCTTGCCGTTGTCGACGTCGATGCAGCTGCCGGTGCCGGTGAGGAACGCCTTGGCGCCGCTGTAGGCGATCGCGCTGGCACCGCAGCCGCTGGTCGTGGCCGCCCGCACCCACATGCCCGCGCTGGCGGTGTCGCCCGGCGCCCCGACCGTCATGGTCGTGCTCGCTCCGTCGAAGGAATCGGTGAACAGCAGCGTCGACGAGAGCACCGAAAGCGCGCTGTAGTTCGAGGTCGGCGCCGTCGCGGGCATGTCGATCGGCGTGCCGCCGGTCGACTTCGCCTCGAAGTAGTACTGCACCGTGGCGTTGCATCCGGTCGGCGGGAAGGTGGCGAGGTAGCTGGTTCCACCCAGGCTGGCCAGCGGAACAGCGGTGAAGCTTCCCGTTGTGCCTTCGCGGTAGAACATCTTCTGGCTGCCGGCGAGGACCGCGCTCATGACCGGGGCGATGTCCACGGCAATCGTGTCGCCGCCGCTCGGATTCAATGTGGAAAGAGTGCCGCCGGGCAGCGTGATCGCCAGCAGGGTCAGCCCCGGCGCCGTCAGGCCGTGGGCATTGAAGGCCGCCGCGATGGCGTTGTAGTCCGGCGTGCCGTCGCCAATGTTGCCGTTGTTGTCATTGAGCGTGAGGTAGTCGATCGTGATGTCGTTCTGGATCGTCGACGAGCCCGCGTGCAGCGGAGTGGAATTCACAACCAGCTTCTGCAGGCGGGTCCGGTAGTCGGAGGGATAGGTCGAGACGAAGGAATTGCGCAGGCTCCAGACGCAACCGGAGATCAGCTGTCCGCAGGCGTGGATCTCGCTGCCGCAGCTTGAGCAACTCGACGAGGAGTACTGGCAGGTGTTGCTGGCCGTGCGGATGCCGCTGGAGCAGGTCTGGAATCCGACGCCCAGCGAGGAGGCGTCGGTGACGCACACGCCGAGGCAGTCGCCCATGCCTTCGCCGTACTGGCTCTGTCCGCTGCCCGCGACCTGCACCATGTGGTGGCCGTATTCGTGGGCCACCACATCGCCGAACGCGGTGTTGTTGCATCCGCCGCCGGCGCTGTAGAAGTTGATGCTGACGCCGTCGTAGTAGGCGTTGCAGGTGTCGGCGATGTTGGTGTTGATCGGGAAGTTGACCTGGGCCGCGATGGTGGGATAGCTGGGAGCCGCGGCCACGATGATGTCGCGGGCGCGGTTGGCCATCTCATAGGCATTGGTCTGCGCGGTGTTGGTCGCGTTGGGGGCCGGATTGAACAGGAAGGTTCCGCTGCCGCCGTTGGGCAGTGACTGCGAGGCGACAGTGCCGAGCGAGCCGCTCTGCTCGACCACCCTGAAGTACTTGCCCGCCAGCGTCGGGGCCACCACCACGCTGCCGCTGCCGGAGTAGGTGCCGGAGAAGGCGCCATTCACGTCGGCGTAGAAGGTCGTGCTGCCGATGACCACCTTGGCGTAGGGCATGCCGCGCACCACCTCGGCGCTGCAGGCGTCAGCGCGGAAATCGGTGGTGACGAACTCGTTGACCTGGCCGCTCACGCTGCCGCTGTAGATCATGCTCTCCTGGAAAAGGATGTTGCCGTTGGCGGGATCGACCACGCACAGCAGCTTCTGGCGGTTCATGGCCTGGCCGCCGCTGGCGATGAACTCGACCGCGAGGCGAGAGGCCTGGACATCTTCATCCACGCCCGCCCAGATCACGAAGCGCGGCGTGGTCATTTCGGGGGGCGCGTCGAATTGGCCGAAGACCTGGCTGGCGGCGACGGCGAGATCGATGTGCGCGACGTCCAGATCGACGCCCGCGAGACGCTCCTCCATGTTGCCGATGTCGCGCAGCGTGGCGCCGGCGAGCACCATCGGGAAGTTGTCCTCGTTGCGGACCAGTCCCCAGACCAGGGAGCGGAAGACCGGAACGCCGCTGACCTGCTGGCGGAAGTAGGCGGCGGTGAAGAGATTGGACTCACCGTCGTCCGCGGCCATGAGCTCCAGGGTGTGGGCGCCATCCTCGAAGGGTCCGACCTTCTCGAGCTGTGTGTAGGGCACCTTCCAGAGCATCGACCACTCGCGCATGAACTTGTCCGCGCTGTCGCTGGGCGTGGCGCCGGTGGAGAAAGTCACGCCATAGACGCGTCGCAGTGAGCCCTCGATGTCCAGCAGTCCGCCGCCGGGGAATTGCCGCGCGAAGCGGTCGCGGATGGTCTCCTGATCGATGCCGGCGCCGGCGATGCCGCCGCCGAGATTGGGACCGCCCGGCTTGTTGGCCTTTATGCCTTGGTTGTTGTCGGCCAGCGCGAAGGCCGCCGAGGCGAAGAGCAGAACCGCGGAGGCGAGAAGGGCGATGCGGGAGGAGGTGTTCGTGTGCTTCATGATCAATGTGTCTTTCGTGTGGGAGTGGATCAACAATGCGTGAAGTGACGAGTCTATTTCATTCCGGGCGGGAAATGAAGCCGGGCGGACCCTTGAGGATGCCGCCCGGCTTGAATTCCAGTGAACAATATGCGTGAAAAGTCGAGCATCAAGTGAAGTTCAGCAGCAGAAGTCCGATGTCGCCGCCGTCGACCTCGCCGGAGCCGTCCAGATCGGACGGGCAGCCCGGGCAGGGGCCGAAATCAAGCAGCATGAGGCCAAGATCCGCGCCATCGACGATGCCGTCACCGTCAAGATCGCCGAACACGGCCGCCGAGCAGAGCACGCTTTTGAAGGTGACGCTGTCCACGCCGGCCTCAACCACGTTGTCGGAACCGTTGTCCTGGGCGACCCACTTGACGCGCATCTGGTTGGTCGCGGGCAGGAAGCTCAGCACGTTCACGTGCTTGAGGCTCCAGGCCGTGGCCGTGGTGTAGGAGGCGGCCAGGACCCAGTTGGAGCCGCCGTCGTTGGAGATGAAGACCTCCAGCGGATCGTCGGATGGGGTCGCACCGTTGTAGCTCAGGTAGATCGCGTACGAGAGCTCCACCGTATCGCCGGTCGAGGCATCCACGATCGGGCTCAGCAGCGTGGTCTTGCCGTTGTCGACATCGACGCAGCTTCCTTGGGCGGTGATGAAGGCCTTGGTGCCGCTGTAGGAGGTGGTCGGTCCGCCGCAGCCGTTCAGGCCCGGCCCGCGGAACCAGGTTCCCGCGGTGGCCGTGTCGCCCGCCGCGCCGATCGTGAAGGACGTCGAGGCGCCTTCAAAGTCGTCGGAGATCAGCGTGCTCGCGGAGATCGCGGCCGTGGCCGAGAAGGGGCCCGCGCCGCCGCTCGCCGGCAGCGTGATGATGGTTCCACCCGTGGTCGCGGTCGCCTGGACATAGAACTGCATCGTGGAGTTGCAGATCGCCGCCGGGAAGGTGGCCTGGTAGGTGTTGGTTCCAGTCGGGGTGAGCAGCGCAAAGCTGTACACGCCGGCGGCGCTGTCCTTGTAGAACAACTTTTCGCTTCCGGCAAGCACTGAGCCGGAAACAGGGGTCATCAGCACGTTCATCGTGGTGCCGCCCGCGGGATCGATCGTGGTCGGTGCGCCGCTTGGCAGCGTGATGGTGAAGAGGCTCAGCGCCGGGGCGGTCAGGCCGTGGGCGTTGAAGGCTGCGGCGATGGCGAAGTAATCCGGCGTGCCGTCCAGAAGGCTGCCGTTGGTGTCGTTGAGCGTGAGGTAGTCAATCGTGATGTCGTTCTGAATCGTGGACGAGCCCGCGTGCAGCGGCATCGAGTTGATCACCAGGTAGGCCAGACGCGTGCGGTAGTCAGCCGGGTAGCTTGCCGCGAACGAATTGCGGAGATTCCAGACGCAGCCGGAGATCAGCTGGCCGCAGGAGTGGATTTCGCTGCCGCAACTTGAGCAGCTCGCCGCCGAATACTGGCAGGTGTTGCTGGCGTTGCGGATGCCGCTGGCGCAGGACTGGAATCCGACGCCCAGGGCGGAGATGTCGGTGACCAGCACGCCGACGCAGTCGCCCATGCCTTCGCCGTACTGGCTCTGGCCGCTGCCGGCCACCTGCACGAGGTGATGGCCATACTCATGGGCCACCACGTCGCCGAAGCCGGAGTTGTTGCAGCCGCCGCCGGCGAGATAGAAGTTGATGTTGCCGTCATAGAAGGCGTTGCAGGTTCCCGCATTGCTGTTGGGCCGGATGATGAAGCCGGTCTGGGTGCTGACGGTCGGGTAGCTCGGCGCCGCAGCCACGCAGATGTCGCGGGCCCTGTTGGCCATCTCGTAAGTGTTGGTCTGCGCGGTCGTGGTCGCGGCGTTGGCGGCGCCCGCGTTGAAGGTGAAGGTCGCAGTTCCGCCATTGGCGACGGACTGCGAGCTGACCGTGATCAGCGAGCCGGTCGAGGGAGTGACGGTGAAATACTTGCCCGCCATGGTGGGAGCCACCGTGACATTGCCGGTGCCGGCGTAGGTGCCGGAGAAGGCGCCGTTGACGTCGGCGTAGAAGGTTGTGCCGCCGATGACCACCTTGGCGTAGGGCATGCCGCGTGTGGTTTCGGCGCTGCAGGTGTCGGCCTTGTGATCGGAGGTGACGAATTCATTGATCTGGCCCGAGACGGAGCCGTGATAGATCAGGCTTTCCTGGTAGAGGATGTCGCCGGTGGACGCGTCGACCACGAAGAGCATCTTCTCGTAGTTGTCCGGATCCATGTCGCCGCCGCCGGTGGCGGAGAACTCGACCGCGAGTCGCGCCACTTGGACGTCCTCGTCGAGGCCCGCCCAGATCACGTAGCGGGGCGAGGAGATGAGCGAGGGGGCCGCGCGGAAGGTGCTGAAGGCCTGGCCGCCGATGGCGCCGATGTTGATGTGGCCGATGTCAAGATCCTGGCCCGCGATCTGGTCCTCGATGTTGCCGATGTCGCGCAGCGTTCCGCCGGCGAGCACCATCGGGAAACTGTCCTCATTGCGGACCAATCCCCAGACCAGGGAGCGGAAGACCGGCACGCCGCCGGCCTGCTGGCGGAAATAGGCGGCGGTGAAGAGCGAAGACTCGCCGTCGTCGGAGGCGACCAGCGGAAGCGTGTGGGCGCCATCCTCGAAGGGTCCGACCTTCTCGAGCTGCGAGTAGGGAACCTTCCAGAGCATCGACCAATCGCGCATGAACTTGTCCGCGCTGTCGCTGGGGGAAACGCCGGTGGAGAAGGTCACGCCATAGACGCGCCGCAGCGAGCCCTCGATGTCCAGCAGTCCGCCGCCCGGGAATTCCCGCGCGAAGCGGTCGCGAATGGTTTCGGGATCGATCGGGTCGATCGCTGCGCCGGCGATGCCGCCGATCTTGGGACCGGGCACGTTGGCCTTGATGCCCTGGTTGCCTGCGACCGCGAAGGCCGCTGTTGCGATGAGGAGAGCGGAGGACGCGAGGAACGAAAATCGGTTCTGAATCATTGTGCTTCTGATCTTTCGTGAGTTATTGGGTCTTCAGGAACGGATGGCCATGAATACAGCGACGGCGCAGTCAAACACTGGCCTCATTAATGCCACAATGCACGCCCTATGGCAAGCAAAACTTGACATAATCTTGGATTTTGTGCCAAAAAAACTGTATTTCAAAACTTGAAAAATTTGTCCCCTGAGCTTGTCCCTATTCTCCGATGAGCCCACACGTGTCCAAAGACAACCACGAACCCGAGATTGAGAACCGAAAGGCACGCCATGATTTCATGATCGGCGAGACTTTCGAATGCGGCATGGTTCTCAAGGGCTCGGAAGTCAAGAGCATCCGGACGGGTCAGATAAGTCTTTCCGAAGGGTGGGTGATGGCCCGCGCGGCGCCGCCGCAACTGGAATTGCATGGTGTCCATGTGGCCGAGTATCCGCCCGCGGGGAAGGATCGCCAGCATCCGCCGGTGCGAACGCGACGGCTGCTGGCCCACAAAAGCGAGATCAAAAAACTTGCCTTCGCGATGCAAGCCAAGGGCTCATCGCTGGTTCCGTTGAAGGTTTATTTCAAGAACGGCGTCGCCAAGCTGCTCGTGGGCGTGGCCGTCGGGCGCAAGAAGGCGGACAAGCGTGCGGCGATCCGCGAAAAGGAAATGAAGCGCGACATCGAGCGCGACTCCGGTCGGCGGCGCTGAGTCAGGGGTTGGAAAGCACGATGATCTTGCCCTGGTCGCTCTCGCGCCGTCCCTCGATGCAATCCACGATGACCGTGGCCACCGCCTCCGGCGCCAGGGTCTGGTTTTTTGGAATCGCCTTCTCGTTGAAGAGGGAGCGCAGCATGGGAGTCTCAACGCCGCCGGGATTGACGCAGAAAGTCCGCACGCCCAGGGCGGCGCCTTCGCGGGCGACGCTGCGGGTCATCGAGTCGAGCGCGGCCTTGCTGGCGGCGTAGACGAAGAATCCCGGAAAGGGATCCTGCGACGCGAGCGAGCTGACGTTCACCACGCAGCCCGACTTCTGGGTTCGGAAGCGCGGCCAGCAGGCGGCGATCAGGTAGGCCGGTCCGAAGGTGTTGGTGGCGAAGGTGTCGCTCAGAAGTTCCTTGGTGGTCTTCTCGATCGGCGCCAGCGCCGCGACGCCGGCGGCGTTGACCAGATTGTCGACACGGCCGAAGCGCTCCAGAGTTTGGTCGACCACGCTGCGGGCCTGTGCCGGATCGGAGATGTCGGCGCGGGCGATCATGA
Organism: Planctomycetota bacterium; assembly: GCA_021414025.1. NCBI lineage: Bacteria > Pseudomonadati > Planctomycetota > Planctomycetota bacterium. Next base: position 315,332 of record JAIOPG010000008.1, on the reverse strand, counting down.
CCTCACCGGATCCGAAGGCGAGGATCTCGTCGGCCGCGTCGGCAAGCTTGCTCTCAGTGCGCCCCGCCAGCACCAGGTGGTGCTTCCGCCGGGCGAGCTGAAGCGCGCACGCGCGGCCGATGCCCGAACCCGCGCCGGTGATGAGCGTGACGATTGCGTTCCGGGGCTCCATGGAGGAATCAACTGCCGGAAAAGAGGCGGATCACGTCGTTGTAGAACGTGACGACGAAGAGGCCGCCCAGGAAGGCCAGGCCCACGAAGGTGGCCGCATTCTGGAAGCGCACGCTCGGCGGCCGGCGGAAGAATCCTTCGTAGGCCAGAAAAAGGAAGAGGCCGCCGTCCACGATCGGCAGCGGCAGGAAGTTCAGCACCGCCAAGTTGACGCTGATCATGGCTAGGAAGAAGAGCAAGTAGGTCATGCCGCGGTCCGCGACCCGGGTGCCGACGTGCACGATGCCGACCGGGCCGCGCAGCTGCTCCACGCCCACGGTGCCGCGGGCGAGGCGGTCGAGCGTGAGCCAGGTGAGCAGGGCGAGCTTCTTGGTTTCCGTGAATCCCATCGAGGCCGCGAGCAGGGGATTGCCGTTGGCGCTGCGGGTGATCATCTCCGGTTCGAAGAGTTCGCTGGGAAGCGGGCTGGTCCAGCCGAGCTTGTGGATCCGCTCGATGGCGTCGGCGCCGATCGTGACGCTGGCGTTCTTCACCGGTGAACCGGGCTCGATGTTCTGGAACGCAAGGCTCAGCGTGGCAGCTTCATGTTTGCCCAGCGCGTCGGCGGTGGCGACCCACAGCGCGTCGCGGAAGGAGGCCCAATCATCAAGGGGGATGTCGTTCAGGGAAACGATCCGCGTGCAGGGGCGAAGTTCCAGCGGCGCGACGGGCGTCGCCGCGCTCTGGCCGTTCTTGGGATCAAGCGGATTCACCAGCACCTGGTCGATGGCACGAGCCGAGACCAGCAGGTTCCACGCCGGCCCCACCAGCACGTCGAGCCGTCCCTGGCGATCCACGCGCGCGTCGATCGAGAGCGTCTCCGCGCCGCGAAGCACCTTCAGGCTCACCGAACGGCCGGCGTTCTTCTGGATCCGCGCGCGGAACTCATCCATGCGCGGCCCGCTGCGATCATCGACGGAGAGAATGATGTCGCCGGACTTGAGCAGTCCCTGGTTCGGACTCTCCGGCTGCACGGTGTTGATGCGCACCAGCGGCGAGAGGCCGATGAGGCCGAGATCGGAGTCGACGCCTTCGGCGGATGCCGGATCCGCGGGGAAAAGTCTTTCAAACTGCGGCTCGGGGGCGATCGTCGCGGTCACGGTGCGCTTCGGATCGGAGGGCAGGATCCAGGTGGTGGAGACCGGCTTGCCGCCGGATTGCTCGAAGGCCAAGTCCAGGGATTCGGCATTGGAGATCGGCGCGCCGTTGATCTGCGCAAGCACGGAGCCGGGCGTCACGCCCGCGGCGCTCAATCCGATTCGGGTCAGGATGCTCTCGACCAGCGGCGCCACTTCCTTCTGGTCGGCGAGCATGCCGCCGCGTGCCGGCGACACGCCCAGGCTCAGCAGTCCGCTCGGCCCGTCCTTGGTGGGCGCCACCTCGAAGGCGAGCGGCTTGGATTGTCCCGCCCGCGTGACCTGGAGCCGCAGCGGGTGTTCAGGTCGGCTCATCGCCGCGTCGATCTGAATGTCGGCGAAGGTGTGGGTCAGTTCCTCGTTGATGGAATCGATGCGGTCGCCCGGCAGCAGGCCGTCGGCGCCGCCGTCGAGGCTGCGGGCGCTGGCGGCGGGGCTCGCCGGGCGCACGGCGCCGATCATCGGCGCCTCGAAGCGCACGCCGATGAGGAAAGCGATGACGAAGAGCGCAACCGCCGTGATCAGGTTGCAGACCACGCCGGCGCTCACCACGATCATGCGCTTCCACACGGGCTTGCTGCCGTAACCGTCCACCGCGTGGCTGCTGGCATTGGGGTCGAGGTCTTCCTGGCCCTTCATGCGGACGAAGCCGCCGATCGGGAGCAGGCGCAGTGAATATTCAGTCTCGCCCACGCCTTCGGCATGCAACTGGGCCGTGGGAATCTTCTCCGGCTCGCTGCCGAAGCGGGTCTTGATCAGCGGTGCCGTGCTCCCGAAGCGGACGCCGAGCCCGCGCCGAAAGGCGAGCACGGTCGGTCCCATGCCCACGGCAAAGGACTCCACACGGATGCCGGCCCAGCGCGCCGCCAGGAAGTGGCCGAACTCGTGGATGGCGATCAGCAGGCCGAAGCCGACCACGATCAGGGCGATGTTGGAGGTGTTGGTGAGGAATTCCACTGGCTAGGTTCCGCCTTTCGGGGCGAGCGTGAAGTTACCGGGGACGGGCGGCCTCGGGCCGCTTCGCCTGGAGGTTCGCCGCGGCGTCGACCAGGGTTCGCGCGTGGCGCCGGGCCTCGCGGTCGGCGGCCTCGACGTCGCTCAAGTGCTGGATCGGGCGCGCCGGCAGGGCTTTCATGGTCCTCTGGATGATGCGGCCGATCTCGCCGAAGCGGATCTCGTGATTCAGGAAGGCCTCGACCGCGACCTCGTTGGCGGCGTTCAGGGTGACGCCGGCCGTGCCGCCCTGGCGGATGACTTGGCGGGCCAGCTCGACGGCGGGGAAGCGCTCATGGTCGATGGCGTGGAAGTCGAGCGCCTTGAGGGCGCTCCAGTCCAGTTTCTTGGCGACGCCGGGATGGCGCTGCGGCCAGCAGAGCGCGGCCTGGATCGGCAGCTTCATGTCAGGCGGCGACATCTGCGCGATCACGCTTCCATCGGCGTACTCGATCATGGCGTGCACCACGCTTTGCGGATGCACGATCGCGTCGATGCGCTCGGCGGGCAGATCGAAGAGCCAGTGCGCCTCGATGATCTCCAGCGCCTTGTTCATCAGGGTCGCGCTGTCGATGGTGACCTTGGGCCCCATCTTCCAGGTGGGATGGTTCAGCGCCTCCTCGACGGTCGCGCCGGCGGTCCGTTCGTGCGACCAGGTCCGGAAGGGCCCGCCGCTGGCGGTGAGCACCACGCGGGTGATCTCCTCGCGGGCGCCGCTGCGCAGACACTGGGCCAGACCGCTGTGCTCGCTGTCGACGGGCAGAAGAAGGGTTCCGGCGCGCTTGGCGGCAGCCGTCATCAATGAGCCGGCGGCCACGAGAGTTTCCTTGTTCGCCAGCGCCACGGTGCATCCGCGCTCCAGCGCCAGCAGCGTGGGAGCGAGCCCCGCGAATCCCACCATCGCCGCGACGACCAGGTCGCCCGGGCGCGCGATGTCCCGGATCAATTGCAGCGCGGCGTCGGGTCCGCTGCGGACCGAGTCGAAGCCCTTGAGTTGTTTTGCGGCCTCGGCATCCAGCAGGGCGAGGTTGGGAACCTGGAAATCGCGGGCCTGCTTGGCGAGGCTGGGTGCGTTGCGTCCGGCGGCGAGGCCGACGATCTGAAATTGGGGTGCGTTCGCGGATGGGGGCATCGACGCGAAATGAGAGACGACCTCGAGCGTGCTGGCTCCAATGGAGCCCGTCGAGCCGAGCACGATCAACCGTTGCGCAGGTCGAGTCGCGGCCATGTCCGGCTATTCCTTCCGCTGCGCGTCTTTGGCCGCGCCGGGAGCGAGGCCGCGCCGGGCGGCGCCGTAGAGGCTGCGCAGGAATCCGGTTTTCTTCTGGCCATCGGCGGAGGGTTGCGACGAGGCGGTGTTGCCCGAAACGTTCGCAGGCGCCACATTGCCCGACGGGACTCTTGCCGGAGCCGGCGCGCCGTGGGAAGAACCGGAATTCGAACTGGGATTGAAGCCGGGCTGTGCAGCGGATCGCTGGGCAGCGTTGGGATAGATCACCGGTCCCGCGTTGGGACCCTGGCCCTGGCCTTGGTCGCGCCCGCCGCGTCCGCGGCCACGCCGTCGACGGCGGCCGCGCGGACCGTCGCCTTCGGGCGCGTTGGGATCGCGCGGCGTGTGCGGCGCATTCGGGTGATCGCCTCCGGTGGCGGAGGCATCGGTTGATCCTTCCGCTGCACCCTCGCCTGACGGCTCGCCATCGCCATTGAGATTGGATCCGGCGACGGCTTCGCCGCCCATGCGACGACCGCGTCCGCCGCGACGGCCTCGACGACGACGGGGACCGCCCTCGCGATTGCCGGGAGCGCCTTCGCGATGGCCGGAAGCATCATTGGGATCAAGCGGGGCAGCGCCCTCGCTCGGTTCGCCTTCGACCGTGGGAAGGCCTTCCGGCCGCCCCGCCGATTGAAGCGGTGAACGCGGGGGTTGATCACCGCGAGATTGATCGCCACGAGATTGATCGCTGCGAGGCTGGTCGCCACGCGGGCGATCCTGCCGCCGGTTGTTGTCGCGTCCGCGTCCTCGGCCGCGCTGATCGCGCCGGCCGTCAAATCGCTGGCGCGAGCCGCCGTCGGAGCCCTGCGACTCCTCGGACGAATCGTCGGAGGACTCGCCCTCCTCAAGCTCCTTGGCGCGCACCTCGTCGATGACCGCGGGTTCGTCCTCGACGATCTCAGGAAGGTCGTCGAAGGCGCCGCTCATCAACATGGCGGTGGCGTCGGCCGGCAGGACTTTTCGTCGACGGCGGCGGCCGCGCCCGCGGCCGCGCGATCCATCGTCGTCGTCCCGGCCGGAATCGGTCGGGGCGCTCTCGTCCATTTCGGGCGGCTCGGTGGGCAGATCCTCCAGGCGCGGGGCCGAGAGATGCGAGAGGCGCGGAATCTCGATGTCCGCGTTGCGCTCGTCGTAGGCGTAGAGGTCCACGCGGTCGCCCGCGATGGCCTCGCTGATGCGGATGTCGATGCGCTTGCCGGAGTCGCGCTCAATCTCAACAAGCTGCTGGCGCCGCGTCGAGAGAATCACGCTGGCCACGCGCACTCCGCAGACCATCTCCACGCGGTGGATCTGCGGGTAGCTCAGCAGCAGCTGAATCTGCCGCAGTCCGTCGGCGGCGGTCGAATCGGGAAGCCGCACTTCGCCGGAACCGGCGCAATGCGGGCAGTCCATGTAGTGGGCCTTGCGCAGGCTCGGCCGCATGCGCTGACGCGTGAGCTCGATCATGCCGAAGGCGCTGATCGGGGCCACGGTGGTCTTGGCGCGGTCCTTCTTCAGGTGCTCCTGGATGCGGGCCTCGATGTCGCGGCGGTGCCGCGGCATGCGCATGTCGATGAGATCGCACACCACGAGTCCGCCCAGGTCGCGCAGGCGAAGCTGGCGGCAGATCTCGTCGACCGCCTCCTTGTTGGTGTTGTAGGCGTTGGTCTCGCTGTCGCGCGCCGAGCGGCTCTTGCCGCTGTTGACGTCGATGGCCACCAGCGCTTCCGTTTGATCAATCACCAGCGCGCCTCCCGAAGGCAGCGGCACTTCGCGGCTGTGGATGCTGTCGATCTGGCGGTCCAGGTCGAAGGCCGAGAAGATCGGCGCCGGCCGGTCGTAGAAGAGCACCTTGGGAGCGTCCTTGGCGAAGACCACCTCCAGGAACGCGGTCACGCGCTGCCAGGCGGCTTCGTTGTCCACGATGATGTGGCTGACGGTCTCGTCCACCATTTCGCGGACAGTGCGAAGCAGAATGTCGCTTTCGGTGTAGAGCTCGGCGGGAGCGCCCACGGAGTCGATCCGCTTGGCCATCGCCTGCCACAGGCGCTGCAGATATGCGGCGTCGCGCTGCAGCTCGGTGCGGCTGCGGTCGAAGCCCGCGGTGCGCAGGATGAACCCGAAGCCTTCGGGCAGATCGAGCGAATCAAGAATCTTGCGCATCTCGCGGCGCTGCTGCTCGTCGTCCACCTTGCGGCTGACGCCGACCTTGTCCATGTCCGGCATCATCACCAGCAGGCGGCCGGGCACGCTGAGGTAACTCGTGAGCGTCGGACCCTTGGTGCCGATGCCCTGCTTGATCACCTGCACGGTGATCTCCTGGCCCTTCTTCACGCAATCCTGGATTGCCGGGCGGTCGCGCCGCGGGATTTTGTGCCCGACGCTCTCGCCCTTGTCGCCGCCGGGGAAATATTTTGGATGCAGATCGCTGATGTGAAGGAAGCCGTTCTGCCCCTCGCCGAAGTCGACGAAGGCGGCCTGGATCGCGGCTTCCACATTGGTGACGCGGCCCTTGTAGATGTTGCCCACATTGGTGGCTGAGGCCACGCGCTCCGCGAAATAGGACTCGAGACGGCGACCGCGCACGAAGGCCACGCGGCACTCGTCGCCAGGGGCCTCGTTCACGATCATGATGGTGTCGCGGAGCTTGGGGGCCTCGCGACGCTTCACCAGGCGCTTGATGGTCTTGGGAGCCTGGCCTTCAGGGGCCGCTTCTCCGGAAGCCGCCTCGACGGTTCCTTCGGCGGCATCGCCGGTGGCGGTTTCCTCGAGTTCGACGACCTCTTCGAGGGTTTCGGTCTCGGAAGAAGCTTCCTCGCCCGCCTCGAGCATGTCGCGGCTCTCGGATTCGTCGGCGTCGGCGGTTTCCGCCTCGGCGTCAACGGCCTCGGTCGACGATGCATCGCCGGCCTCGTCCGCGGCATCCACCACAGGCTGTCGAAGCTGCTGGGATGAGGTCTCCTCGAAGGGAGTCCAGATCTGGCCGGGGGACATTTCGTCCGCGGCGGCTTCGGCCTCGGGGCCGCTCTCAGCCTCTGAAAAATGTTGCGATGGGGTCTCGGACGGCGTGTCTTTGGGGTCGATGGGTTCTACCACGTGTCAATCCTGCCGCGATTCGCGGCGGTACGTGGCGGGCGCTAGTGGCGAACGATGTCCAGTTCACAGCCGCTTCGGGAAGAATTCCCCGGGTAACTGAGATTGGGTTGATCGCACATCATGAGCGTTCCGCCATTGACTCTGTTGACCGTCTCGGCCGCACCTCACCGAAATTTTCGGGGGCGACCTCATGCAGTCAAAGGCAGAGTCGAGTTCCTGTTGTCCCGCGTGGCTCAGGCCGTGGCCCAGCCGCCGAAGTTCGCGGGGTCTAATTTTCGTAACTCGTCGCGGAGACTCGTGTGAATCTGCCGTTCGGAGTCGAACGAGCCGACCTTTCGGGCGAGGCGTTCGCAAAGTTCAAGGTTTACAGAGCGAATCACTCTTTTGATCGCGGGAATCTGTCCTGGAACGACTGACAGTGTACGCAAACCCATGCCAATGAGCAACATGGTGAAAACCGGGTCTCCGGCGATCTCGCCGCAAAGACTGGTCTCAATGTTGGCGTATCGGCCCGCCCGAATGACGTTTTTGACCAGATACAGCACTGCCGGGCTGGCCGCGGTGTAGAGGTTCGCCACCCGCTCGTTGCCCCGGTCGACCGCCAACGTGTATTGCACCAGGTCGTTAGTTCCGATCGAGAAGAAGTCCGCCTCGGTGGCGAAGGTGCGGGCCATGAGGGCGGCGCTGGGCACCTCGATCATGATCCCGATCTTGGGCTGCGGGTCGAAGGCGATGCCCTCCTCCTCGAGCTCCTCCATGACGTCGCGCACGATCAGCTTGGCCTGCCGCAGCTCCATCAGCGTGCTGACCAGCGGGAACATGATCCGCACCGGGCCGAAGGCGCTGGCGCGGAGGATGGCGCGAAGCTGCGTCTTGAACATCGGCTGGTGCTGCAGGCTGTAGCGGATGCTGCGCAGGCCGAGGAAGGGGTTGCGCTCCGGCTCGCTCAGCATGCCCTGGGTCATCTTGTCGGCACCCAGGTCGAGCGTGCGCAGCGTGCAGGGGCGGCCCTTGAGCATCTCGACGGTGTTCTTGTAGGCCTGGAACTGCTCCTCCTCATCGGGGGGCTTGTCACTGGTGAGAAAAAGAAACTCGGTGCGGTAGAGGCCCACGCCATCGCCGCCGTGCTTGAGCACGCTCTCCACTTCGGCGGGGAACTCGATGTTGCCCAGCAGCATGATGCGCGTGCCGTCGGTGGTGACCGCCTCGAGGGCGTCGTTCTCCTCGAAGAGCAGGCGCACCTTGGCGATCTCGGCGGCGCGCTTCTCGAAAGCCAGCTTGATCTCGGCGTTCGGCTTGAGCACGATCTCGCCGGCGTCGCCGTCGACGATGATTTCATCGCCATCCTGCAGCTTTTTGGCAATGTCCTGGCATCCGACGATGGCGGGAACGCCCATGGCGCGGAAGACGATCGAGGTGTGGCCGGTCAGTCCGCCCGCCTCGGTGACGAAGGCGATGACCTTGCTCCGCGGCACGGCGGCGACCTGGCTGGGGGTGAGCTCGTGCGCCACGACGATGGTGGGCTCGTTGAGGCGCTCGAGGCGGTCCTCCTCCTCGCCCATGAGCAGGCCCAGCACGCGGCGCTGCAGGTCGAGGATGTCATCCGCCTTGGCGGCGAAAATTTCGTTTCCCATGGAGCGAAATTGCCGCGAGAGCTTTTGGAATTGATCGTTGACGGCCGCCTCGACGTTTTGCCGGCCGGACCGAATGGACTGTTCGATGGGATCAATCAGCGAGCGATCATTCAGCATGCCCTCATGGAAGGCGAAGATCTTGGCGGCCTCGGTGCCCAGCTCGCGCTCGGCATGCTGTCGGAGCTGGATCAGGGCGCGGGCGGCGACCTCGCGAGTCTGGTTCAGTTTTTCGAGCTCGCCCGCGACTTCACTTTCGGAAATCGTCCGCCGCGGAACGTGGGTCTCCGCCTTGCCAAGGAGGAGGACTTTGCCCCACACGATGCCGGGACTGGCGGCGATGCCTTTGATTCGTTCCATGTCGTTCCTGGCGATGCGACCGGCGTGATGGCCTGGGAAATGCCAGACGGATCAAGCGGATCGGAGCCGCCGCAAAGGTAGCAATCCCGCCCTTCCCAGGGTGGACAGCGCCAAGGACTCCAGCTAGACTGTCCGTGTATCCGGATAAACGGATGAATGCGGAAGTCCGCCTTCTCCGTCGACCTTTCACCCCATTGGGAGCCCGACCGTGAACGCCACCGCCACGACTTCGACCGCCAAGAACGCGACCACCACCACCTTCATGAACACCGGATTGCCGCTGACCAGCAACGTGCCCTTCAAGGTGAAGGATCTCAGCGCCGACACCGTGCGCTTCGGCCGCAAGGAGATCGAGCTCGCCGAGCACGAGATGCCCGGCCTGATGGCGACGCGCGAGCAGTACAAGGGAAAGTTTCCGCTCAAGGGCGCCCGCATCACCGGCAGCCTGCACATGACCATTCAGACCGCGGTCCTCATCGAGACCTTGGTCGACCTCGGCGCCGAAGTGCGCTGGGCGAGCTGCAACATTTTCTCAACGCAGGATCACGCCGCCGCGGCGGTGGCGGTCGGCCCGAAGGGGACCGTTGAGAATCCCAAGGGCATTCCGGTCTTCGCATGGAAGGGCGAGTCGCTTCCGGAATACTGGTGGTGCACCTGGCGCGCCCTGGACTGGGGCAACGGCAAGGGTCCGAACATGATTCTGGATGACGGCGGCGATGCAACGATGCTGGTGCACAAGGGACTTGAGTTCAACAACTCAGGCAAGGTCCCGTCGCCGGACACGACCGACAATGAGGAGTTCAAGGTTGTGCTTCAACTGCTTGCCGATCTGCAGAAGACCAACGCGGGCTACTGGAAGCCCTTTGCCCAGGCCATTCTCGGCGTGAGCGAGGAGACCACCACGGGCGTCCATCGCCTGTACGAAATGCAGAAGAGCGGCGAGCTGTTGTTCCCGGCGATCAACGTCAACGACGCGGTCACCAAGAGCAAGTTCGACAACCTCTACGGCTGCCGACACTCGCTCGTGGACGGCATCATGCGCGCAACCGACGTAATGCTCAGCGGCAAGACCGCGGTGGTGTGCGGCTACGGCGACGTGGGCAAGGGCTGCTGCCAGAGCCTTCGCGGCCAGGGCTGCCGCGTGAAGGTCACCGAGATCGATCCGATCTGCGCGCTGCAGGCCTGCATGGAGGGCTATGAGGTGGTCACGCTCGAGGATGTGCTGGCGACCGCCGATCTCTTCATCACCGCCACCGGCAACAAGGACATCATCACGGGCGAGCAGATGCTCAAGATGAAGGACAAGGCCATCGTCGGCAACATCGGCCACTTCGACAATGAAATCGACATGGCGGGCCTGAAGAAGATCAAGGGCGCGACGCAGGTCAACATCAAGCCGCAGGTGGATGAGTGGAAGCTGCCCAACGGCCGCTCCATCATCATGCTTGCAGAAGGTCGACTGCTGAACCTCGGCTGCGGAACCGGTCACCCGAGTTTCGTGATGAGCACCAGCTTCACCAACCAGGTGATGGCCCAAGTCGAGCTCTTCCAGAACCACAAGAAGTACGAGAAGAAGGTCTACACGCTCTCCAAGACCCTGGACGAGAAGGTGGCCCGACTTCATCTTGGCAAGCTTGGTGCGAGGTTGACCGAGCTGCGCAAGGACCAGGCCGATTACATCGGCGTGCCGGTGGCAGGTCCGTACAAGCCGGATCACTATCGGTATTGATCCTTACGCATTCATGACGCAAGTGGAAGACACCCGGATCTTGTCCGGGTGTTTTCTTGCGCGAAGTCCTACTCGAAGAGCCACCATTTGCGCCGGGGCTTTTCGCCGTGCTTCAGGCCGAACCGCAGTCGCGCGGGTTCGCTGATGTAATCGGCCGCCTCGACCGGATCGTCGGTGATCTTGTAGAGCAGGGTGTCCGTCGGTGAAATGGTGCCCGCCGGCACAAGTCGCGTATTGACGAAGTCAAACAGCTCGTCCCAATAGGCGCGGCCCATGAGCACGACGGGAAAGTCATCGATCTTCTTGGTCTGCACCAGCGTGATGGCCTCGAAGAATTCGTCGAGCGTCCCGAAGCCGCCCGGCATGACCACGAAGCCGTAGGAGTATTTCACCAGCATCACCTTGCGAATGAAGAAGTACTGGAACCAGATCGTCCGGTCGCAATAGGCATTTTGAATCTGCTCATGGGGCAGCTTGATGTTGCACCCGATGGAGGGGGCGTTCACGTCACGGGCTCCCCGGTTGGCGGCCTCCATGATGCCCGGGCCGCCGCCGGTCATCACCGTGAACCCGCGCCGCCCCAGTTCGGAACCGACCTGTCGCGCAAGTTGGTACCAGCCGTTCTTCTCGTCGAAGCGGGCGCTGCCGAACACCGTCACGCAGGGTCCCACGAAGTGCAGCTTGCGGAATCCGCGGATGAATTCCGTCGCGATGCGCAGGATGCGGAAGAACTCCTCAAGTCGCGGCCGCGGTCCGCCGAGCATGAATTGCTCGGGAGGATCGGATGGCGTCTTCACGGCTTCGGGCTCGGGCACGCGGTCAAGAATAGTGAGATGGTGAGCTCCGTGAGCGATGAGCCATCAGTCGCTCCGGCAACTGAGGCTCCGTGAGCGAGGTGCTATCAGTCGCTCAGACAACGCTCCGGGGCTCGCGGACTCGCCCCTGCGCTAAACTCGCTTGGTGATAGCACCTCGCTCACTGCGCAGCACCGTTGAACTACGATGATTTCATGCGATTCCGCCTCATCACCGTGCTACTTCTCGCGCTGAATGGCATCCTCGGCGCGAGCAGCTCCAATCAGGGGATCCCCGCCCCGGCAGCCCCGGTGATCGCGAAGAAGCCGCTGGTCCTCGCCTTTTATTACCCGTGGTATGGCACGCCGGAAGGGCCGGGTGGTCGCGCTCACGGGAGCAAGTTCATCCACTGGGCAGGCGTCGACGCCATTGGCATGAGGATCACCTCGAGCACCCATTATCCCAAGGGCGGCGCGTATGACTCGCACGATCCCGCGGTGATCGAACGTCACTGCAACTTGGCCAGGAGCGCCGGCATCGATGGATTCATCATCTCGTGGTGGGGCAAGGACTCGTTCGAGGACCAGGCGGTTCCAGCGTGTCTTGACGCGTGCAAGAAAGCGGGCACACGGGCCTGCATCTTCTACGAGCAGATTCCCAAGGGCGGCACGCCGGAGACGGTCGCGGCGGAAATCACCGACATCGCCAAGCGCTTCGGTGCGCATGCCGCCTATCTCAGCGTCATCAGGGATGGCGTCGCACGTCCGGTGATCTTCGTCTATGGCCGCGCCATTCAGCAGCTCGGCGTGGAGAAATGGAAGGAGGTGCGGGAAATCCTCGCGCACGCGGCCGGCCCTCTTCCACTTCTGATCGGCGATGATTTCAGCGCCAAGGCCGTGGCAACTTTTGACGGTGCATGCGCCTATGGTCCCGCCGGCGACGTGGCCGCGGCGGCCAAGAAAAAGGAGTCGGTTCACACCTGGGCGAAGCGCGCGATGCCCTGGTGGGCGAACTGCGGCGAAGGCGGCGAGAAGGCCCGCGCCTCCGGGAAGATCTCATGCGCCACGGTTTTCCCGGGCTACGACGACACCAAGGTCCGCACGCCGGGTCTCTTGGTCGAGCGCGACGGTGGAAAACTTTACGAGGAACTCTGGCGCCAGGCGGTCGCCGCAAAACCGGACTGGGTGCTCGTCACCAGCTTCAACGAGTGGCACGAAGGCAGCGAGATCGAGCCCTCCGAGGAACTGGGCGACAAGTACATCAAGATGACGGCCGAGTGGGCGGCGAAATTCAAGGCGGCACAACCGAATCCCAACTGAGGGACGTGCCTTCAGACTTGGGGACGGCGGTTTCCCATCCACGAGCCGTGCACGGCGCAGAACAGCCCCAGCAGCGCATAGGCCATGCCCGCCCAGCCCAGCTTGTTTTCGGGAAGGATCCAGGCCAGACTGATGGAAATTATTCCGACGAATGCGTAGATCGCGCAGTTCTGCATCACTTCGCGCTCCATCCACGCCTCGCGCTCGTCGAATTGGAGCTGGTCGCGGCACGCGAGGGCGTGCCGATGCATGAAGCCGAGCACGCCATAGATCGAAATCATGCCCGCCCCGTACATGGTGAAGAGCCAGCGCCCGTCGTTGCCCGACATGCCCACGCCGAACTGTCCGCGGTTGAGCGCGAGCGAAAACAGGAATTTCAGCGGATAAACGTAGAACATCACCAGGAACATCAGCACGCCGTTGAGCACGATGATCTGCCAATCCTGCAATCCCGTGCGGCGGAAGAAGCGGTGATGCTCCCACCAGATGGCGCCGATCAGGACAAAGCACACGGCGAAGACCGGCAGGGCGAAGAAGCTTTCGCGCAATTCCGCGAAGGTTCGCGCCGGACTCAGGTTGACGATCAGCAGCGTCATGGCCAGCGCGAAGAGTCCGTCGCTGAAGGCCTCCAGCCGCGACACCTCGGTGCCGCGCAGGCGGAAGCCGTTCGTCTGCCGGGGCAGGCGCTCGACGTCCATCATGGGCAGAGTTCGATCAGCATGGACACGGCATTGCCGCCGCCCAGGCAGAGCGAGCAGACGCCGCGCTTGCCGCCGGTGCGCTTGAGCTGATGAATGAGCGTCACCAGCACGCGGGCTCCGCTGGCACCGATCGGATGGCCGATGGCCACGCCGCCGCCGCAGATGTTGAGCTTCTCGTGCGGGATGCCCAGCGGCGTGACATCCGCGAGGATTTGCGCCGCGAAGGCTTCGTTGACCTCGAAGAGATCAATGTCCTTGACGGCGAGATTGTTTTTCTTGAGCAGCGTTTCAATGCCGAGCTTGGGGGCGAAGAAAATATCCTTCGGAGCCACGCCGACGGTGTTGTAGTCGAGGATCTTCGCCATCGGTTTGGCGCCGATCTTCTTGGCGAACTCCTCGCTCGCCACGATCAGCGCCGCGGCGCCATCGGAAATCTGGCTGGAGTTGCCGGCCGTGACGGTTCCATCCTTGTTGAACGAAGGCCGCAACTTGGCCAGCGCCTCCAGATTTGAATCGGCGCGGAATCCTTCGTCCGCATCAAGGCCTTGCTTCTGCGAAATCCGCTCGGCGGTGAGCGGCACGATTTCCGCCTTGAAGTGCCCATCCTTCGTGGCCTGCGCCGCCCGCTGATGGCTCTGCACGCTGAACTTGTCCTGCGCCTCGCGGGTGACGCCGCCGGTCTGCGCCGTGTAGTCGGCGGCGAATCCCATGCCCCATTTTTCAAAGGGGCAGGTGAGACCATCCGCTGACATGTGATCAATGAACTTGGCGTCGCCAAAGCGAACTCCGGCGCGAACGTGCGCGAAATGCGGAGCGAGATCCATGTTCTCCATGCCGCCCGCGACGCCGCATTGGATGTCGCCGGCCTTGATGCTGGTGGCCATCTGCATCACCGCCTGCAGGCCCGATCCGCAGACCTTGTTCACGGTGACCGCGTTGAGCGTGTGGGGCAAACCCGCCAGCAGACCCGCCTGCCGCGCTGGGTTCTGCCCGACGCCCGCCTGCAGCACATTGCCCATCACACACTCCTCGATCGCCGCCTTCGCCGCGGGCACATCGGCCAGGACCGCCTCGATGGCGAAGGCCCCGAGCTGCGGCGCCGGCACTTTCGCGAGCGATCCGCCGAAGCGGCCGATGGGGGTGCGACGTGCGGCGAGGATGACGGGTTGCGGCATGGGTTTCTCCTTGCGGGTGACTCGGCGTGCGTGCCCGCATGCGCGGGCGCGATGTTCGGGAGGAGGATGGTAGCCTGAGTTCGGGGCTGCTTCCGGCCTCATTCTGGAGACGATTCATGAGTTCCGCGAAGCCCAGCAAGACCACGGCCGCCACGGCGGCTGATTCCAAGCGACCCGATGTCGTCACCGACAATCTGGTCAGCCTGCAGAGTTTCATTCTCGAGGAAGAACAGAAGTATCCCAGCGCCACCGGCGAATTCAGCTGGATCATCTCGGCGATTTCACTGGCCGCCAAGATCATCGCCTTCAAGGTTCGACATGTGCGCCTGCAGGGGGTCATCGGCCAGGAAGGCACGATCAATGTGCAGGACGAGGTTCAGCTGCGCATGGACATGATCTCCAACGAAGTCATCATGCGCGTGCTTGGCTCGCGCCCCTCGATCGCCGTGCTGGGCAGCGAGGAGGACCACGAGCCGACCATTTTGCGCAAGGGCAGCGAGGGCGGCAAGTATTGCGTTCTCTTTGATCCGCTGGACGGTTCGAGCAACCTCGACACCGCGGTGGGCGTGGGAACCATTTTCACCGTGCTGAAAAATGATCCGGGGATCTCCGGCGCCATGGAGACCGTCTGCCAGCGCGGCGCCGAGCAGATCGCCGCGGGCTACGTGCTCTACGGCTCGAGCACCGTCTTCATGCTGACCACCGGCCACGGCACCCACATGTTCGAGCTGGACACCAGCGTGGGCAGCTTCCTGCTGGTCAAGCGCGACCTGCAGATTCCGCAGGCGAACAAGGTCTATTCCGTCAACGAGGCCTACGCCGAGGGTTTCCCGCGCGGCTACCGCGACTACCTCGCCTGGACCCACGCCAATCAGTATTCCAGCCGCTACATCGGCAGCATGGTGGCGGACGTGCATCGCACGCTGATCAACGGCGGCGTCTTCCTCTATCCGCCGACCAAGAAACACCCCTCGGGAAAATTGCGCTTGCTTTACGAGGCCAACCCGATGAGCTTCCTGATGGAGCAGGCCGGAGGCAAAAGCACGACGGGCTCCATGCGCACGCTCGACGTGGTGCCCAAGCACCTGCACGAGCGCACGCCGCTGGTGATGGGCTCGCCCGAGGAAGTCGACCATGTCATGCGCTATGTTTCGGGATCGAAGAGCTAACCGACCGCGGAATCATTCCAAGAAAGAATCGTCCATGCCACGTTCATTGCTATCGTTGATGCTGGTTGTTGCCGCCACCGTGAATGCATCGGCCCGGGCCGCGGATGCCAAGGCGCCTGCGATGCTTGCCGACGCGCCGGGCCGCGGCTATTTCTCCCACCCGGCGGTGCGCGGCGAGCGCATGGTCTTCGTCGCCGACGGCGATCTGTGGACGACCAAGATCAACGGCAGCGCGCCCTACGAAGCGGCGCGCCTGACCAGCGGCGCGGGCATGGAAAGCTGGCCGGTGATTTCTCCGGACGGCAGGAACATCGCCTTCGCCGCCGACTACGACGGCAATCCTGAGATCTACATCATGCCGATCACGGGCGGATCGCCCAAGCGTCTGACCTTCCACGACTCCAGCGAGCAGCCGCTCACCTTCACACCGGACGGCAAGTTCGTGGTCTTCCGCTCCTCGCGGACCAACCCGATGGGGCGAGTGGAACTCTGGCAGGTGCCCGTGACCGGCGGCCCTGCGCAACCGATCAACATCGGCGAGGCGTCGCTGGCGGCGATCGATCCGGCGACGGGGCAGATCGTCTTCACGCGCTGGTCCAACGAGAACTGGCATTGGAAGGGCTATCGCGGCGGCACCGCGCCGGACCTCTGGCTCGCCGGCTCCGACCGGAAGTCCTTCGCCCAATTGACCAAGACGGCCGAGAACGAATTGTTCCCCATGTGGAAGCAGGGTCGCATCTGGTTCCTCTCCGACTCGGGCGGCGTGATGAACCTCTGGAGCGTGGACGCCAAGGGCGCCGACCGGACGCAGCACACCTTCTTCACGTCCTCCGACCTTGAGCCGCGCTGGGCCAGCGCCGATCCCGCGGCCGACGGGGGATGGATCGTCTTCACCCGCGGCGGCGAGATCATCAACTTCGACACGAAGAGCGGGCAGATGCAGGCGCTGGACATCCGCCTGATCGGCGACCGCCTGCAGAGCCGGCCGCGCTTCGAATCCGTGATGGCCCACGCCGAGGGCTTTGCGCTCTCGCCGGGCGGCAAGCGACTGGCGATCGAGTCGCGCGGCGAGGTGACGGTGATACCGGTCGACCCGCTCAACGGCCATGAGATCACCACGCCGATCCAGTTTCCCGGCCGCAGCATCAGCCGCGAGCGCGACGTGACCTGGCTGGGCGAGGACCTGGTCGCCTACGTGAGCGATCTCAACGGCCAATCCGACATCATGACGCGGCACATTGCCGTTGATCCGCGCGAGAATCCCGCCGACCCCGCCGCCGGATCCCTCTTCTCCCCGGACGAGACGAAGGTCGAGAGCAGCGAGTCGTGGATCCATCCGCCGGTGGCGAGCCTGGACGAAAAGCACCTCGCCTGGAGCACCAAGACCGGATTCCTGCGCGTGCTGAATCTGGAAACCAAGGCTTCCGTCGAGGCCGACGCCTCCGTCAACGGCGCGATCTCCGACTATCGCTTCAGCCCCGATTCCAAGTGGCTCGCCTGGTCGCGCCCGCTCTCGAATGGACTTCAGCAGGTCGTGATCCGCAATCTCGAGACGGGCGTGAACACGTCGATCGGCGAGGGCATGACCAACGACTACGCCCCGCGCTGGGATCCCGCCGGCCTCTACCTCTATTTCCTCTCCGACCGCAACATCAACCCCACGCCCGACCACGCGGAGCTGAACTTCGCCAACCTGCAGACCACGCAGGTGTGCGTGGTGCCGCTCTACGCCAAGTTTCCGCCGCCGCTGCGGCAGGACGCGGCGCAGATGGGCATGGACCTGGGCGCGTGGCGCGACCTGGGAGCAAAGTTGAAGGAGGCGCACGAGGCGGACGAATCCGGGGAGGCCGCATCGGTCCCGATGGATGGATCTGCGGCGCAAGCCGGCGAGGCGACGAACGCGGGCATCCCGCATGCGACGGCCGAGGCGAAGGGCAAGGAATCCGCCGCCGACAAGGGCAAGAAGGCCTCGGAGCTGGCGGAGCTCGACGCGGAGATTCCCGCCGAGGTCGACAGCGCGGGAATCTCAGAGCGCGTGGCCTTGCTGCCGATCCCGGCGGGCAGCTTCGACGGCTTCGAAGCGATCGCCGGCGGCGTGCTGCTGGGACGGCGCCCGCTCGAGGGCGTGCTCGACGAGAAGTGGCCCGCGCCGCCGCTGGGCCAGGGCGGAACCAAGGTCGAGCGCTTCGACCTGGTCGAGGAGAAGACCACGCCGCTGCTGGCCAACGCGGTCGAGGCGTGGATCATGGATCCGACCGGCGCCAAGGTCGTCTCGTGGGACGGTTCGGCGCTTTCCAGCATCGACACCACCGGTGGCGAGCCCAAGCCCATCGAGACCAAGGACCTCGCGGTGCGCGTGGACCCCAAGGCGGAGTGGAAGCAGATCTTCGAGGAGGCCTGGCGGCTGCAGCGCGACTTCTTCTGGCGCGAGGACATGAACGGCGTGGACTGGGCCGGCATCCGCGAGCGCTACCGCCCGCTGGTGGAGCGGATCGGCTCGCGCGGCGAACTGAACGACGTCATTGGCGAGATGATGTCCGAGCTGCGCAACAGCCACGCCTACATCTCGGGCGGCGCCGATTTCGCACAGACCCGGCCGGTGTCGGTCGGCTCGCTTGGCGCGGACCTGCAGCAGACGGACGAGGGATGGAAGATCGCGCGGATCTTCCCGGATGAGTCGGCGATCGGCGGCGGCGAGAGCCCGCTGGCCAAGCCCTTCCGAAACGTGAAGGCCGGGCAGTACCTGCTGGCGATCGACGGCGTCAAGCTCGATCCCAAGCAGGATCCGGCGGAGTTGCTGGTGGACAAGGGCGGCAAGAGCGTGCGGCTCTACATCGGGGATTCCCCGAAGGACACGGAGGGCACGCTGGTCGAGGTCACGCTTCCCTCCAGCGACCACGCGCTGCGCTACGCCAGCTGGGTGGAGGGCAACCGCAAAAAAGTGGCCGAGCTTTCCGGCGGCAAGCTGGGCTACATCCATCTGCCTGACATGGATTCCGAAGGGCTCATCTCCTTCATGCGCAACTTCTATCCGCAGACGGACAAGCAGGGCCTGCTGGTGGACATTCGCGACAATGGCGGCGGCTATATCAGTCAGGCGCTGGTGGAGAAATTGTCGCGCAAGCCCTGGGCCTACACCGTGCCGCGCGAGGGACGCATCGAACCCTATCCGACTCGCGTGATCGACGGACCGATCGTGGTGCTGATGGACCAGGGAGCCGGAAGCGACGGCGACATCTTCCCCGAGTCCATGCGCCTGGTGAACGGAACCACTCTGGTCGGCACGCGCACCTGGGGTGGCGTGGTCGGCATCGACATGGACAAGGGATTCATGGATGGCGGCATTTCGTCGCAGCCTGGCTACGGATTCTGGACTCCCAAGCGCGGCTACAAGGTGGAGAACGAGGGCGTGACGCCGGACATCGAGATGGTGTGGCTGCCGCAGGACCAGCAGGCGGGGCGCGACACCCAGCTTGAGCGGGCGGTCGAGGTGCTTCTGAAGCAGATGCCGCCCAAGCACGAGATGCCGGTGCGCATCCGCAAGGGCGGCGCACCGGAGAATTCCGGCGCGGCAGGGGGCGCCGCGTCCTCGACGAATGTCCCAGGCATGAAGTGATCCGCTATTCGAAGGGACCGCGGTCCAGCAGCTCGAAGTCGTAGAGCTCGGCCAGCTCCTTGCGGTCGAGCGTACCCAGCGCGGCGAGCGTGCCCACCAGCCGCTTGCCCTTCTTCACGCCGAGCCCGGCCATCAGGGCGAATTTGGCGGCAAGGATGTCCTGCAGGTTCGCGGTGTGATTTCGCGCATGTCCGGCGGGGAACATGACCAGCCCGCTGTCGTGCGTGCCCTGGTCGGTGGTGATCTTCACCTGGGTCGGAATGCCCTCGGGGTAGCGGCGGTCGAATTCCGGACCGCCATGCTCGAAGTGGACCTTGGCCATCATCGCCCGCGTGTTGGCATTGAAGATCGCCTCCGAGCCGTAGTCCACCGGCTCCAGCATCAGCGCCTTCCACGCGTCGTCGCTGCTGGTGCCGAGCCCGGCCCGGCCCTTGGAGGCGACCCGCTCGATGGCCTTGCGCAGCAGCGTGCTGACGATGTAGAGCATGGAGTGGTCGGCGCTCTGCCGCGTCTTGGGGTCGCGCTTGGCGGGGTCGCCGATGATGCCGAAGGCGGGCTCGTAGGCGGTGATGGTGATGCTGCGGATGGAATCCGGCTTCTCCGCCAGCTCCGGATGGCGCTGCACCAGGTCGATCACGCCCTGGAGCGCGCCCGCGCTCTGGTGCTCGTAGAGGCCCAGCTTGAAGTGCATACCCATCACGGCGAAATCCGAACCGGCCATGGAAAGGTGCAGGTCGAAGGGGCTGTCCCCCTGGGTCGGCTCGAACTGACGAAAGAGGCTCTCGGGATTTCGGAAGATGTCGCGCGGGCCCAGGAAGCCGCGCATCGAACGCTGCATGCAGAGCACGGCGAACTCGGCGCTGATGGCGGCGCTGGCCCCCTTGGAGTCGCTGAGCTGCTTGCCGGCGCGGATGGCGCGCCAGGGAATCGCGTGGGCCACCATCATGCCGATGGCGCCCTCGATCTCCTCGGCGGTCGCGCCCAGGATCGCCCCGTAGACCGCGGCGCTGGCGATCGCCCCATGCACCACGTGGTCGATCTTGTAGCTCTTGAGCGAGAAGACCTCGGCCAGGCGCCCGCGGATCTCGTCCAGGCAGACCATGCCGCGCAGCGCGATGTCGCCGCCTTCGCGGGCGAGCTGTGCCGCGGCAACGGCCACGGGATAGAAGTCGTTGTGGCCGAACTCACCGGCGGTGTGCCCGAGTTCGGGGCGATAGCCGAAGTTGGTGCCGTTGGAATCCCATTCGCGAACCGCGGCGCAGTTGGCCACCACGGCCTTCTCGGGGGAGACCCGCTTGTCGCTGCCGAAGACCGGGACGCCCTTCTTGGTGCGGTAGTCCAGGGCCTCCTTGCGCAGCAGCACCGGCGCGTTGGTGCCCAGCGCCAGCGCGCTGACGCCGCAGAGCACGGCGTCGGTGTGAAAGAGCGTGGTCCGCTCGAGGACGGAGGGATCGGGCCGGCCTTCGCGCAGGAAGTCGATCGCGTACTGGCCGATGCCCAGGGCCTGGTTGGAATTGCGGGAAAGAACGCGCGGCGACGATGCGTCACTCATGGAGATCTCCAAAGGGGGCGGTGAATGTAGCACCTTGGGGGCCGCGAACCTTCGCCGGGGGATGGCGGCGTTTACGCCGGGAAAATCGCGTTGAGCAGCTCGACCACGCCCTTGCCCTGGGTGGCGATGGTCTCCAGGATCGGTCGGCCCGCGGCCACGTCGAGCAGCTCGCGGACCAGCTTGGCCTCGCCGGCGTGGTCGGCCTTGTTGGCCACGAAGAGGTCGGCGATCTCGAGCAGTCCGGCCTTGTCCATCTGCACGGAGTCGCCCATGCCGGGAACCACGACCACGATGCAGCGGTCGACGTGGAGGCGGATGGCGACGTCGTTCTGGCCGGCGCCGACGGTTTCCACCAGGACGTCGTCGTAGCCCGCGGCGCCGAGCAATCCCAGAATGTCATCGAGCGTCGCGTAATCCTCGCCCATGATCGCCAGCGAGCGGTAGAAGACTCCCTCGTCGACGGCGTTGAAGTCGACGCGCAGCCGGTCGCCCAGCAGGGCCCCGCTGGTGATCGGGCTCATCGGGTCGAAGGCGATCACCGCCAGCTTCTTGGATCGCAGCACCATCTCGCGGGCCATCGAGGCCACCAGCGTGCTCTTGCCGGCGCCGGGCGCGCCGGTGATGCCGACCACGCGCTTGGGGCGCCGCCGCGGCGCCTTCGCGTCCAGTTGCTTGGCGTGGGCCAATGAGATCATCCGTGCCAGCTGCGCGGTTGGATTGGGTGTCGGCGCCGCGGGCAGCGGCGCGTAATCGCGGACCGAAGCGCGGACGCTCTCCACGATGGGCTCGAGCCCCGCGCCGGTGTGGAAAATCTTGTTCACGCCCCCGGCGACCAGCACCGGGACATCCTCCTGCGGAATGATGCCGCCGACGTTGACGATCATGTCGGGCCGGCCGACCTTGCGGCACTCCTCGATGAGCCGCGGCACCAGCACCAGGTGGCTGTTGCTCATCATCGAGCAGGCGATGCAGTCGGCGTCCTCGTCGCGGGCGCCGATGGCCAGGCTGCGCGGCGTCTGCCAAAGTCCGCTGTAGATCACGTGCACGCCGCTGTCGCGCAGCAGCCGCGCGATGAGCTTCACGCCGCGATCGTGGCCGTCCAGGCCCATCTTTCCCAGCAGCACGCGCGGCCGGTGCGGCAGACCGCCGCAGCGATCCTTCTTCTCAATCGCGGTCGTGGGTTCGGTGGTCGCTTTCACTTGGACGCAGCTCGTTTCTTCGGAGACCCGCAGATGGCGGGATCAGTTGGCTGCGACTTCGGAGTTCGCGGGAGCGCCGGCGTCGTTCGGAGACGCGGCGACGGGCTTCGCCTCGACCGTCCACTTGGCGGGCATCAGGCGGTGGGCGATGCCGCCGATGATCAGGTGCATGTTCTTGAAGTCGTGGTCGTCGAGCACGATCCGCTTGCCCTCGTCGGTCACGGCGGTGGCGGTCCAGGTGCTGCGTCGATCGCCATCCTTGGCGCACCAGCGGCGCATGTCGATCTCCACGATCTGGTCCCTGGTGTAGGTGCCGCCCGGGGTGTGCAGCGTGCCATCCTCGTCGAGGCGGTATTGGCGCCGCAGGATCTTCACGATCGGCCAGATGAAAAAGGGAGTGCCCAGGATGCCGCAGCCGACCACGTAGAGCCACATCTGCATCGGGCGGTCCAGCGGCGAGGGTTTGACGGGCGGGCCCGCGTTGCGGGAATTGATCTCCTCGACGGTCTTCTTGGCGGCGACATAGCGGGCGGTGTCGCTCTGGTTCAGCGGCGCGGTCGCGGCCATGGTCTCGAACTTTTTGATCTCCTCCTTGGCGGAGTCGATGGCGATGCAGTCCGCCTCGAGGTTGGGGATCTTGACCGCCCAGTCGTAATAGCCCCAAACACCGAAGACCAGGCACAAAAACGCGAAGATCGCGTTCCTCCAGAAGACGAAGGGTTGAATGGTGGTGCGAATGGGCATGAAACGAAATTGTAGCGAGCGTAAGGGCGATGGGGGCAGCCTTCGGGAGGCAGGCCACCTCGGCAGATTCGGAATCCATTCCAAATCTCACGGCTTCCGGTGTCAGCCGCAGCCGAGGGGTCGGGAGAGCGGTCTCCGTGCTCGTCCGACCAGTGCAAGGAGGTCCATCCACATGCCGACTAGTGCCTCTTTGGGGACCTGCCCCCATCGCGTGCATACGCCCGGGTCGTTATCGGAGTGGATGAACGACCCGGGAGTTTGTTTGTGAAGATGGCTCAGCTGCAGCCCATGCTGTTGCCGCAGTTGAGACATCGATAGCAAGTACCGTTTCGAACCGTGATCGCTCCGCAGACATCGCAGGCGGGAGCGTCGCCCATCAGCTGGGCGTTGGACTGATCAAGCACGGAGGCCGTGGCCTGAAAATACGCCTCGGCCGCGAGAGCGTCTTTCGTCGTCGCGCTCGCGGCCGCTCCAGCCAAAGATTCGCCCGTCAAGCGTCCAAGCTCGGCGACGGAGAGACGGCCCGGCCCCGCGTCGGTCTTCGCCTGGCCTTTCAATTCGAGAGAAGCGGAGATGGGATCGGCCGTGCCGGTCGGTCCACGACCATCGCCGTCCGTGCTCGAAAAACGGGCCGCTGTCGGGTTCGCGGCGCCATCCATGCGCTGTTGCCATCCAGTGTCCTCCTTGACAGTGTGGTGAAAATCAGACGCGGGAACATCCGGCGTCGCATAGGGAGCCGCGGCGGATCCCCGCCGTGGCGCGTTCGATTCGCGGTAGCCCGGGATGAACTGCATGCCCATCCATCGGAAGATGTAGTCCACCAGGCTCTTGGCGAAGGGAATCTCGGAATTCGTGGTCATGCCCATGGGCTCGAAGCGCTGATGCGCGAACTTTGTGACCAGGCTTTCAACCGGCACGCCGTACTGCAGGGCCACGCTGATCGCGGTGCCCAGCGAATCCATCAGGCCGCCGATGGTCGAGCCTTCCTTCGCCATGGTGATGAAGAGTTCGCCGGGGCGACCATCTTCATAGAGGCCGACGATGAGGTAGCCCTCATGTCCGGCGACGTTGAACTTGTGGGTGATGCTGCCGCGGGTCTCGGGCAGGCGGCGGCGCAGCGGCCGCTCGATGACGCGCTCCACGACCCGCTCCACGACGCGCTCCACGAACTCGCCGCCGCTCTGGGCCACGGGCACCACCATCGATCCGGTTTCGGCGACCTCGACCATGCGGTCGATGGATTGCGTCTCTGTGGAAAGCGATTCGTGGAAGACGGTGGTGGTGACGGAGGTCGAGGTGGTCGTGGTCTCGAGACCGTCAAGGTCCTCCTCCTCCTGCTCCACGTCGACCTTGGTGTTGAGCGGCTGGCTCAGCTTGCTGCCGTCGCGATAGAGCGCGTTGGCCTTGAGCCCGAGCTCCCAGCTCAGCCGGTAGGAGGCGCCGACCTCGCCCACGCTGGCCTCGGCCGGCAGGTTGATGGTCTTGGAGATGGCCCCCGAGATGAAGGGCTGCGCCGCGGCCATCATGTGGATGTGGCCATCCGGGCGGATGAATCGCGTGCCGGTGGCGCCGCATTTGTTGGCGCAGTCGAAGACCGCGAGGTGCTCCGGCTTGAGCAGCGGCGTGCCCTCGACCGTCTGCGTTCCGCAGATCAGGCGGTTGAGGGTGTCGATCTGCTTCTTGCGCAGGCCGAGCTTGCGCAGCCCGTTGAACTTCGGATCGGCCTTGGCCGCGGCCGGGCTGACGCCGATCTTCTCCAGCACCTGCGCCGGCATGCTCCAGGCGGAGAAGGCGAAGCCCAGCTCGAACATCATCGGCAGCTGATTCTCCAGCGCGACCAGGTCGTCACCGGTGTAGCCCTTTTCGCTGAGGAACTCGCGGAAGGAGGGACCGTCGCCGATCATCTGGCCCTCGACGTCGGGGATCGGCGTGTCAATGCTGAGCGTGCCGATGACGTGGGTCATGATCCGATCGGAGATCTCGTCGCTGTAGCCCAGCGCCTTGATCGCGGGGCGCAGACTCTGGTTGGCGATCTTGAAGTAGCCGCCGCCGGCGAGTTTCTTGAACTTGGTCAGGGCGAAGTCGGGTTCGACGCCGGTGGTGTCGCAGTCCATCAGCAAGCCGATGGTTCCGGTCGGCGCGATCACGGTGACCTGCGCATTGCGGAAACCGAACTTGGTGCCGAAGAGCAGGGCATCGTCCCAGCAGGCCAGCGAGCGTGAAAGCAGGTCGCCCGCGTTGGAGAGCGAGATCTTCCCGGTCTTGAAGAGATCATGATTGATTGAGACCGGCCGAATCGCCAGATCCTCCCATTCATTGGAGGCGCGGTCGACGCCGTAGGCGGCGCGGCGGTGGTTGCGGATGACCCGCAGCATGCTGTCGCGGTTCTCGCTGTAGCCGCCGAAGGCCCCATGCTCCGCGGCCAGCAGCGCACTGGCGGCGTAACTGCGACCGGTGAGGATGGCGGAAAGGGCGCCGCACACGGCGCGGCCTTCTTCGCTGTCGTAGGGAATGCCCGCCTGCATCAGCAGCGCGCCGAGATTGGCGTAGCCCAAGCCCAGCGTGCGGTACTTCCAGCTGAGCTCGGCGATCTCCTTCGAGGGGAAGGAAGCCATCAGCACGCTGATCTCCAGCACCGCGGTCCAGAGCGTGATGGCGTGCTCGTAGCCCTCGAGGTCGAAGGCGCGGGTCTCGGGGTCGTAGAACTTGAGCAGGTTGATGCTGGCCAGGTTGCACGCGGTGTTGTCCAGGAACATGTATTCGCTGCAGGGATTGCTGGCGTTGATGCGTCCGCCCTTGGGGCAGGTGTGCCAGGCGTTGATCGTGCTGTCGTACTGCAGGCCGGGATCGGCGCATTGCCATGCGGCGAAAGAGATCTGCTGCCAGAGGTCGCGGGCGGGAAGCGTCTTGGCAACCTTGCCGTCGGTGCGCTGGGTCAGGTTCCACGAGGCGTCGGCGTCGACCGCGTTCATGAACTCGTCCGAAAGGCGGATCGAGTTGTTGGAATTCTGGCCGCTGACGGTCTGGTAGCACTCGCCATTGAAATCGAAGTCCAGCTTCAGGTTGAGTCGGCTGGCGACCTCCTTCTGCTCGGGGGTGAAGCGTTTGGCGCCTTCGACGAGGGCGGCGACCTTGAGCTCCTCGCGGACCTTCCAGTTCACGAAGGCCTCGATGTCGGGATGGTCCACGTCCAGGCAGACCATCTTGGCGGCGCGGCGCGTGGTGCCGCCGCTCTTGATAGCGCCGGCGGCGCGGTCGCCGATCTTGAGGAAGCTCATCAGGCCCGAACTCTTGCCGCCGCCCGAGAGCGACTCGTTCTCGCCGCGAAGGCGGCTGAAATTAGTGCCGGTGCCCGAGCCATACTTGAAGAGGCGGGCCTCGCGGGTCCACAGGTCCATGATGCCGCCATCGCCCACCAGGTCATCGCGCACGCTCTGGATGAAGCAGGCGTGCGGCTGCGGATGGCTGTAGGCGTCGGCAGCCAGCGAGACTTCGCCGGTGTTGTGGTCGGCGATCCAGTGCCCCTGGGCCGGGCCGGTGATGCCGTAGGCCCATTGCAATCCGGTGTTGAACCATTGCGGGCTGTTGGGGGCGGCAACCTGGTTGAGCAGCATCCAGGAGATTTCGTTGTAGAAGGCCTGCGCATCCTGCGGCGTGGAGAAGTATCCGAACTTCTCGCCCCAGTGGCGCCAGCATCCGGCGAGGCGATGCACCACCTGGCGCACCGAGCGCTCCGGCCCGAGCACGGGCTTGCCCGCGGCGTCCATCGCGGGCTTGCCATCGGCGCCGATCTGCTCGACGCCGGCCTTGCGGAAGTACTTGCTCACCACGATGTCGGTGGCGAGCTGGCTCCACGCGGCCGGGATCTCGGCGTTGTTCATCTCGAAGACGGTCGAGCCATCGCTGTTGCTGATGCGGCTGGTGCGCAGGCTCCATTCGACGGTGCTGAAGACGTCTTGTCCGGGACGGGTGAAGCGCGGGGTGATCTTCATGGTTCAATCTCTCTAAGGCGGAATGAGGTGAAAATAAATTGGCCGGGGGAAGTCGGACGCGCCAGGCTCAGCTCGCCGCGGCGGTCCGGTCGTCGTGCGACGAGGGAACGCGCGGAAAGTGAAGCGGCGAATGTTTGGGGGAAGCTCCGAAGGAATCGGAGGAGTTGGCTTGGTGTGCCGGGAGGGTCGCAATGGACGACCAGTGATTCATGCGGGCGAAAGTCTTGAAGAGGAACCCGAATGTGCTGTCGCGGAAAACCATTTTTGCCACCTCTTTCTCAAGCTCGAAATTCCAAGATGTCCGTCGCACGCTCACTCGCCTCTCGAAAAAGGAGGCTGATTTCTATCACCGAACAAAAGCCAAACATAAATTTATGGTCGCAGTGCTGGAATTGACCCCAAAAACCACGATTTTCGAGGATCCTACCCCTATCCCTAGGGATCGCAAGTGGGAGGATCACATAATATTGTGATTTTGCAAAGGAAAAGTGCAAGCCTAGAAATCGACGTTAGTTGCGTATCGGTTAAATATTTTGGTTGGCATCATTTTTCATGTGCAAATCTTGTCGGTCGTTGTCGCCAGGGGCTCGCGATGAAATCGACCTTCATTTTGCCGGGAAAACGCGCATTTTTTCACTCACTAGACTCTCAAAGTGTCGTCGAACCCACTGCTCGAAGGGCTGACCCAGCCGCAACGCCAAGCGGTGGTCCATGGGGAAGGTCCGCTGCTGGTGCTCGCGGGTCCGGGCTCGGGAAAAACGCGCGTGATCGTGCACCGCATTGCGCACCTGGTCTCGCTGGGCGTGCCGCCGTGGAGCATTCTCTCGCTCACCTTCACCAACAAGGCCGCGGGCGAGATGCGCCGCCGCGTCGAGGCGCTGCTGCCGGCGGATCTTCCCGATCGCGCGCGCCTGTTCGCGGGAACGTTTCACTCCTTCGGTGCGCGGGTGTTGCGCCGGTACGCGGTGGAGGCCGGGCTTGATCCCAACTTCAACGTGCTTGACGTCGACGACCAGCGCGCCGCGTGCAAGGCGGCGATCAAGGAGTCCGGCGAGAGCGAGAGCCGCTTCACGCCCGCGGGAGTGCTCGGGGAAATTTCCAGCCTGAAGAACAAGCTGGTTTCGCCCGACGAGGCGATCGCCTCCGCCACCGACTGGCGCAGCAAGGTCGTCTCCCGGATCTACGCCGCCTATCAGAAGGTTCTGTCGCGCAACGCCGGCCTTGATTTCGACGACCTGCTGGGGAAGCTGGCCCTGCTGCTGCGGACGGACGAGGGCGTCCGCGACGCGCTGCGGCGACGCTTCCAGTACGTGATGGTGGACGAGTACCAGGACACCAACTACGCGCAGTTCGCGATCGTGCTTGAGATTGCCCGCGAGCACCGCAACCTCTGCGTGGTCGGCGATCCCGACCAGAGCATCTACGGTTGGCGCGGGGCGGACATCGGCAACATCCTGGGATTCGAGGAGCACTTTCCCGGCGCCAAGGTGGTTCCGCTGGGTGAGAATTTCCGCTCGACGCGCCCCATCGTCGAGGCCGCGGCGGCGCTGATCTCGCGCAACCGGCAGCGCCGTCCCAAGGAACTCAAGTCGATGAAGGGCGAGGGGGAGGCGCCGGCCTACGTGCGCTGCGAGGACGAGCATGCGGAGGCGGCGCTGGTGGCAGACCGCATCCAGCAGGCGAGCGACCAGGGCATTCCCTGGCGCGGCGTCGCCGTGCTCTATCGCATGAACGCGCTGAGCCGGGTGATGGAGGAGGCTTTGCGGCGGCGCTCCATTCCCTACCAGGTGGTGCGGGGCACGGCCTTCTACGACCGCCGCGAAGTGCGCGACCTGCTCGCCTATCTGCGCCTGGCGGCCAATCCCAGCGACGACCTGGCGCTGCAGCGCATCGTCAACACGCCGACCCGCGGCCTGGGCTCGACCAGCTTTGACAAGATCGAGATGTGGGCGGCCAAGAACGGCGAGACACTGCTGGAGGGATTGCGGCACGCTGAAAAATCCGGCGCCACCAAGCGCGCCGCCCACGCCGCCGCCGAGCTCGCCGCCCGCGTCGCCTCGTGGCGCCATGACGCCGAGAACGGATTGCCTGGTGAGCTGAGCGATTTCGTTGCACGCATTCTGAAGGAGAGCGGACTGGAGTCCTACTACCTGCTGGCCGACCGCACGGCCGTGGATGCCGGTGAGTCGCGCACAGAAAATTTGGCCCAGGTGGTGAGCGCCTCGGCGGATTTCGTCGTGGACCGAATGGCCCGCGAGGGTCTCGGCGGGGAGGAGGACGCCGTGCCGCCGCTGCGCACGCTGCTGGACGCGCTGCGGGCCTATCTGGAGCAGGTCTCGCTGGTGGCGGATTCGGACGCCTTCGACCCGGAGCTGGGCGCCGTGACGCTGATGACGCTGCACGCCTCCAAGGGGCTGGAGTTTCCCTTCGTCTGCATCATCGGCGTGGAGCAGGGCAGCCTGCCCCACGCCCGGAGCTTCGAAAGCGCTGAGCAGCTGGAGGAGGAGCGGCGGCTGCTTTTCGTGGGCATGACCCGCGCCGAGCGCACGCTGCTGATCACCGCGGCGGGCGTGCGCACCCAGCGCGGCATTCCGATGTCCTGCATCGAGAGCAGTTTCATCCGCGAACTGCCCGAGGGCGTGACCCGCGAGGACCGCGCCCAGGGTCGGCGCCGCGAGGTGGAAGACTTTGACGGGGAGGATGCCGAGGCGCCGGACGACGGCGTCGATCACCCCGCGGGCGGAAGCGGCATGCGCGCCGGGATGCAGGTGCGCCATCCGCTCTTCGGGCGCGGTGTGGTGGAGAGCCTCTCGCCTCGCGGCTCGAGCACGATGGTGCGCGTCCGCTTCCAGAAGGTGGGCGTGAAATCGCTCGTGCTGGAATTCGCGCGGCTCCAGGTCGTCGGTTGATCAGTCGATCAGCGAATCAGCTCTTGCTCTTGCCCGCCGGAACCGGGGCCACCGAGGAGTTGCCGCTTGCGACCGAGTCGCAGAGGCCGGTCTGCCACATCAGGAAGGACCACATGTCCACGCTCTCCTTGATGCGGTTGGCCAGCGGCTTGCCCTGTCCGTGGCCCGCGTCGCGATCCACCCAGAGGTAGATGGGCCGCGCGTCCTTCAGGTTCGCCGTGACCGCCTGCATCCGCGCCGTCATCTTCCGCGCGTGCAGCGGGTGCACGCGGCTGTCGTTCTCGCCGGCCGTGAAGAGCACCGCGGGGTACTTGGTGTCGGGCTTCACGTTCTGGTAGGGGGAGTAGGCGCGGATCCACTTGAACTGCTTGGCATCCTCGCTCGAGCCGTACTCGGGGACCCAGTACTTCGCCAGCAGGAACTGCTGGTAGCGCAGCATGTCCAGCAGCGGCACGGCGCTGATAGCCGCAACGAAGAGGTCGGGACGCTGCGTCACGGCCACGCCGGTCAGCAGTCCGCCGTTGCTTCCGCCCTGGATGGCCAGATGCGAGGAGTCGGTCCACTTGTTGCCGATGAGCCACTCGGCGCAGGCGTAGAAGTCGTCGAAGACGTTCTGCTTCTTGTCCAGCATGCCCGCCTCGTGCCAGCTCTCGCCGTACTCGCCGCCGCCGCGCAGATTGGCGACCGCGTAGATGCCGCCCGCCTCGATCCACGGAATGATGGAGGGATTGAAGCCGGGCTGCAGGCTGACGTTGAATCCGCCGTAGCCGTAGAGCAGCGTGGGGCAGGCGCTGTTGGGGGTGAGGCTCTTCTTGCGCACCATGAAGAGCGGCACCATCGTGCCGTCCTTGCTGGACACGCGCACCCGCTCCACCGTGAATTTGGAAAGGTCCACCGGGATGGTCGGCTTCCACCACACCGCGAGCTTGGGCTCGGAGACGTTCTCCAGGCGGTAGATGGTGCGCGGCTCGTCGTAACTGGTGTAGCTCAGGTAGGCGTCGGCGTGCTCGTCGTCGGTGCTGATGCCGGCGGTGCCCAGACCGGGAAGCGGAATCTCGCCCAGGGACTTGCCGGTGAAGTCGAAGCGCTCCAGCCGCGAGCAGACGTGCTTGGTGTAGGTGCCGATCATCTCCTTCTGGGAGAAGCTCACGCCTTCGAGCACCTCGTCATTGCGCTGCGGGATGATGGTTTTCCAATTGGCCTGCTCCGGGTGGTTCAGATCCACTCCGACCACCATCGCGTTCGAGGCGTTGAGGGTGGTCTGCATGTACATCGTGTCGCCGCGCACTTCCAGGGGATAGAACTTGGCGGGCATGCCGATCGCCACCGGCACGATTTTCAGGTCTTTTTTGCCGCTTTTGAGCCACGCCTCGAAGTTGGCCACCGAGAGGTCGTTGGACTGCCAGCCATGACTGAACCCGAGCATGAGCCACTTGCCGTCGCGGCTGAGGCCGCTGAAGGGCACATCGCTGGGCACCGTCTGCTTCAGCAGCACCGCGTCATTGGCCACGGGCTGGCCGAGCGTGTGGAAGTGCACCTCGCGGCTGTAGGGATCCTTGGGATCGCGCAGCGAGGAGTAGATCATGCCGTCGCCCTTGGGAGTCCAGGACTCGAAGTCCACCTTGCCGGTGATGACGTCGGGCAGGGTCGTGCCGGTGGCGACGTCGATGACGCGGAGCTCGCTCATCTCGCTGCCTGAAAGGCTGCTGCCGTAGGCCATGAGTTTGCCGTCGAGGGAGGGTCGCCACCAATCCAGCGAGAGCAGACCCTTCTCGTTCATCGAGTTGGGATTCAGCAGCTCGCGGGGCGCGCCGGTCGCCGAGGGGCGCACCTTGAGCACGGCCTGGTTCTGGTCGCCGCTGCGCTCGGTGTAGAAGACGTTGCTGCCGGCCATGACCGGGGTGCCGACGCTGGGCAGCTTCATCAGCGGCTCCAGCTGCGCGGCGATCGCGGCGCGGCAGGGCAGCGCATCCAGGGCGGCGCGGGTGCGATCGATCTGCATCGTGGTCCAGTCGCGGACGGCGGGAGAATCCTTCTCGAGCGATTCGAGCCAGCGGTATTCGTCGGTGAAAGTCTCGCCCTGCACCGTCTCGACCACGGGGGCCATGGCGGTGCCTTTGGTTTGCTCCGGCGGCGGCACGAAAGCGAAGGCGGCGGTGAGCAGGCTTCCCGAGAGGGCGCCGGCGAGCAGGAGCGAAACGGTGTTGGATGTCTTCATGTCCGCATGATAATGCGGCGCCTCGGGGGAGCGGTTACCCCACCGGGGGGATCTTCAGCCCGCCACGCGCATCCGGATGGTCTCCGGCAGCACGCGCAGCGCCTCCATGACCTTGGAATCCTTGAAAGCGTCGACGTCCAGGATGACGTAGGAGGTGTGCGCGTCGCTCTGCAGGTGCTCGGCGTTAATGTTCACCCCGGCGCCGGCCAGCAGCGCGTGCATCTTGCTCAGCACGCCGGGCACGTTGCGGTGCGTGTGCAGGATGCGCAGCTGTCCGCCGCGCAGGTTGGGCAGGTCGACCGGCGGGAAATTGACGCTCGCCGAGGTGCACCCCTGGAACCAGAAGCGCGAGAGCTTCTCCGCCACGTCGACCGCGATCGCCTCCTGGGCCTCCTCGGTGCTGCCGCCGATGTGCGGTGTGAGGATGACATTGGCCGCGCCGGCCAGCGGCGTGGAGAAGCCGCCGCCATTTTCCGCAGGCTCCTCGGGAAAGACGTCGATGGCGGCGCCGCCCAGGTGGCCGCTCTTGAGCGCGGCCGCCAGCGCCGCGAGATCGACGACCTTGCCGCGGCTGTTGTTCACCAGCATTGCGCCGGGCTGCATCCATTGCAGCTGGGCCGCGCCGATCAAGCCGAGCGTGGAGGCATTGTCGGGCACGTGCAGCGAGACGAAGTCGGAGACCGCCAGCACCGCCTCCATCGAGGGCAGCGCCTGGGCGTTGCCCAGCGAGAGCTTGCGGGCGACGTCGTAGAACACCACGCGCATTCCCAGCGACTCCGCGAGCACGCTGAGCTGGCTGCCGATGTGCCCGTAACCGACGATGCCCAGCGTGCGGCCGCGCACTTCGCGGGAATTCTTGGCGCTCTTGTCCCACTTGCCCGCGTGCAGTTGCGAGCTCTTCTGGAAAAGGCCGCGTGAGAGGCAGATGATCTCCGCCAGGGTCATTTCGGCCACGCTGCGGGTATTGGAGAAGGGGGCGTTGAAGACCGGGATGCCCAGCCGTCCGGCGGAGGGGTCGACCTGGTCGGTGCCGATGCAGAAGCAACCGATGGCCGCGATGGCGGGGGAGGCCTGCAGCAGCGCCTCCGTCACCTTGGTCTTGCTGCGCACGCCGATCATGGTGGAGGCCTTCGCCAGCGCCGCCAGTTCCGGCGCGGTCGGACTTCGGTCCATGGCGTCGACGATGAATCCGTTCTCCTGGAAGATGGCCACGGCCGCCGGATGGATCGCCTCGAAGAGCGCGACGCGTGGCTTCGACGTCGAGTCCGTCAATTTCGGCACCCCACGACGTCGGGCAATTCATCCATCCCCGCGGTCAGATTCTCGCAGCCGGTCGCCGTCACCATCACATCGGCCTCGTAGTGCACGCTCAGGCTCCCATCGGCGGTCCAGATCGGCCAGGCGCTGCCGACGGCGCGGACCTCGTTGGTGCCCAGCGAGATCATCGGCTCCACCGCGAGCAGCATGCCGGTCTCGAAGGTGGTCCACGCCTCGTTCCATTCGCCCGGATAGGAGGGCGCCGTGTTGGAGATGTAGGGCGCCTCGTGCAGCGAGCGCCCGATGCCGTGGCCGCCGAGTCCGCGCACCAGATAGAAGCCGCTCTCCTTTTCCACGTAGCCCTGCACAGCCTTGGCCCATTCGATCAGCGGTCGTCCGGCGCGGATCGAGGCGATGCCGCGGCGCAGGCTTTCGCGCCCGCACTTCTGCAGGCGCAGCCCCATCTCCGTCGCCGACCCGATCGAATAGGTCCACGCCGCGTCGCCGATGAAGCCGCGGTGCCTGACGCCCACGTCCAGGGCGAGCAGGTCGCCTTCCTTCAGCGGCTCGCGGATCGAATCGTGCTCGCCGTGGACCACCATGTCGTTGAGGCTCAGGCAGGTGTGGCTCTTGAAGGGAGGATGGCCGCGCACCTTGTAGCCCTTGAAGGCGCTCTCGCACTTCAGTTCCTGGAAGACGTTGAAGCAGAAGGCGTCGACCTCCGCAAGGGTGAGCCCCACGCGCAGCCACGTGGCAAGTCGCCGATGCGTTTCGACGACGCATTGCGCCGCGGCGCGGGCGTCAGAGATGTCGCGGGGGGAGACGGCAACCATGGAGGCCGAGATGGTAGCGGGCGGTCACCGGGGGCTCGCGAGCCGCCCGCCGAGCACGACATGCCGCGGCGGCGGCCCGGCGAAGCCATGCACCAGGGCCCGCTCGTCACGCTCCTCCAGCACGATGGCGTCGCCGCGCTTTCCCGGCTCCAGACTGCCGACTGTGGATTGAAGCCGCAGCGCGCAGGCGGCGTTCCAGGTCGCCGCGGTCAAGGCCTCCGCTGCGGTCAGCCCGCAGTGGCGCGCCGCCAGGTGCATGGCGAAGCGCAGATCGACGGTGGGCGCGCTGCCGGGATTCGCGTTGCTGGCCAGGGCGACCGCGGCGCCCTGGTCGATGAGTTTGCGTCCCGCGGCGTAGGAGCCGCCCAGCGCGAACGCGGAGCAGGGCAGGAGCACCGCGATCGTCGAAGAACGTGCGATCGCCTCGATCGATGTCGCGTCGGCCGCCTCGAGGTGGTCCACGGTGTCCGCGCCAAGTTCCAGGGCCATCGCAACGCCGCCCATGGAATTGAATTGGTCGGTGTGCAGACGGCGCGGAAGATCATGCTCGCGTGCCGCGGCAAGGATGGCGCGGCACTGCTCCACGGAGAGCGCGTTGCGCTCGCAGAAAGCATCCACCGCGATCCCCGGAAAAAGCCGCGCCAACTCGGCGATCCGGCCGGCGAATTGCGCGGGCCACTGGGGGTTGTCGCTCGGAATCGCATGGCCGCCCAGACAGGTGGCGACCACGAGTTGCGGCGCTTTTCCGGCGGCCCTTCCGATCGCCTCGAGCATCCGGACTTCGCTGCTCCACTCCAGTCCGTAGCCGCTCTTCACCTCGACGGTTCCCACGCCCAGGACCGCCAGAGCCCGCAGCCGCATGGAGAGATCCTGCTCCAGCGCGTCGGGAAGCGCCAGGCGAGTCGCGGCCACGGTGGACATGATCCCGCCGCCCTGGGCGAGGATCGATTCATAGCTTGCACCCGCCCGAATTTTGTCCCACTCGCTCCAGCGCTCGCCCGCGTGGCAGAGATGCGTGTGGCAGTCGACCAGCGCCGGCATGCAGACGCGGCCGCCCGCGTCGATGACTTCACCGCCCTTGGGCGCGGCGTGGCCTGCCCCGACCTCGGCGATGGCGCCGTCGCGCATTCGCACGTAGCCATGCTCGATCACACCGAGCTCGCGCATCGCGGCGCCCCGGCGTGCCCCGCCCTCCGAGCCGTCAGACGCAAGCGTCACAACGCGGGCATTGATGATGGTGAGCGTGCCCATGACGCAAAGGTAGCCCCCGACGAAGTATCCTGCGAGGCATGCAGCTCATCGTGGTGCGCCATGCCCGTGCCAAGGAACGCGACGACAAGCGTTTTCCCGACGACACGCTGCGCCCGCTCTCGGGGAGCGGTCATCGCGAGTTTGCGAAGTTCGCCCGGCGGCTTCCGCGCTGGCAGGCGGCCCCGTCGCTGGTGCTGGCGAGCCGATGGAGCCGCGCGTGGGAAACCGCCCGGATCCTCCAGGAGGAAGCCCGGTGGCCGGCACCGCAGCGCTGCACTGAACTCGAGACCGAGGGCGGCTTTGCGGCAGTGGAGGCTTTGCTTCGGCTGATTCGAATGAGCCGCACCGCCGACCGCGTGGCGCTGGTGGGACATGAACCCTCCCTGGGTGACTTGATCACTCGACTTCTGGGGGCAAGCGAGCGCGCGGTGGCGTTGGACAAGGGTGCCGTGGCTTTGCTCGAACTCTCCGATGACGAGCCGGTCCGGGCGGAGCTGCGCGCGCTGGTCTCTCCCGACACCCAGTTGAAGCGCCGCGGCTGATCGTGGTAACCTCCGCGCGGAGGAACCCCGCATGAGCACCGCACCCATCGAACTTCCCGCACAGAAAAAAACGTCGCTCGTCGAGATCGGCTGGGATGGCAAGATCCTGATGATCCGCCCGGCCGGTCCCAACATCGGTCAGCGCGAGAGCCCGATCATCACCGACGAGTTCAATCCCTACTTCAAGCAGTTCGGCAAGAACATCAAGTTCCTCGTGCTGGATCTCTCGACCGTCAGCTTCATGGCCAGCATGGGGCTGGGCATGTGCATCGCCTGCCGCAACCAGGCCGCCGCGGTCGGGGCGACGCCGCTGCTCTTCGGCGTGAACAAGGAACTGCACACCCTGATGTCGATGATGAAGATCGAGAAGCTCTTCCGCATTATCAAGACCCAGGCCGAGCTGCAGCAGGTCTGCGCCAAATAAGCCCGCGTCTACTTTCGTTCCTTCCGATCCTCGACGGAGCGGGGCTGATCGCTTTGCAGCTCGCTGGGCAACACCACGCGCGTCGGCGTGGTGTAGGCGACCACATCGGCCTTGCGCACATCCTCGTTCCGCAGGAACCGGACCGGACTGGGCAGGAGCGCCAGGGTGAAGACGCGATAGTTCGGATACCTCGAGCGGATCGCGCTGGAAAGGTCGGGCAGGCTCTCCGTCCCGTTGTAGTGGATCAGGACATGCTTGCTCTTGGAGGAATCCCCGCTCAGTTCGGCGAGCACGGCGCCGGTGTCTCCGCTGGATTGAAAGAAGGTGCTGGTGGGAAAGGCCGCGATCGTGTCCTCGGTCACGGCTTCCTGCATCCAGACTCCGCCGGCGTCATCCTCGACGTAGGAGATGACGATCACATCGGCCCACGCGGCGAGATCGATCAGATCGCTCCACATCAGCACGCGGCCATTCACCGCGTCGAACATGACCAGGTCGCGCGGCGGATAGGGGGCGTCCGGCAGCCCCGTCGAGTACTGCATCGGCGAGGCCCAGGGCTTGGCCAGATGCTGCGAACCCGTGCAGCCCGCCGCAAGGACGCACGCGCAGGCCGCGAGCACTCCCGGAAGTCCTTTCAGGCGGCGACGTCGCGCTTTCGAGTCCGAATTGTTGTGGCGTGTGCGAATGCTCAAGTCGGTACTGTGCCTCCGAATCCCGCAAAGGTCAATCGTGGAGCGATCCGATTGGCTGAAAACAGCAAGTTTTTCTTGATTTTGCCCTTGTTGCAGCTAGCCTGACGGGATGCAACTCTTTCCCTTCGTCCTGCGCGCCGCGCTCGCCTTCGCACCTCCGGCCCATGGTCAGCCCGTCGCCGTTCCCGCAGACCAGGGCGCCCTTGAAATGGCCCGCTTCGACGGGGATGTGGTGGCAAGGGTCCTGATCCGCAGTGCGCCGGATCTGGTGCTGGTCAATCAACTCAGCAACGACATGTGGAGCCACGGCGTGGATGTTGGCGGCGAGGCGGACTTCCGCCTGTCGCAGTTCGCGCTGGACACGCTGGGCAAAGTCGGCGTTCCCTATCGCGTTCTGATTCCGGATCTGCAGGAGCGGATCGACGATGAGCAAGTCCGTCTTGCCCAGCCGGCGGAGGGTGCCGACTGGTTCGCCGATTTCAAGAATCTTGCCGCGGTGAACGCACGGCTGGACGCGCTGGTGGCGGCGCATCCCACTCTGGTCTCGATCGTGACGGCGGGGACATCGATTCAGGGCCGCACCATTCGGGGCGTCCGAATCTCGCGCTATCCGGCCGGGACGAATGTGCCGGCATTCATCTTCACCGGCACCGCCCACGCCCGC
Source organism: Planctomycetota bacterium (assembly GCA_021414025.1). Classification (NCBI taxonomy): domain Bacteria; kingdom Pseudomonadati; phylum Planctomycetota; species Planctomycetota bacterium. Next base: position 277,874 of record JAIOPG010000008.1, on the reverse strand, counting down.
GAATGGGCGGCCACCATGACGACCATGTGGATCGCCGATCAGCTGATCGAGCAGGACGGCATCGATCCGCGCATCACCGCGATTCTGAACTCAGCGGAGGTCTACATCTTCCCGGTGCAGAATCCGGATGGCTACGAATACTCCTGGACCAACAACCGCCTGTGGCGCAAGAACCGGCGGCTGGTGAGCGGGTCCACTTATGGCGTCGACATGAATCGAAATTGGAGCATCGGCTGGGGCGGCGCCGGCTCCAGCGGCGTGGCGAGCAACGAGACCTACCGGGGCACCGCCGCCTTCAGCGAGCCGGAAACTGCGGGCATGCGCGACTTCATGCTGGCCCACGCCGCCAACCTGTGCGGCTTCATCGATTTCCACAGCTATGGCCAGGAATGGCTCTGGTCCTGGTCCTACACAAATACCGTGACACCGGACGAGGCGGCGCTGCAGGCCGTCGGATATCCCATGCAGACCGCCCTTGGGTCTCTCTACGGCACGAGTTACGCGGCGGGCCGGAGCTACGCCATTTACGGTGCGGTCGCCGGATGCATCGACGATTGGGGCTACGGCACCATCGGCATGATGAGCGGCACGCTCGAAGTGCGCGACCTCGGTTCCTACGGCTTTGTCATGCCGACGAGCGCGATCATTCCCAATGCGCGGGAGAATCATGCGGCCGCCATGGTGATGATGGAGAAGTTGCTGGCATCGTGCCCGGTCTCCATCACCCTCGGGCCCGGAAGCACCGTCGCGGAGAACACGCCCGCGACCGTCGAGGCGCTCGCCGTTCCCAACATCAGCACGCTCATTGCCAATGGCGTGCGCCTGAAGTGGAGCGTGGATGGCGGCGCCACGCAGAGCGCGGTCATGACCAGCATCGGCAGCAACAAGTACCGGGCCACGCTGCCCGGCATCGCCTGCGGCTCGCAGCTCACATGGTTCGTCGAAGCCGAGACCAAGTTCATCGTCACGCGGGCACCGCTCAATGTTCCGACCTCGTTCAATGTCAGCGCGGCGCCCGCCTGCGGGAACCCCGCGGATCTGGACGGCAGTGGCGAAGTGGACGGCGGCGATCTCGGCCTGATGCTTCTGGATTTCGGAGTCTGCCCCGTGCCCGCGGATTGCCCGGCGGATCTTGATGGAAGCGGCGAAGTCGATGGCGGCGACGTTGGATTGCTGCTTCTGGAATACAGCTAAAGCCGAGGCCGAAGCACTGTCAACTCAAGTTGGTGCGTCCGTCAGGCGCGGCTCTGGTAGGAGCCGTCCACGGTCGAGATGCGCAGCTTCTCGCCGATGGCGATGAAGGGGGGAACGCGGGTCTTCAATCCCGTCTCGAGCTCCGCTTCCTTGAGCTGGTTGGTCGCGGTCGCGCCCTTGATGCCAGGGGTCGTGTCCTTGACGACCAGCTCGACCATGTTCGGCAGCTCGATGGCGATCGGTCGGCCGTCGCACCAGTTCACGATCACGCTGGTGTTGGGCAGCATGTAGAGGGGAAGGTCGCCGACGAATTCCTCCGTCATCTCGGCCTGCTCATAGTTCTCGTTGTCCATGAAGACGAACTTGGCGCCATCCTTGTAGAGGTACTCCATGGCCCGTCGGTCCAGCTCCACCTGCTCGACTTCCTCGCCGCTGCGCAGCCGCTTGTCGATCAGCGAGCCGCTCTTGAGGTCGCGCATCTTCACCTGCACGAAGGCCCGCAGGTTGCCGGGGGTGACGTGCGTGTAGGTCATGATGAGATAGAGGCGGCCGTCGAGTTTGATGGCGGTTCCGGGTCGTAGATCGGTGCTCTTCATGGGTGGTCCAGTCTGGCCGGAGGGAGCCGGCGATTGTGAGGAAAAGAAGGGCGAGTTTAGCGACTGCCGCTCCTCCAAACACGCGGCGGGAGCATGGCATCCCGAAACCACTGCCACTGATTCAGGAAAAAAGTCCAAAAAAAATACCCCCGGACACTAGGTCCGGGGGCGGAGGGAGGGAAAAGGGCAATTTGAGTGCCGCCCGTGCGGCCGAAACACACGAAAAAGCTGGATTCCAGCATCTTTCGTCAGTTTATCCTTGAGATCCGTTTCCAAACCTCTTAGACCCACCCAGACTATCCCAAGTTTCAAATGATGCAAATGAGGAAATCAAAAAAACTTGAAATTGTGATTTTCATGGAGTTCCCTCAGGCACGGGGCGTCTCGAAACCGAATGCGACTTTCCATGCTTAATTCTCGTATGATCGAGGTGAGGAATATGCGCCGATTGACGATGACAAATAGGGCTTTTTGCCTTGGTTTAAGCCTTGTTTTTGCATTGGGCGCCGGCTCGGATTCGGCGTTCGGCTCAAGCCCTTCCGACCCTCCGGCAACGACCACTCCGGTCCCACCCAGGGGTGTCATTACCGGACCCCCTCCTTTGACCATCGAGCCACCGATGCTGGATTTCGGATTCATCGCCCCCGGCGAAGCGAAGACCGGAATCTTCACGCTGAAGAATCCCACCAGCGGTCCCCTGACCATCATCACCCTCCAGCCCACATGCACCTGCACGACCACGACCGATCTTTCGGGCCGGGTCATTCAACCGGGTGAATCCATTGCGTTCGATGCCAGCCTGGCGGCGGCCATCGCCACCGGGCCGCGCAAGTCGACGGTGAAGGTGATCGTCGAGGGCTACAGCAAGCCCGTCGAAGTCGATGTGCGGGCCGAGGTGGTGGTCGCGCTGCGCGCGGTGCCGCCCGCGATCAACGTGCTGCCGAACGTCCCGGTCGCGGGACGCGTGGTCATCGAAAGCGTCGACCGCAAGCCCTTCCGGATTCTCTCGGTCGACAACCGAACGCCGGCCTTCATCGGATTCGACCCGGCCAAGGATCAGCCCCGGAGCACCTATCTGGTGCGCTACGACTTCAGCACGTTTCTGCCCAGCGCGCTGCCCGCGTGGTGCCTGGCGCTGACCGACCGGACGGACGCACCGGTGCTGGCGCTGAAGATGCGCACCGAAAAAAGCAACATCGTGCCGGTGGTGCGCATGAAGGAGTACAACCTGAACCTGGGGATCATCCCGGCGGGCGGCTCCAAGGAGTTCACCTTCGAACTGGTCGACTGGACCGAGCCGGTGTCGAGCGTTGCCAGCGTGTCGGGGAACTTCTCCGCGGAGATGCTGGCGCAGGAACCGCAGGGCGCCAACCACCAGGTCCGCTGCCGCGTGACTCCGAAATCCAAGACTCCCGGCTTGTTTCAGTTCCAGATGGAGTTGAAGACCGGCGACAAGACGCAGAAGCTGTGGGCCTATGGTGTGGTCCAGCCGGCGGACGGGGTTCCGGTACCGCCTCCGCTTGGAGCGCCCGCGGGCAAATAGTTCGCCACGTGCGTGGCATCGATGATGATGGACGGACCGGATCAACTTCAAAGGAAACTTCATGGGAATTCTTGACGGAAAACGCGGACTCGTCGTCGGCATCGCAAACAATCGCTCCTACGCGACGAGCATCACCGAGAGCATCCTGGCCCAGGGCGGTCAATGCCTCTTCACGCACCTGCCCGGGGAAAAGATGGAGCGACGCATTCGGCAGGCGCTCACGGAACTGAACGTGAAAGATCCCTGGCTCATGCCGATGGACGCGGGCAGCGACGAGCAGCTCGACCAAGTCTTCGCCAAGATTCAGAAGGATTTCGGGCAGCTCGATTTTCTGGTGCACTCGATCGCCTTCGCCAACAAGGACTGGCTGAAGGAGGGCTTGTTCGCCTCCACGCCGCGGGATGTGTTCACGCAGGCGATGGATCTCTCCGCGTTCACCTACCAGGCGATGGCCAACCGCGCCGTGCCGCTGATGACCAATGGCGGATCCATGATCGCGCTGAGCTACTACGGCGCCGAGAAGGCCGTGCCCGGCTACAACGTGATGGGCGTCGCCAAGGCGGCACTCGAGGCCACCAACCGCTACCTGGCCATGGAGCTCGGCGCGAAAAACATCCGCTGCAACGTGATCTCCGGCGGGCCGCTCAAGACCCTCAGCGCCATGGCCGTGGGCGGCTTCGGCGAGATCCTGAACTGGGTCGAGAAGAAGGCCCCGCTGCGCCGCAACATCACCGGCAAGGAAGTGGGCGACACCGCGGCGTGGCTGCTCTCGAGCATGGCCGGCGGCGTGACCGGCCAGACGATCTACGTGGACAGCGGCTACTCGATCATGGGCCTTTGATCGCCGCCTACCAGAATTGCCAGGGTCGGTTGCTGGCGAGATCGGCGGCGGGCACGAGGATTTCGCGGATGGCCCGGGCAAATTCGATCAGACCCTCGCCGGTTTTCGCGCTGACGCGAAGTGCGTTGCCATTGTCACCGATAGAAGGCGCGGAGCGGGGCAGATCGGACATGGTTCGGATGCGGAGCACGCGATCTTGTTCGAAGGAAGGCCAGGCCTGGTGCGGCGCGGCCAGCGCGATGACGAGATCGGCTTCGGCGAGCTCGCGACGAGCGCGGGCGATCGCCGCCTGCTCGATGGCGTCATCCGACGTGGCAAAGCCCGGCGCGTCGACCACGCGGCAAGTAAGCCCAGCCAGCAGGACCCTGGCGGAGACGAAATCGCGCGTCGTGCCCGCGACGGGCGACGCAACCGCGGCGGTCCGGCCGACCAGTGCGTTGAGCAGCGTGCTCTTGCCCGCGTTCGGTGCGCCGGCAAGGACCACCGTCGGAGGATGGATGAGGCATCGAAGCCGTTGCGAGCGGGGCAGGTCTTGCGACGTCGGCTCGCCGAATAATTTCCATCGCCCGGGTTGGGCCAGCAGGAGGGGGATGGCGTCGGCGCTTGCCGCCTGAGCAACCGCCTGGAGCATGCGCGCCTCGAGTTCGTTGGCCGCCTCGACATAAATCTCTTCAGGCGCCCGTTGTTCGGGCGATGCGAACGCGACGCCGGCGTCCATCAGGGCCCGAACCAGGCGCTGACGAATCCGGGCGCCGCCGTGTGGCGTGACCAGAAGCGTCCTCGCGCTCGTGCGCAGGACCACTGCGTCGTCGAGATCACAGATGCGGCGCAGGCCCGCTTCGCCGATGGCAGGCAGATCGATGCCCAGCGCGCCGGCAAGCAGCGGGGGTTCCGCATCGACTTGAAAGGCAGCGATCGCGCCGGCGCCTCCCGCGGTGAGCCAGCTGGCCATGCCGCCGCCCACGGTCATTCCTCCCGCGCGTCGACGGAGGCGTCGTGATCGGACGAGTCCTCTTCGATGGATTTCTCCGCCGCCACGCGGATGCCCATCAGCACCAGGTCGGGCACGTGGCGGTCGACCAGGTCGTCGTCGGTGAAGAGCACGTCGGCGTCGCCGCCGGTGACCACCACCATGGGAAAGGCCTTGTAGTGCTCGGCGTAGCGCTCCACCAGCCGGTGCATGGCGCCGCGCATTCCTTCGTAGACACCCAGCAGCATCGCCGCCGCGGTGTTTCTTCCGAAGGGCTCCTTGGGATCGGGCTGGGCGAAGGCCACACGGGGCAGCGCCGCCGTGTGCTCGTGAAGAGACTTCAACTGCAGCGCGGCGCCGGGAATGATGGCTCCGCCGTGGAAGACACCCTCGCCATCGACGAAGTCAACGGTCATCGCGGTGCCCGCATCGACCACCACGACCGCCTGCTTGAGCGAGTCGTAGGCCGCGGCGGCGGCGAGCAACCGGTCCTGGCCGGGAGTGGCGCCGGCGTCCAGGCAGATGCCGATGGGCACGGGCAAGTCGCTGCCGATGCGCAGCACCTCGGTCTTCAGGCGCTTCTCGATCTTGCTCTTGAGCGGCGCGGCGAAGGCGTCATTCACGCTGGCGATCACCACGATCGCGTCCGGGTCGGCCAGCTCGCCCCATGCGGTCGCGATGCCGTCGACGATGGCTTGCTCCTGCGCGTTCTCGACGCGCTCCGACGCCACCAGCTTGCGGTCGACGAAACGGCCGAAGGAGGTGCAGGTGTTGCCGACGGAAATGGCGAGCAGTGCGGACATGGGAGCCTGATTCTAGGGAATCTTGACCAGGAGATTTTCCACCGCCCGGCGCATGGCGCGGACGACGTCGTCGCCCAGCTTCGCCGGACGGCCGCCGCCAAAGGGCGCGCCGTTGAGCGCGACGCATCCCGCCAGCACGCGGCGGCTGCTGGTGATCCAGATCTCGTCCGCCGCCGCAAGCTCCGCTTCCATCACCGGCCGGATGGCGACCTTCAGGCCGATCTGCCGCGCCGCGTCGATCGCCAGCGTGCGCATGGTGCCGTGGAGAATCGCCGGGTCGCTATCGATGGGCGGCGTGGCGACCTCGCGGCCGCGCACCACGAAGACATTCGAGCTCGATCCCTCGCTGACCCGACCGTCGCGAACCAGGATGGCCTCCTCCGCGCCGTGCACACGCGCCTCAAGCATGGGCAGGATGCTGCCCATCAGGCTGATCGACTTGATCTCGCAGCGCTGCCAGCGCTGATCGGGTTGCACGGAAAGCGCGATCGGCTCCGCGGCCTCGAGCGTGCTCAATGCGCCGCAGGGTGAAGCCATGGCGAAGACTGTGGGTTGGATGCCGGCGGGGGGCAGATGCGATCGCGTGGCGGCCGCGCCGCGGGTGATCTGCAGATACACGCTCGCGTCGCGCAGATCCTCCGCATCGAGCAGGCTCTCGCAGAGCGCGGGCAGCCCGGAGGCGTCGAATCCCTCGATGCGCGAAAGCCTCAGGCTGCGGTCGAGGCGCTCGATGTGCGCCGCCATGGCCATGCCGACGCGATCGAAGAAGCGAACCATTTCGTAGACGCCGTCGCCAAACAAAAACCCGCGGTCCAGCGGGCTGATCATGGCCTTTTCAAGGGGAAGAATGCGGCCGTTGAGCCAAACCTGCATGCGGCAATCCTAGCCAAACCCACGCGGCGCCGAGAGCGGTATCGCGCGAGGCGCGCCCGCGCCTCGCCGTGCTATCGCCGTGCCGCCTTCACAAAAGCCTTGGCTCGCGCCGGGTCGATCGGATTCTGCCAGCGACCGCCGCGCTTCAGGTCGCTGCCGACGATGATGGCGTCGGCGATCTCCAGCAGCTCGGAAACGTTGTCGGCCCGCGCCCCCGAACCCACCAGCACCGGCACGCGCGAGACCTCCTTCACCAGGCCCAGCTGCTCGAAGTTGACGGGCTGCCCGGTGGCGCTGCCGGTCACGATGACCGCGTCCGCGCCGCAGAACATCAGGGTGCGGGTCTGCTCGGCGGCGCTGAGATCCGACGTGATGGCATGGCTCGAGTGCTTCTTGAGGACATCGGCCGCGATCAGCACGCGTTCGGCCCCCAGCATCTTGCGGTGGCGCAGCAGCGGCCCCGCGTCGGCCTGGTCGAAGATCCCCTCGTCGGCGATGGCGGCCAGCGCGAAGCCCTCGGCGCGGATGAAGGAGGCGCCGCAGGCGTGGGCCGCGCTCATCGCCTCGCAATTCGCACCGGCCAGGATCTGCAGCCCGATCGGCACCTCGACCGCCGCGCGGATGGACAGGGCGCAGGCCGTCATCGCCGCGGTGATCTCGCTGCCCACATTCCGCCGCAGGTAGGGCAGGTCGTTCATGTTCTCGATCAGGATGGCGTCGAAGCCGGCCTTCTCGAGCAATTTGGCTTCGATCACCGCCTGGCGGGCGATCTCCGAGACGCGCAGCTCCGAGCGGGGCGATCCCGGCAGCGCCGCCAGATGCACCATGCCGATCAGGCAGCGGGGGACGCCGAGAAACGCGGACGAGTCATTCATGCTGGGCTCCGAGAAAGAGGTGGCGGATGTTTTCCCACTCCGGTGAGTCGGTGATCTTGAGCAGGTGGAAATTGATGACGTCGAGGGTGCGCTGATCCACGCTGTTGGAGATTGGAAACGCGGCATACAGGGTGACCAGCGGCGCGGGCAGCATGGCCAGACCCTTCCATTCGGGCTGCTCCAGGATCCACCGCATCTGCACGGTGTCGCCCAGCACGGCGCCGATCTCTCCCTTGGCCAGGGCGGTCAGAGCATCTTCCTGCGTCGAGTAGGGGCTCATGGCGAGCTTCAAGTCCTTGCCGTCGTCGTACGCGGCGGAATTCTCCACGGCGCCGCACCGGGTCTGCGCCAGGTCGTTGACCGAGCGAATGAGCGAGTTGAACTGCGACATGGTGAGGACACTCGAGAACATGCCCGCCAGGACCGTCATGAGCCCGAAGGAGATCAGCATCCACAGCCCGCCCAGCGCGCGGCCCCTGCGGGTGGTCGGCACGCGGTCGCCGTAGCCCACCGTGCTCATGGTGGAGGAGCTCCACCACAACCCCTCGCCGATGGTGCCCAGGAAGCTTCCACCGAAATGCGACGGGTTCTTCTTCCGCTCGGCGAAGCCCACCAGGATGCCGACCACGCAGAGCACCAGCAGCACGATGCCGGTGAAGGCGGGAATGTTGGATTGCCAGATTTGCTCGATCATCTCCAGGAACGGAAGCGACTTCTGCTTGCGGATGACGATGCTGGTGCCGCTCTCGTCGAACGAGTTCGAGAAATTCATGATCAATTCATATTCGGGGGTGGGATCCACCGCGATCGCGGCCAGGTCGATGGAATTCGATTCGATGGCCCGCACCAGCTCCGGCATGTCCTTGAATTCCACGAAGGAGTATTTCAGGCTGGAGGACTTGGCGATCTGATGGAAGAGCGTGACCGCCAGGCCCGACCAATGCCCGCCGCCCGATCGGAACGCGTAGGGGGGAAGGTCGATCACGCCGACTTTCAGCGGCTCGCGATTGTCCAGGCTTTCGATGCCGCGCTGGTGCTTGGAATCCGGTGTCTTGCCGGCGCTGGCGCAGCCGGTCGCGAGCGCGGCCGCGATCAACAGTGCGGCGCCGGCGGCCACGGAAAAGAGTCGGATTCCTCGCATCGGCGAGCAGGATACGCTGCGCCCTCCATTATGGCGATTGGATCCCTTCAAAATCGAGCGGCGATCGTGACCGGCGCCAGCTCCGGCATTGGCGCCGCGACCGCGGAGGCCATGGCCCGCGCCGGCATGCGCGTGCTGCTGGTGGCTCGGCGCGCGGATCGGCTCGAAGGGGTGGTGGCGCGGATCCGTGACCGCGGCGGCGAGGCCGTGGCGCTGCAGCTGGACGCGGCCGTGCCCGGCGCGGCACAACGCATGCTGCAAGAAGGAGAGCGGATCTTCGGCGGTGTCGACGTGGTCTTCGCCAACGCCGGGTACGGCATGGAAAAAGCGGTCCATGAGATGTCCATGGCGGAGATCCGCGCCATGTTCGAGTTGAATTTCTTCGCGGCCACCGAGCTGCTCTCGCTGGCGGCACAGCAGATGATTCGCCAGAAGCGGCGCGGCCACCTGCTGATGTGCTCGAGCTGCCTGGCCAAGTTCACCATTCCCTATTTCGGAGCCTACGCGGCCACCAAGTCCGCGCAAGCCATGATGACCCGCGCCATGCGCTTTGAATTGGAGCCCCACGGCATCGAAGTCTCGAGCGTGCATCCGGTGGCGACGGCCACGGAATTCTTCGAGCAGTCCGTTCTGCGCGCCGGCATCGATCCACAGGGCAAGACCGTGCCTGATCATGCGCCGAAGATGTTCGTGCAGACTCCGCAGCAGGTCGCCGACGCGGTGGTGCGCTGCCTGCGCCGCCCGCGGAGCGAGGTCTGGACCAGCCTCGCAGTGCGCCTGGCCTCAGGCGTCATCAATGCCTTCCCCGGCCTCTACGACGTGGCGTTGCGCAAGCAGGCGCGCGAAGTTCGCCGCCATCCAAAGCCGCCGGTCTAGCCGCAAAATGCGGCAGTGGACGAAGGGGGCGAGGACGATCTATCTTCACCCCTTCGCAACTGGTTTTCAACCAAGGAGATTCCCGTGGCAATTCGAATCGGCATCAATGGTTTTGGTCGCATCGGCCGGCTGGTCTATCGGGCCGCGGTTGAGCAGGGTGGTTTCGAGATCGTCGGCGTCAACGACCTGGTCCCCGCAGACAACCTCGCCTACCTGCTGCAGTACGACACCACGCATGGCCGCTTCAAGCAGCAGGTGAAGGCCTCCGGTGATTCCTTCTCCGTCGCCGGCATGACCACGCGCACCATGAGCGAGCGCGAGCCGGGCAAGCTGCCGTGGAAGGATCTCGGCTGCCAGTATGTGCTGGAGAGCACGGGGCGCTTCACCGATTTCGAGGGGGCCAAGGGTCACATCGCGGCCGGCGCCAAGCGCGTGCTGATCTCGGCGCCGACCAAGAGCGAGCAGGAAATTCCGACGCTGGTCTACAAGGTGAACCACGAGCAGTACGACCCGTCGCGCCACACCATTGTGAGCAACGCCAGCTGCACCACCAATTGCCTGGCGCCGATCGTGAAGGTGATCATGGACGAGTTCGGACTCGAGGAAGGCCTGATGACGACGGTGCACGCCGCGACCGCGACCCAGCCGACGCAGGACGGGCCGTCCAAGAAGGATTGGCGCGGCGGGCGCAACGCCTACCAGAACATCATTCCCGCCAGCACCGGCGCCGCCAAGGCGGTGGCGCTCTGCCTGCCCGCGACCAAGGGCAAGCTCACCGGCATGAGCTTCCGCGTTCCGCTGGCCAACGTGAGTTGCGTCGACCTGACCTTCCGCACCGTGAAGCCGACCAGCCTGGACCGCATCCACGCGGCCATGAAGATTGCGTCCGAGGGCGCCATGAAGGATGTGCTCGGATACACGGAGGAGGAGGTCGTGTCGAGCGATTTCATGAGCGATCCGCGCAGCAGCATCTACGACGCCCGCGCCTGCATCCAGTTGAACGACCGATTCTTCAAGGTGGTGAGCTGGTACGACAACGAGAGCGGCTACGCCACGCGCTGTCTGGACATGCTCCGCATGATGGCGGCCAAAGACAAGGCGTGATGCGCGCTTCGATCGCCAGCCGCGGCGGAAGACGGTGGATTCGATCCCGATCCTCGTGGCGCGGTCTGGTTGCGCTGTTCGCGATGCTGGCGATCGGATTTCAGCGAGCGCCGGACGCAGCCGTTTCCAAGCCGCTCTATAAAGTTTCTCCTGTCGCGACACTCAACCTCAAGGATGAGAAGCGCTCGAAATCCCTTGAGATCACAGTGATTGCCCCGGCCGAGCCGCTGGACGCCAACGCGAAAATTCCGCCGCCCTATCCGCTGGTTGTTTTCTCGCACGGAATGGGCGGCTCCGACGAGGCGTTTCCATTGCTGGCGGAATACCTTGCAGCGCGCGGCTTCGTGGTCATTCGTCCGACGCACGCCGACAGCGCCAAGTACATGAAGGATCCGAAGGAGCTGGTCAAGAATCCCAGGGCGGTGGTCAAGACCGTGGATCTGCGCGGCCGAGTCCAGGATCTCGTCTTCATCCTAGATTCACTCGACACCATCGAAGCGAATTCGGGTTTGTTCGGCGCGAGGGGCGGCAGCAGCAAAATCGATCGCACCCGAATCGCGGTGGCGGGGCATTCGGCGGGTGCGTTCACGGCCGCGCTGGCCGCCGGCATGGAGGCCCGCGGGCTGGACCGGACGGTCAAGTCGTACATGGAAGGCCTCAAGAGTTACATCGAACCGCGCTTCAAGGCGGGCGTGATCATTTCCGGACAGGGGCTCACCAGCAAGGCGCTCACCCAGGACTCATGGAAGAAAATTTCCGTGCCGATGCTCTACTTCACCGGCTCGCTCGACACGACGCCCGCCACCGACGAAACACCGGAGGCCCGCAAGGATGGATTCAAGTTTTCCCGCGGTACCGCGGCCGGTGGCCCGCCCGCGTGGCTGGTGTTCGTCGAGGGCGCCACGCACTCAAGCTTCGGCGGCAAGTCCCGGGCGCTGGCGCTTGATGCGGGGGCGAAGGATCCGACCGATCCGCAACTCGTCTCCGCGGTCACAAATGAAGTCGTGCTGGAGTTCCTGAACGCCACACTTCGGGATGACGCGGCGGCCAAGGCATGGATGGCGAATCCCGACAACGTGAAGGCCCTCAGCGAGGGCAAGGCCACGATTCAGTCAAAATAAAATTGACTCTGCGCTGGCCCGAACGCTTAGAAGTCGCGCTCAGCCCACTTGGCCGTCGAGCCAGGCGGGCACAGCGTCGATGTTCATCTTTTCCTGCTGCTGCGTGTCGCGGTGGCGGATCGTGACGGTCTGCGCGGTGAGCGTGTCCGAATCGATCGTGATGCAGAACGGAGTGCCCGCCTCGTCCATGCGGGCGTAGCGCTTGCCGATGGTCTGCTTGGGGTCGTATTCGCAGACATGCCGCTTGCGGAGCTCGCGGTGGAGCTTCTCGGCGATCTCGGGCATGCCGTCCTTGTTCACCAGCGGGAAGATGCCTGCCTTCACCGGGGCCATGCGCGGATGGAACTTCATGTAGACGCCGCTGGGCCGCGACTCATCCTTGGTGTAGGCTTCGCACAAAAGCGCCAGCGTGCCGCGGTCGGCGCCGGCGGAGGGCTCGATGACGTGCGGGAAGTAGCGCTCGTTTTTTTCCTGGTCGAAATACTTCGCCTTGTCGTTCTTGCCGGAGTGTTCGGCATGCTGGCGCAGGTCGAAGTCGCCGCGGTGGGCCACGCCTTCGAGCTCGCCAAAGCCCGGCGCCGTGAAGGGGAAGCGGTACTCAATGTCGCTGGTGCCGGCGCCGACCTTGGCGTAGTGGGCCAGCTCGTCGCGGTCGTGCTCGCGCAATTGCAGGTTGGCGCCGGCCAGTCCGATCGACTGCCACCACGCGAAGCGCTGGTCGCGCCACCACGGATACCACTGCGCCGCTTCCTCGGGGCGGATGAAGAACTCCAGCTCCATCTGCTCGAACTCGCGGCTGCGGAAGGTGAAGTTGCGCGGCGTCACCTCGTTGCGGAATGCTTTTCCAATTTGCGCAATGCCGAAGGGAACGCGCACTCGGGTGCTGTTGAGCACGTTGTCGAAGTTGGCGAAGATGCCCTGGGCGGTTTCGGGGCGCAGGTACGCGGCGTTGGCGGGATCCTCGATGGCGCCCACGTTGGTTTTGAACATCAGGTTGAACTGCCTCGGCTCGGTCAGCGTGCCCGGCTCCTTGGCTTCGGGGCCGACACAGCGGGCGCGCTCCTCGGCGGTGAGCGTGGTGTAGGCGCGGATCAGATGCCGGGCGGCGTCGAGCGCCTCGCGGCGCTCGTACTTCAGCAGGATTTTCTCCGCCTTGGCCCGCTGCTCGGTGTCATTGTCGATGAAGGCGTAGAGGCGGGCCGCGGGCTCGGCGGCGCCGAGCACCATCAGGTGGTCCGCGCGATATCGCGCTTTGCTTTCACGGCAATCCACCATCGGATCGTTGAAGCCGCCCACGTGCCCCGACGCGATCCAGACCTTGGGATTCATGATGATCGAGGAGTCGAGCCCGACGATCTGCACCGGGTCGCCCATCGGCCCGATGAGCTCGTTGCGCACGACATCCTGCCACCAGGCGTTCTTCAGGTTGCGCTTCAGTTCGGTGCCCAGCGGCCCGTAATCCCAGAAGCCGTTGATGCCGCCGTAGATCTCAGAGCTCTGGAAAATGAAGCCGCGCCGCCGGCAGAGCGAGACGATTTCTTCCATGGACTTGGTCGCGGTGTCGGACATGGCCCGCAAGTGTAAAGAAGTTTCGGCGACGCGTTGAAGCGGCGCGAGCGTTAATCTCCGGCCATGAGTCGCGTGGTCATCGTCGGCGGCGGCATCATCGGCCTCTCCTGCGCCCGCTTCCTGAAGAGGGACGGCCATGAGGCGATCGTGCTGGAGCGCTCGCCCGGGCCCTCCGGCTGCAGCTTCGGCAACGCCGGGCTGGTCTCGCCGAGCCATTTCGTGCCGCTGGCCGCGCCGGGCATGATCGCCAAGGGGCTGCGGATGCTGGGCAACCCGAAGAGTCCCTTCTGGATCCGCCCGCGCCTGGACCGCGACCTGATGAAGTGGCTCTGGAAGTTCTACCGCAGCGCCACGCCGGCGCACGTGGCCGGCTGCGAAGGCTTGCTGCGCGACATCAGCCTGCTGAGCAAGAAACTCTACGTGGAGCTCGCCGCGGAAAGCGATAATCGCATCGGCCTGGTGCAGAAGGGGCTGCTGGTGCTGTGCAAGAAGTCCGCGACGCTGGCCCACGAGGCCGCGGTCGCCCGCCGCGCCAACCAGATCGGACTGCGCGCTTCGCTGCTGACGCAGGGCGAGGTTGCCGCGCTGGAACCGGAATTGACGCTGGACGTCTGCGGCGGCGTGCACTTCCACGACGACGCGCACCTGAATCCGGCGCTGGTGATGCAGGAGCTGGCCCTTGGCGCGGACATCCATTACGGCACCGAGGTCACGGGCTTCGACATGCTCGGGGACCGGGTGGTGGCGGTGAGGACCACGCGCGAGCGGATCGAAGGCGATGAGTTCGTGATCGCCACGGGGTCCTGGTCGGGAGCGGCGGCGCGGCAGCTTGGCGCGGAACTTCCGATGCAGGCGGGCAAGGGCTACAGCATGACGATTCAGGAACCAGCGCAGATGCCGCGAACTTCCTGTCTGCTCGTCGAGGCCCGCGTGGCGGTGACCCCGATGGGCGGCGCGCTGCGCTTCGCGGGCACCATGGAGATCGGCGGCGTCGATGACACGGTCAATCCCCGGCGCGTGCAGGGCATCTGCGAGTCGATCCCGCGTTTTCTGCCAGCCTTTGCCGGCGCCTTCGACGCGCGGCACAAGCAGGCGCGCCCGGTCTGGACCGGACGGCGCCCGGTCACGCCGGACGGACTTCCCTATCTGGGGCGTTTCGCGCATCTGCGCAACGCGATCGCCGCCGCCGGCCACGCCATGCTGGGCATCAGCCTCGGGCCTGCGACCGGTCTGCTGGTGAGCAACATCATCGGCGGAAGGAGCCAGCCCTTCAGTATCGAGAAACTCAGGCCGGAGCGCTTCGCATGAGGAAGTCGCCATGAAGCGCGCCGTGTTCCTCGCCGGACCGCTGCTGGGAGTGCTGGTCTGGTTTGTGCTGGGTCCGTCGGGCATGACGGGTGCCGGGCTTTCCAGCAATGGGGCGATCGTCGCCGGACTGCTGGCGTGGATGGCCGCGTGGTGGGCGACCCAGGCGGTCGATCTGGCGATCACGGGACTGCTGCCGGTCATCGTGCTCTCGCTCTTCAACATCGGCACTACGCAGGACATCCTCTCGCCCTATGCCAACGACATCATCTTTCTCTTCGCCGGCGGATGCACGATCGGGTTCGCCATCGAGCGGCATGGCCTGGGCCAGCGCTTCATCGCCTTTGTGCTCTCGCACATCGGCCACTCGCCGGGCCGCATCATCGCGGGATTTCTGATTGCGACCTCGCTGCTGAGCGCCTGGGTTTCCAACACGGCCTCGGCGGCGATCATGCTGCCGCTGGCCATGGCGGCGGTGGCGTGCTTCGCGGGCGGAGCGGGCGAGAAGCCGGAGCATCACCGCGCCTTTCTGAATTTCGAGCGGGCGGTGCTGCTGGCGGTGGCCTACGGGGCGAGCATCGGCGGCGTCATGACGCTGCTGGGAAGCCCGCCGAATCCGATCGCGGCGGAATGGCTCCGCGCCAACGGATCGGGCATGGATTTCCTGCAGTGGTCGATGATCGGGGTGCCGACGGCGGCGGTGATGATGATCGCCACCCAGATCGTCTTCCGCGTCATGTGCCCGATGAAGGGGCTCTCGGCCACGGCGATCTCGCTGCCGGTGCCGCGCGGGCCGATGAGCCGCGCCGCGCGGATCACCGTGGTCATCTTCGCCTGCGCCATCGTGGCGTGGGTGGGCGCGCCCTTCCTCAAAATGTGGATTCCCCAGCTGAAGCTGCGCGACGGCATGATCGCCATTGCGGCCGCGGTGCTGCTCTTCATCATTCCCGAGAAAAAAGGCAGCGGCGAGGCGATTGTGCCCTGGGCGCTGACCGGCCGTCTGCCGTGGGGGGTGTTCATTCTCTTCGGCGGCGGACTGAGCCTGGCGGACGCGATGCAGTCGACCGGCGTCTCGGACGCGGTGGCCCGCTCGCTCTCCGGTCTGGCGGTCGTGCCGGCGCCGATCCTGCTCTTCCTGGTCGTGACCATGCTCATCTTCGCCAGCGAGATCGCCTCGAATACGGCCCTAGTGGCCACCGCAGTGCCGATCGTCGGGGCGATGGCACCCGGCCTGGGCATCCCCACGGAGAAGCTGGTCGTGGCGGCGACGCTCGGGGCGAGCTTTGCTTTCATGCTGCCGGTCGGCACGCCGCCCAGCGCGCTGATCTTCTCCACCGGCCGCGTGCCGATGCGGGAGATGCTGCGCGTCGGTTTCGTGCTGGACCTCTGCGCCGCGGCCATCATCACCGTGATGTGCTCGATCCTCGCCTGAGCTGCGCCGGGATTCGTTAGCATGATGGGCGATTCGTCGATGATCCGTCGCGAGATTCCCATTCCTGGAGTTCCTTCTGCGGGCCTTTCGCGCCGGGACTCCCTCCGGGCGATCGTTGCCGCCACGCTCGGAGCCTCCGCTGCAGCCTGCACCATGAACGAAAATTCAAAATCAAAGTCGACTCCCGAAAGCGCCGCGAACGATGCATCCTCCGCGGAGAGCGCGACCGGACCGGTGGTCCTTTCGACCTGGAACTTTGGGCTGGCCGCCAACGCCAGAGCGCTGAGCCTGCTGGACTCGGGCGGCAGCGCGCTGGACGCCGCGGAGTCGGGCGTCATGGTGACGGAGGCCGATGTCAACGAGCACACCGTGGGGCTGGCCGGATACCCGGACCGCGACGGCTTCGTCACGCTCGACGCCGCCATCATGGATGAGCGCGGCCGCGCCGGCTCGGTCGCCTTTGTGCGCGGCGTGGCCCATCCGATCTCCCTCGCCCGCATGGTGATGGAGCGCACGCCCCATGTATTGCTGGTCGGCGAGGGGGCGGAGCAATTCGCGCGCTCACAGGGGGTGGAGATCCTTCCCGACGCGCTGCATCCGGAGGCGCGGGCCGCGTGGCAGGAGTGGCTGAAGGAGAAGAAGTACAAGCCCCAGGCCAACCGCGAGAACGCGCCGCGCCGGCCGGCGGATGCGAATCCGAGCATCAAAGGCGGCGAGCGCGACCATGACACCATCGCCATGCTGGTGCGCGACGAGCAGGGGCGGCTCGCAGCCGCCTGCACCACCAGCGGCATGTCCTGGAAGATGCATGGTCGCGTCGGCGACTCGCCCATCATCGGGGCCGGACTCTACGTGGATGGCGAGGTGGGCGGCGCAGTCTGCACCGGCGTCGGGGAAATTCCCATGCGCTCGGTCGCCGCGTTTCTGATCGTGGAACGGATGCGATTCGGCGCCTCGGCGCAGGAGGCCTGCCAGGAAGCGGTCGCCCGCATGATCCGCAACACGCCCGATGCCGGAAATTTCCAAGTGGGGGTGCTCGCTCTCTCGCGCAGCGGCGGCGTGGGCGCCTATTCCATCCAGAGCGGCTTCACTTACGCCATGGGCACGGCCGAGGGCAACGAGATGCGCAGCGCCGCCCACGCCTTCTAGTTCCTCGCAATCCCGTCACCTGTCCAGAGGCACTTCGAAGAGCTCGAAGCGCTCGCCCCGGTGAATGCTTCGCGCGTTGTCGGGGATGAAGACCTGCTCGCCCGGAGGAGCGGGGCGGCCGCCGGGGCCGTCGGGATTTCTGGCGGCGCCACCGTCGGGCATCGGCGGGCGGCGCCCTTGGTTCATCGTCTTTTTCAGGATGAGGACCCGCGCATATTTCGAGGCCGCGTCGTCGGGGACGCGGTCGATGCGAACCGGCGTGTGCAGCGCGTATCCCGCCCACCATTCGATGCCATGCGCGGCGACGATCAGCGTGGTGCGCGGCTCGGGAATCTCGCTGCGCAGGGCGAAGAGCTCCCGCAATTCCTCATCGGTGAGCACTGCGCCGGGCGTCGAGATCCCGGTGATGGAGTGGACCGCCCCGTAGGCCACGCTCACCGCGATCCACCAGGCGGCGAAGGCCCGGTAGAGCGCCTTTCCGGGCGGCAGCAGCGGCGCGGGAGCTTCCAGTGGCGAGGTCTTTTTCGCCATGACGAGTCGGGCGCCGAGAAAAGTGAAGACCACCGCGACCGGCACCGGCGCCATCAACCCCAGCCGCTGCGCGTATTCCGGATTGAGGAAGGGGCAGACCAGCAGCATGCACAGCAGACTGAGCCCGATGATGACCGCGCGGTCGGCGCCGGCTTCGCGCCTCCAGCGCAGGGCGACGACGAGGATTCCGCAGAGCCCGACACCAAGACCGATGAAGGTTCCGTGGGAATCGCGACCGCCCGGCGGTCCCATGGGTGGACCCATGCGCGATTTTCCATCGCCTTGCGGGCCGCGATCATCGCGCAATGCAATGTCGCCGCGGGGATCCCCACCTCCCGGCATTGGAGGCGGCCGAATGTTTCCCTGTCGGGCGAAGTCATCGTCCGGGCCGCGGGGTCGGTGCATCGGCATGTCCCTGCGTTCGCCTTGGCCGAAGATTTTCTGCGGCGCCTCGAACAGGGTCTGGGCACGGGCGGGACTGGCGGCGCTCAGAAGCGCCAGCGACAGTGATCCGACGATCACCGCGGACACCACTCCAATGATGAGCGCTCGTCGCGAGATGCCGCCGCTGGCGAGACAGACCGCCATGATCGCCGCGGCACCCAGCGCGGCGCAACCGAACGACCCGCCATGGGTGAGCGCCGCCAGCACCAGGGCCAATGCCGTGGCGACGTGCCAGCGGACCGAACGCGCAGCGCTTTCCGGGCTTTTGCCCGCGTGCAGGGCGCGCCAAAGGGACCACCAGGCCATCACGGCCCAGACCAGTCCAAGCGAATTCTTCTCGAAGTCGCTGACCATGCGGATGACGGGGGCGCTGAGCACCGCCAGCAGCGCGCCGGCCATCGCCATGGGAATGCCGCGCTTCGCGCCGCCGCACCAGGCGAAGCCGAAGAGGAAGACAAACAGCGCGACCCACGGCTCCGTGATGCAGTCGACGGCCTGCGCCGCCACCAGATAGGCGCGGTCGCCCTGCATTCCCGCCAGGATGAGCGCCTTGGCGGCAATCCCGTCGATGACGAAGATCAGCGGCGCATCCTGGTAGAGCAGGCGACCTTCATTGAAGAGCCACCAGGCCTGCACCGGGTAGTAGGCGGGATCCATCGCCGGAGGAATGACGTTGGCGAATTGGATGTGCGCCCGCACGGCGATCGCCGAGAGCAGAACTGCGACGAAGGCCGCGACCCACAAGGCTCTCATGGCGTGCAGCGTAGCGGAGAGCCCCGCGATGATTACACTTCAACGCGGTGACGACGATTTCCTCCACTTCAACCGGCGCTGGCGCGACCTCGGGCGCCGGCACTTCGGGCGCGGCGGTGAAGTGGGCCTGGGCCGCCGCGGTCCTGCTCTTCCTCTGGCTGCTGGTCGCGCCGATCCACTGGGGGCTGAACGTCTCCAACGACGACCTGAAATTCGTCCGCGGCAATCTCAACGTCGGTTCGCTGGCGGAGAACATCCGCCACGGCTGGCTTCACACCAACAGCTTCCGCCCCCTGGAAAACATCGTCGCCAGCTTCTGCGACCCGCGCACGCTCTGGTGCTGGCCCGTGCTGCCGGTGCAATTCACGGGGATGGCGCTGCTGGCCCTGGGCGTGGTGGCGCTGGCGCGGCGGGTGCTTCCCGCGGCGCCAATCGCGGCCCCGCTGATCCTGATTTGGATCGAGCTCTCGCCCAGCACCATGACCTCGCTCTGGCAGATGGACACCTGCTCGCAGACCTGGGTCGCAGCCCTCGGGCTCTGGTGCGGCATCCTGACCTGGGATCTTTTTGCGGCGGCGCGGCGGGGCGGGTCGATCGGGGGCACGCTCGCGCTTCTCTTTGTCATCGCCGCGGTGGCCATGAACGTCAAGGAAACCTTCTTCGGCTGGAGCGCCGCGATCGGCGCGGGCGTGATCGTGGCGATCGCCGCCTGCCGCGGGATGGATCGCCGCGCCACCCTGCGCGCCGCGTTGGCGCTGCTCCCGGTCGCGGTCATGCCGCTGATCTACCTGGTCATTCGCTACAAGTTCGGCGGTCTCGGCGGCGTGGCACCGATCGACGAGGCGCCGGAGGGCCGCTACCAGATCGGGCTGGGCGAGAACATCCTCACCAACGCGCTGATGTCGATGTTCGGCATTTTCTCCAACGGCCCGCTGCATATCTTCAACGACGAGGCCGCGATGCTGCCGCTGCGGGCGCTTCCGGTGCTCAGTCTGCTCGCCTCGGGCGGAGTGCTGATCGCGGCGGGGGCGCTGCGCATCCTGCACCGCAAGACACCAGGCCATGTGCCGCTGCGCCGGGCGCTGCTGGCCGCGTGCGTCTGCATGTTCAGCGTGGTCGTGACCCTGCCCATGGGCGCGGTCTCCGATCTGTATGGATTCGGCCCCAACATCGGATCGGGGCTGCTGATCGTGACCGCCGGATTGATGCTGTGGAACCCGGCCGACGACAACGACCGCTTCATCGGGCGCTTCATCGCCGCGGCAGCGATGGCCGTGCTCTGCGTCGTCGGTCTCTACGGAGTCGCCGGCCGCACCTACCAGTTCTCCATGACCTGGTACTACGCCCGCGAGATCAATCGAATCGTGCTGGACCACCAGGCCGCGTTGCCGCCGGGCAAGCCGGGCGAGGCGGCGGCCTGCGTCTACTTCCCGCAGAACTGCTACAGCGGACACATTTACGGTTCGGTCATGATCCGGCCATTGCAGTCGATGGGCATCGACTCGATCGGCGAGTGGATCAACCGCGCGGATCCGAAGCATCCCATTCGTTTCCTGATGACGCCGCCGTCGACGCTGCGACCGGGGTTCGATCTGGTGGTGGATTGCTCGAAATTTCCCGCACGGCAGGATTGGTAAAAGGCCGCCGCGCATCGAAGCGGCGAAGTCGGTGCCGAAATCAAATTGTCTTCAGTTCAGGCTGGAAACCACGGATTTTCGCGCCGCGTTCTGGGCTTCCTCGACGCGCACCTCGCGTCGGGGCACGATGTCCTTGGCGATGCCGATGGCCTTCAAGGCGCGGACTTCCCAGTAGGTCACATCCAGCTCCCACCAGCGATGCTGCACGGAGCAGCAGGAGGGGTCGTGATGATGATTGTTGTGCCAGCCCTCACCGGCGGCGACCAGCGCCACCAGCCAGTTGTTGCGGCTGTTCTCATCGGTCTCGTGATTCTGGTAGCCGAAGAGATGCGTCAGGCTGTTCACGCTCCAGGTGATGTGCCAGACCAGCACGGTGCGCACGAAGACGCCCCACACCAGCACGCCCGCGGCGAAATACAGGGCGCTGTTCCAGTCAAGCCAGATGCTGGAAAGAGCCAGCGGCGCCGCGAAGAAGACCACGCACTGGCCCAGGTAGAACCAGAGCGGGCTGGTCGGATTCTTCTCCAGCCACATGTAGAAGGGATCCTGCAGGACATCCTTGGCGTAGCGCTCGTAGTTCGCCCATTGGTGCAGCTCGCGGTTGTGCAGGAAGAGCCAGCCCATGTGCCCCCACAGGAAGGTCACCAGCGGCGAGTGCGGATCCTCGGGCTCGTCGCTGTGCACGTGATGCTTGCGGTGCGTCGCCACCCAACGCGCCGGAGAATCTTCCAGGCAGCAGAGGGCCAGCACCACCAGTCCGTATTCGAACCAGCGTGGCACTTCGAAGCTCCGGTGGGTGAGCAGGCGGTGGTAGCCCATCGTGATCGCCTGGCCGAAGACGTGGACGCCCGCGAGCGCGATCAGCAGAGCGGTCCAGGAGAACAGACTCGGCATCACCGCTAGCAGGGCCGCAGCGTGCACCACAATCAGCGGCACAAAATAGCGCAGCATGACCAAGGTGGGCTTGGTGGAGCTCGGCCTGAGAAGCGGGGAATGAGATGTGAGGTGTGTGATGTGGGGTCCGATGGTCGCAGATCAAAAAGTGGAATGGGCAAAAATGGGCCAAACCAAGCGGTTCAGTATACCGCGTCTACATGATTTGTTCTTGCGACCGCAAATGAATGCAAATAAGGTCGACGCATTGCGGAACCGAGTGGGTTGATGTGTCCAGGCGCACCTCCGGCGCTTGCGGCGCCTCATAGGGATCGTCGATGCCCGTCATGCCTTTGAGAAGCCCGGCGCGGGCTTTCCGGTAGAGCCCCTTGGGATCGCGTTTCTCTGCGATGGCAAGGGGACAATCGACGAAGACCTCGATGAATCGAAGGTTCGAGGCGCCGTGCCTTTGGCGCACAAGATCGCGGCCGGACTTGTATGGGGAGATCATCGACACGATGGCGACGGCGCCCGTCCCGGCCTGCAGCAGCGCGGCCTCGCCGGCGCGGCGCACCGCCTCCTGCCGACCCGCCGCGTCGAAACCGAGGTCCTGGTTCATGCCACGCCGCAGCTCGTCACCGTCCAGCCGAACCGCGCGACGGCCCGAGGCCACGAGCTGGCGCTCGAGCTCCTGGGCGATGGTGCTCTTGCCCGAGCCCGAGAGGCCGGTGAGCCAGATGGTCGCTCCGTCAACGATCTTCGGCGGCATGGTGGGGTGAAGGTAGCATTCGGCGCGGGCGCCCGGAGCGACGCGCGGCGTGACGATCGCATGAAGAATTCCCACCTGGACGAACTCGAGGCCGAAGCCATCCACATTCTGAGGGAGACGGCGGCCTCGTTCGAGCGGCCGGTGCTGATGTATTCCATCGGCAAGGATTCCACGGTGCTGCTGCACCTTGCCCGCAAGGCGTTCTGGCCGGGCAAGCCTCCCTTCCCGTTGCTGCATGTCGACACCACCTGGAAGTTCCGGGAGATGATCGCCTTCCGCGACCAGGTGGCGAAGGATCTGGGCGTGGAGTTGATCGTGCACACCAATCAGGAGGGCCTGGCCCAGGGCATCACGCCCTTCACCCACGGGTCCAAGCTCTACACGGATGTCATGAAGACCCAGGCGCTTCGGCAGGCGCTGGAGCAGCACCGCTTCGACGCGGCCATCGGCGGCGCCCGTCGCGACGAGGAGAAGAGCCGCGCCAAGGAGCGCGTCTTCAGCTTCCGCGACTCGCATCACCGCTGGGATCCCAAGAACCAGCGGCCGGAGCTGTGGAATCTCTTCAACACCCGTGTTCTTCCCGGCGAGAGCATGCGCGTCTTTCCGCTCTCCAACTGGACCGAGCTGGACGTCTGGCTCTACATCCACCGGCAGAAACTGCCGGTGGTGCCGCTCTATTTCGCCCGGGAGCGACCCGTGGTGAATCGCGGCGGCACCTGGATCATGCTGGACGACGACCGGATGAAATTGAAGCCGGGGGAGAAAGCCGATCGGCGCATGGTGCGCTTCCGCACGCTCGGCTGCTATCCGCTCTCCGGCGCCGTGGAATCGAATGCCACCACGCTGGTCGAGGTGATCGAGGAGATGCTGCTCACCCGCACGTCGGAGCGGCAGGGTCGGCTGATCGATCACGACGCCATCGGCAGCATGGAAGAGAAGAAGCGCGAGGGCTACTTCTGATGAGCGTGACCTTCGTGCCCGGCACCGATGTGGGGCAGTTTCTCGACCGCTATGAGCGGCACGAGCTGCTGCGCTTCCTGACCTGCGGCAGCGTCGACGATGGCAAGAGCACGCTGATCGGCCGCCTGCTGCACGACACGGGGCGCGTCTTCGAGGATCACATGCGCGCCGTCGTGGCCGAGAGCAAGGTGCACGGCACGCGGGGCGGCGAGGTCGATCTGGCCCTGCTGGTGGACGGCCTCAAGGCGGAGCGCGAGCAGGGCATCACGATCGACGTGGCGTGGCGCTACTTCTCCTCGGCCAAGCGGTCGTTCATCATCGCGGACTGCCCCGGCCATGAGCAGTACACCCGCAACATGGCGACCGGAGCGAGCCACTGCCAGCTGGCGATCACGCTCATCGACGCGCGGCATGGCGTGACCTCGCAGACGCGCCGCCACGCCTTCATCGCGGCGCTGCTGGGCATCCGCCATGTGGTGGCCTGCGTGAACAAGATGGATCTGGCGGAATGGTCTCCGGAGACCTTCCGCAAGGTCGAGAGCGACTTCCGCGCGCTCTGTGCACACCTGGGCATCGCCGATCCGGTGGCCATTCCGATCTCGGCGCTGCAGGGGGACAATGTCGCTCTTCGCAGCGAACGCATGAAGTGGTACTCGGGACCGACGGTCATGGAGCTGCTCGATTCGGTGCCCGTGGAGCCGCCGAACCTCGACGGACCTTTTCGCATGCCGGTGCAGCAGGTCTTCCGACCCGATCTGGATTTCCGCGGCTTCGCCGGCAGTGTGGAGTCGGGATCGATCCGCGCCGGCGAGCGCGTGCGGGTGCTGCCCTCGGGCAAGTCCACGCGGCTGCGCCGCATCGCGACCGCGGATGGCGACCGCCCCGTGGCCAGCGCCGGCGACGCGGTGGTGCTGACCTTTGAGGACGAGGTGGACTGCTCGCGCGGCGATGTGATCGCGGGGGAGGGCGGGGACACGGCGGTCGCGAAGCGCTTCGAGGCCGATCTGGTGTGGATGTCGGAGCAGCCGCTGCAGCCGGGGTCGCAATGGATTCTCCGCGCCGGAACGCGCACCACCAGCGCCCGGGTGCGGGCCATCCACTGGGAGCACGACATCGACGCACTCGCCGAGCGCCCTGCGGTCATGCTGGCGCTCAACGCCATCGGCCGCGTGGAGATCGAGTGCGAGGAGCCGATCGCCATCACCTCCTACAGCGATTGCCGCGGCACGGGCGCGCTGATCCTGGTGGACCGCCTGACCTGCGCGACGGTCGGCGCGGGAATGATCCGCCTGAAGCAGGGGATGCGGCAGTCGCACTGGGACACCCGCGCCGTGGCCGGCCTGGTGGAGCGGCCGCAGTTGGTGCGGCTTGAAGATCGCGAGCAGCGCCATGCGCAGCGACCGGTCACCCTGCTGCTCTGCGGCATGCCGGGGGCGGGCAAGGCGAAGCTGGCCCACCAGCTCAACCGCCGACTCTTCGATGCCGGCCATGCGGCGGTGGTGCTCGACGGCCAGTCGATGCGCCGGTCGCTCAGCCGCGATCTGGGATTCGATCCCAGGTCGCGCAGCGAGAATCTGCGCCGCGCGATGGAAGTCTCCCGGCTCCTCAACGACCAGGGACTGATCGCCATCTGCAGCATGGTGGCGCCGCAGCAGGAGGCCCGCGACAAGGCTCGCTTGCTCGTGGGCTCCGAGCGTTTCGTGCTGATCCATGTGGAGGGGGGATCGATGAATCGCGACGATGGGGAGGTCCGCTTCGAGGTTCCGCAGGAGGCGCGGATCACGGTCCGCGCGGATGAGGACCCGGCGGCCGCGGCGCAGCGCATCGCGCAGGAGCTGACACGCGGCGGATTCCTGAAGTAGCGCAGCACGTGAATCGGGTCAGGACGTGCCGCCGGCAGGGCGCTGCGGCCGGCCGCCAAGAACCGCCGAGTGCAGCGCGGGGTGGGCGCAGAAAACTCCGGCGCCGGGATGCATCGAGCGGCCGCGTCGAAAATCCAGCGGCGCGCCCGAAGCGTCCGACGCTGCGCAGCCCGCCTCCTGGGCGATCACCACTCCCGCGGCGTGGTCCCAGATTTTTTCCCCGTAGTCCGGCTTGGGCGAGAGGCGCACAAAGCAGTCGGCGTCCCCGCGGGCCAGCAGGACATACTTCGCCTGGCTGTCCATCGGCAAACACGTGACGCTCCCCGCGGGCGAGATCATGGCCAGGGCGCGGTCATGCGCGGAGTGAGCCGCTTCCACGGACTCCGCGAGTCGAATCGCTCCGCCGGGCGACCACGATCGCGCCCGCATCTGAGTTGGAGCGGCCGCGCCTTTGAGCGGCACCTGCCAGGCGCCGCGGCCGCGGATGGCGAAGGCGAGCGTTCCTTGCGAGTCGGCCGCGGCCGAAGAGAGTCCGAGCCGCGGACATCCGATCGCTCCTGCGAAGGGCGCGCCATCCACCAGCAGTCCGACCGCGATCGCGAACTGGCCGCCGCGCAGATAGCCCTTGGTCCCGTCGATCGGATCGATGGTCCAGAGCGATCCGACCGCCCCGCCCGCGTCGCGGCTCATGGCCAGCGTCGAGCGCACGCGCTCGATGGTCCATTGCATCTTCGTGTCCGCGCGGTTGAGCACCTCGGTCACTCCGTGGAGGGTTTCCTCCTCGCCCGCGGCGCCGGTCTCGTCGGCGCTCTCCTCGCCCGCGATCCGGATCGCGGATCCCAGCCGCCGGACCAGCGATTCGGTGATCGCGCATTGACCGGCGAAATCCGCCAGCGTGACCGGACTGGAGTCGCTTTTTTGAATGGCCTTCGGCGAGCCGGCAGCATGGACGGCGTCGGCGCCCGCCCGGACCGCCTCCTGCAGGATGCTCGCGAGCGAGGCGGAATCGATGTCGATGGCTTCGCTCATCCGGCGCGAGGTTACTCGCCGACCGCTCAGGCGTCTGTTAGTTTCCACTCGTCCGACGCATCCCGGCGGGGCGGATTCCCATTCGAATGCAAAACACTTCCCAACTCGATCTCGCACTGGTGGTCACGACCCACAACAGCATGAGGACCATCGCCCGCTGCCTTGAGAGCGCGCGGGGCCTGGCCCGGAGGATCCACGTCGTCGACTCCGGCAGCACCGACGGCACGATCGAGGCCTGCCGGAAATTCGGCGCCGAGGTCGTGCACCACCCCTGGCAGGGTTACGCGAAGCAGAAGGAGTTCGCGCTGTCGCTGGCCGCGACCGAGGAATGGGTGCTGCTGCTGGACAGCGACGAGAGCCTGGAGCCGGATTTGCAGAAGGGATTGCGCGAGGCGATTCAGGGGGCGGCGCCCGGTGTCCGCGCCATCGAGATCAACCGGAAAATGTGGTACGAAGGGGGATGGATCCACCACGTCGGCTTTCCCGACTGGGTGGTGCGTTGCGGCCGGCGCGGCGCGCTGGGCATGGTGCACAAGCCCGTGCATGAGCGCGTCGAGGCCGACGGGCCGACCATCCGCGCCGCCGGCGTCTGCCGCCACGAATCCTGGGACGGAGTCTGCGACGCCATGGAGCGTGCGGCGAAATATGCCCGCCTCTCGGCGGAAGTGCGCCGACCAAAAACTTTTCCGCTGCTCTACAGCTTCTGCAGCGCCTGCGCGATCGTCTTCAAGCATGGACTCCTGCGCGGCGGATTCCTGGATGGCTGGCGCGGCATGGTGGCGCTGGTGATGTACGCGATCGGGCGCTTCGCCAACACCATGGCCACCTTCGAGCGAAGCCGGAAGGATTGAGGTCCTTTGCGTTCATTCGCGACCATGTCGCGCGGGACGGGCGCCGACGTGCACCATCGGCGTCCGTGTAATTTCCCTTATGATCGCCGTGTTGAAGCCCACAGAAATCAACGAACAGGCGCCCATCCCGAGTGGCGGACCATCTCGGGCTCCCCGACGGGCGGCCGACGCGCGTGCGCACGCCGCGACCCCGGAGCCGAAATTGTCCTGCGCGAGCTTCCACTCAGGTTCCAACAACCAGGAACTTACGGATTACATGCGCCGCGTCATCCAGTCCTTCGTGGGCAAGCCGCCGATGCGGATGCTCGACATCCCGGCCGGCGCAGGGCAGTTGAGCGACGCGCTGAGGGAGCTCGGTCACGAGGTGGTCTGCGCGGACCTCGCCCAGGCCCGGCCGGACTATGTCCGCGTGGACATGAACCACGATCTTCCCTTCGAAGATGCCTCTTTTGACGCCGTGCTCTGCCTGGAAGGACTCGAGCACATGCTTGAACCCGACCATTTGATCAAGGAGCTGCTGCGCGTCTGCCGCGTCGGAGGCATGGTCGTCCTTTCCACGCCCAATGTGCTGAGCTACTACTCCCGCCTGCAGTTTCTGCTGACCGGGACCCTCTACCAGTTTCTTCCGGCGAATGTGCGGGAAATCGGGAGGGACGAGTTGACCGACCGGTTCCACATCGCGCCGGTGGATTATTTGCGGCTGCGCTACATGGCCGAGTACTTCGGCGGTCGGGTGGAGTCCATCGCCACGGACAAGTACAAGCGGAAGGTGCTCATGCCCTTGTATGTCCTGATCTGGCTGCTGGGATTGCCGTGGGCGCTGTGGATTTTCTTCGGCCCTTGGGCGAACAGGGAGCACATGGGGCGGAACCGGGAAATGTTCTCGCACATCAACTCACCGGCATTGCTCTTTGGTCGGTCCCTGGTGATGTTCCTCCGCAAAGTCGAGCATGTGCGGAGGATGCCGAGTGACGGGATCAATTGAATTGGATTCGGCCCGCCTGAAGAAGGATCCCTGGATCACCAGGCTTTTCGCGAAGGCCGGTCTGGACCTCACGCTCTTCTACATTCCGGTTCCCCGGCTCAAGGGAGATTTCATCGGCGTGCCGGCGCACCTGGTGGCGGCCTTCGTCGCCATGGTCTGCGAGGCGATCTCCACCGCCACCTCCAGCGTCGGCATCTTCGTGCTGCTGGGCGCCACGCTGCTGCGAGCCCCGGCCCTGCTGCCCGATTGGAAGCGGATGTTCGGCGAAACCTGGATCCGGCTCATGCTGCTCTCGGCGGCGTGGCTGGCGATCACGATTGTGTGGTCGCCCGATGTCTCGCAAGGATTGGAGCGTTTCGAAACCCTGAAATTCCTGGTGTGGATGCCCATGCTCTGGCCGCTCCACCGGCAGTGGCGCTGGCTGCTGGCGGGCTTCCTGCTCTCGGCCGTCGTGATGCAGGGGATCCAGCTGGCGGGCGCCGCGTTCGGAGTCACGCACCACGGGCAGAACACGCTGGCCGGACTTCGTCATCCGACCATGACGGGACTTTGGGATGCGATCGCGCTGAGCTGCTGGCTCTTTTTGGCGGTCGCCGTGAGTTGGCAGGCGATGCTTCTGTGCGTGCCGATGGCGGTGCTTTCGGCGCTGGGGTTTGTCTGGGCGGGCCAGCGCGCGGCGCTGGTGGCGATCCTGATGGAAATCCTGGTCGCCAACATCGTGCTGGTCTTCGCGGTGCGCGGCTGGCTGCGCCGCGCCGCGATCCGCTTCGTGCTCGGACTGGCCGTGGTGGGGGGCGTCTACTTCCTCGCGGGCGAGGCCCTGGTCGTCAAGGTCCGGCAGGCGGTCGTCGAGACCGAGCAGTCCCTGCAGAGCGGCACGCCGCAGGTGATGGAGGCGCGGATCGCGATGTGGAAGATGTCGATGGTCGCGTGGCGGACCAACCCGATCTTCGGCGTCGGTCTCGGCGGCTACAAGAAGGCGACCGCAAACGTCACCGGCATCGAGTATCCGGGCATCGACATCAAGTACTACGACACGCCCCACTCGACCTATGTGATGATCCTCACCGAGAATGGCGTCGTCGGCCTGCTGCTCTTCGCGGTCTGGGCCGGGGCATTCTTCGTCCGGGCCTTCAAGTTCGTCCAGCTCGATCCCACGCGCATCGGCGTCTTCGGCGGCTCGGTGATCTGGTTCTGCGCGGCCATGTTCGACAGCTTC
This sequence comes from Planctomycetota bacterium, assembly GCA_021414025.1. Classification (NCBI taxonomy): domain Bacteria; kingdom Pseudomonadati; phylum Planctomycetota; species Planctomycetota bacterium. Next base: position 248,569 of record JAIOPG010000008.1, on the reverse strand, counting down.
CACACCCGCGGCGTCTTCCTGACCATCGGCGTGATCATGATGACCCTCTCCACGATGCCGCTTCCGGAATCGGGCGGCGCCAAAAGCGCCTCGCCTTCCCGCGCCTGACGCCTGGTTCTAGTCGCGGTCGAAGAGCGTTCGCGCGGCGAGCTTCGCCTTGCTTCGAGCCAGGTCGTAAAAGTAGAGCGGCGTGCGGCTCGGCTCCGGCAGCTTGATGGAGCGCGCCGGAAAGCCCTTGCGCAGATAGTGGCGGTCCAGAAGCGATGAGCTGATCCGCCACTTCTTCAGGAATTGCCTGGCGCCGGGGTTCCGCTTCACGCGCCCCGTGGACTTGCATTGGAAGTGGTAGACCATCGATCCGCCGAGTCCGAGGAAGATCCGGCAACCGGCCCTCCACATCTTCATGGCCAGGTCGTTCTCGCAGCTCATCCCGGGCGAGAACTCCTCGCTCAGTCCTCCGACCTGGTTCCAGGCGTCGCGGTGCATGATGAAGGGGCACCAGCATGAGCCATACCAGTCGAGCATGCGCAGGGAGGTGAACTTCCGGGTCAGCTCCGCTTCGCAGAAAGTCTCGATGGAGGTGCCGAAATCGGCCGACACGGCGCAGGGATTTCCTGCACCCCGGGGTTCAATCATCGTCCCGGAGATCATGTACAGCCGGGTGTCGAGCGAGCGCACCTTCTCGAGCAGGCAGGTGTCCCACCCGGGAAGGCAGTACATGTCGTCGTTCATGATGCAGAGAAGGGGCGAGGTCGAGCTCGCGGCCGCCTGGTTCATCGCGATGCAGATGCCGACGTTGGCGGGCGATTCCGTGAAGCGGATGCCCTCGCGCGTCAGGTACTCCCGCGTCCCGTCGCTTCCTTCGTTGACATGGGCGACGATTTCATGGTCGAACGCGGAGTTCCTGCGGATGCTCTCGACGCAGAGCCGCAGATAGGGCAGGTTGTTCCAGGTGGGAACAATGATGGACATGATGTTCGTCGCGGAAGTGGTCAATCGCGGGCTCTTGGTGGGATGACGAAAAAGGTAGCACAACCCCCGCGGGCGGCGCCGGCGCGCCGTGAAATCCCCGCCGATTTGTCCTAGGATGAAACCGAATGATCCTCGTCACCGGAAGCGCCGGATTCATCGGCTCCAACTTCACGCTGGACTGGCTTGGTGGCGGCGGCGAGCCGGTGTTGGGCTTGGACGTCCTGACCTACGCGGGCAACCTGGAGAATCTCGCCGGACTTCGCGGGGACAAGCGGCTCACTTTTGTGCGCGGTGACATCGGCGACTCGGCGCTGGTCGAGCAGCTGATGGAGAAGCACCATCCGCGCGCCATCGTCAACTTCGCCGCGGAGAGCCACGTCGACCGCTCCATCCACGGGCCGGAGTCCTTCATCCAGACCAACATCGTCGGCACCTTCCGGCTGCTCGAGTGCGTCCGCAAGCACCACGACGCGCTGGCCGGCGCGGAGAAGGCCGCCTTTCGATTTCTGCACGTCTCCACCGACGAGGTCTACGGCTCGCTCGGCGCGGCCGATCCCGCCTTCGCCGAGAGCAAGCAGTACGAGCCCAACAGCCCCTATTCCGCCTCGAAGGCCGCCTCCGACCACCTGGTCCGCGCCTACCACCACACCTACGGACTGCCAGTGCTCACCACCAACTGCTCGAACAACTACGGGCCCTTCCAGTTTCCGGAGAAGCTCATTCCGCTCATGATCCACAACGCGCTCCAGGGCAAGCCGCTGCCGGTCTACGGCGACGGGCAGAATGTGCGCGACTGGCTCTTCGTCTCCGACCATTGCTCCGCCATCCGGCGCGTGCTGGAGTCGGGGCGCGTCGGACAGGTCTACAACATCGGCGGCAACAGCGAGATGAAAAATCTTGACGTGGTCCACACCTTGTGCGACATCCTCGACGCGCTGCGGCCGAGGTCGGACGGCAAGTCCTACCGGACGCAGATCACCTTCGTGAAGGACCGGCCGGGGCATGATCGGCGCTACGCCATCGACTCGCGGAAAATCCAGGGCGAGCTCAAGTGGAAGCCCGCGGAGACCTTCGCCGGCGGCCTGCAGAAGACCGTGCGCTGGTATCTGGACAACGAGAAGTGGGTCGCCAACGTGACCAGCGGCGCCTACCGCGAGTGGGTGGACACGAATTATTCCAAGCGGCAGGAGACTTCGGTTTGAAGCGGCGCGGCATCATCCTGGCCGGCGGCTCGGGCACGCGGCTCCATCCGGTGACGCTGGCGCTCTCGAAGCAGATGCTGCCGATCTACGACAAGCCGATGATCTACTACCCGCTCACCACGCTGATGCTGGCGGGCATCCGGGACATCCTGGTCATCTCCACGCCGCAGGATCTGCCGCTCTTCCAGAAGCTGCTCGGCGATGGAAGCGCGTGGGGAATCAATCTGCAATACGCCCCGCAGCCCTCGCCCGACGGGCTGGCGCAGGCCTTCATCATCGGCAGGGAATTCGTCGGCAAGGCCCCGACGGCGCTGGTGCTGGGCGACAACATCTTCTTCGGGCATGAGTTCCAGAACCTGGTGCAGAAGGCCTCCAAGCGCGAGGAGGGCGCGACGGTTTTCGCCTACCGCGTGCGTGACCCGCAGCGCTACGGTGTGGTGGCCTTCGACGCCGCGGGGCAGGCGACCTCGATCGAGGAGAAGCCCGAAAAGCCCAAGTCGAACTACGCGGTGACCGGGCTCTACTTCTACGACAACGACGTGCTGCGCGTCGCGGCCGGCATCAAGCCCTCGGCGCGCGGCGAGCTGGAGATTTCGGATGTGAACCGCGCCTACCTGGAGAGCAAGAGGCTGCACGTGGAGCTGATGGGGCGCGGCTACGCCTGGCTCGACACCGGAACGCACGAGTCGCTGCTGCAGGCGAGCCAGTTCGTGCAGACGCTCGAGGACCGCCAGGGCCTGAAGATCGCCTGCCCCGAGGAGGTCGCCTTCCGCCAGGGCTACATCGACCGGGCCCAGGTCGAGAAATTGGCGGCGCCGATGCTCAAGAACGACTACGGCCAATACCTCATGCAGATGCTGCGGGAGCGCTGAGGCGCCGATGAAATTCACGCCGACCGATCTTCCCGAAGTCATGCTGATCGAGCCGGAGGTGTTTCGCGACGACCGCGGGTTCTTCTTTGAGAGTTTCAACTCACGAGCATTCCAGAGTGCAACGGGCTGCATGGACGCTTTCGTGCAGGATGATCACTCGCGCTCGACCCGCCATGTGCTTCGCGGCCTGCACTACCAGATCGCTCGGCCGCAGGGAAAGATCGTCCGCGTTGTCACCGGAGAGATCTTCGATGTCGCCGTGGACCTGCGAAAGAGCTCCCCGAACTTCGGTCGCTGGGTCGGCACGCGCCTCGGTGCGGAGAACCGCCGCGCACTGTGGATACCCAGGGGCTTTGCCCATGGGTTCCTCACCCTTTCCGAAACTGCGGAGGTGCTCTACAAGCACACCGACTTCTGGTCGCCCGAGCACCAGCGCTGCATTCGCTGGGATGATCCCGCAACCGGCATCAAGTGGCCGCTCTCCGCGACGCCCATCCTCTCGGCCAAGGATGCGGCCGGGTCAGCCTTCAAGGACGCGGAGCTCTTTCCTTGAGTCAGGGGGCCCGCCGAATCCTGCTGTTCGGCGGCGACGGACAGGTTGGACTCGAGTTGCAGCGGTCGCTCACGTCGATCGGAACGCTGATCGTTCCGACCCCCAGCCAGGCGGATTTCTCCCGGCCTTCGTCGCTGCGAGAGGTGGTGCGCTACGCCAAACCCGAGATCGTCGTCAACGCCGCGGCCTACACCGCGGTCGACAAGGCAGAGAGCGAGTCGGAGCTCGCCCGTCGCATCAACGCGGAGTCTCCCGGCGTGATGGCGGAGGAGGCGGCAATGCTCGGCGCCCTGTTGATCCACTACTCCACCGATGCGGTCTACGACGGCACCAAGGGCGCGCCCTATGTCGAGAGCGACGCGCCCAATCCGATCAATCAGTACGGCAGGAGCAAATGGGAGGGCGATCAGGCGGTGGCGGCGGCCGGGGGTCGCTTCGTGATTTTGCGGACCAGCTGGGTTTATGCCTCGCACGGACACAATTTTGTGCGGACCATCCTCAGGCTCGCTTGCGAGCGCGACGAGATCCGCGTGGTCAACGACCAATTCGGAAATCCCACCGAGGCGGGCTCCCTCGCCGACGCGACCGCGCAGGTCGTCCAGCGTGTGCTCGCCGCTCCCGGCGACTTTGCTTCGGAGATCTACCACGCGACCGGCACCGGAAGCACGAGCTGGTTCGAGTTTGCCCAGGCGATCGTGGGGCTGTCACCGGCGGCCGTGGAGCGCGGGACGAAGGTCGTTCCCATCCCTTCGAGCGACTATCCCTTGCCGGCGCCGCGCTCGAAAAATGGACGGCTGGACTGCGGAAAATTGTTCAACGCATTCCAATGCCGGCTTCCGCCGTGGCGCGAGTCGCTGCGCGAAGTCGTCAGTCGATGTGCCGATGGCTGTCGGCAAACAAAATGAGCTTCTCGACATCGCCCGACAGCAGGATCGGCATCGCCATCTCCTGCTTCGCATCCGACCAGTTCCACCACGCGATGCGCTGGAGCTCCGCGATCTGGTGCTCTGGAAATCGATAGCGCAGAATCCTCGCCGGATTGCCCGCCACCAGGGCGTAGGGCGGCACATCCTTGGCGATGACGGCCTTGGCGCCGATGGCCGCGCCGTTGCCGATCGTGACACCTGAAAGGATCGTGACGCCGTCGCCGATCCAGACATCGTTGCCGATCGTGACATCCCCCTTGGTCTGCGGCTGGCCCTTGATGTGCCTCGCGGAGGCGCGGAAGACATTGAACGGATAGGCCGTGATCCAGTCAATCCGGTGGTTGCCGCCGAGGAAGATGTTCACATTGTCGGCGATCGAGCAGAAGGAGCCGATCCGCAGATTCGCCGCGTTGTGAAACTGGACGGTGGGCTCGCCGTAGGTGCCGCGCCCGACGGGAAAGTGGTCCCGGACCCGCCCTCGCTTGAGCGAACGGAAACTGATCCGGTGCTTCAGGATGAACTTGCGAACATTCGCCCCCAGCGCCTGCATGGGACTCATCGGGAGCGATTCGAGCGTCTCACCGAACGCGCCCTCGCCAACAGGGTAGTGGTCGCGGATGCGCGGCGGCCGCGTGAATGGCCTGGCGAAATAGTCCCGGAGGTTGCGGCTGGAGGAAGGCATGGCGGTCGTTGTCGCAGCTCATCCTACCTTCAGGGAATCGCGGCTCCGGTTTCGGCGCGATCCGCGCCTGAAATGTTTCTATCATCCGCCACGCCATGAAAGTCAGCGGGTTCTCCTTCATTCGCAACGGCACGCTGCTGGGGTATCCGTTCGTGGAGAGCATCCGGTCGGTGCTGCCGCTGTGCGACGAGTTCGTGATCTCGGTGGGCCAGGGCGAGGACGACACGCTTGAGAGGATCCGCGCCATTCAGTCGCCGAAGATCCAGATCCTGCAGACGCAATGGAACGAGAAGATGCACGACCGCGGCTTCGTCTACGCCCAGCAGAAGATGATCGCGCAATACCACTGCACCGGGGACTGGGCCTTCTACCTGGAGGGCGACGAGGTGGTGCACGAGAAGGACCTGCCCGCCATCCGAGAGTGCATGCAGCGCCACCTGGAGAACCGTCAGGTCGACGCGATCGCCTTTCACTTCCACCACTTCTTCGGCAGCGCCGAATGGGAATCGGTGAGCCCGGGCTGGTACCGCCGCGAGCCGCGCATCATCCGCAACACCATCCGGACCTGGGCCCCCGACGGCCTCTACTGGGTGGTCATGGACCGGCAGCGGCGCGGCCGTTATCCGCGCGCCGCCGTGGCGGACGCCGCGATCTACCACTACGGCTTCGTGCGCAGCGTGGAGTCGATGAACAAGAAGATTGCGCGGGTCACCAAGTACTGGGGCTCCACGGCCGCGGCCATCAAGCGCTATGAGACCGATCCGATGGGGCTCGCCCGCTTCCAGGGAACGCATCCCGCGGTCATCCACAAGTGGATCGAGGAGGAGTCGGAGCGCGGCTTCGCGCCCGATCCCGACTATCGGATCACCCGCAAGGAGCGGAAGTACCGGATGATGATGCGCCTGGAAAGACTTTTCGGGTGGGATCTCTCCCGGCGGCACTTCAAGCCCTTCAAGTGATCCTGCGCCGCGAGCCGGCTCAGGTCCGGTCGACCTGCGCGAACTCGGGAATCATCGCCACGATGCGCCCCTTGTAATGAGGACGGAGCGATGTTGCGATGTAGTCCTTGAAGTTGTGGGCGAGCACGACCAGGCAGTCGGGCTGATCTGCGAAGAGCCGCTCGCGCGGCACCACTTCCAGCCGCGTGCCGGGAATGAACTTGCCCTGCTTCTGCGGCGTGTCGTCGACCACGTAGTCCAGCTGGGCGTGGCAGCCGACTGCGTTGAGGTAGATGCAACCCTTGGCCGCGGCGCCGAAGCCGGCAATGGTGGACGTGCTCTTCAACTCCTTGAAGAAGGCGCGATCGCGCTCGATCTTGTCGCGCATCCGCGCCGCCCAGCCTGTGTAGTCGTATGCCGCCTCCTGCGCCACGAACTTCTCGTGAACCCCGCGATCGGGGAGCGGCTTGTTGGTGGAGATGATCCGCAGCGAGCCGCCGTGGATCTCCTGCTCGCTGATGGAGGTGATCGTCAGACCGTACTTCTTGAAGAGCTTCACCAGCGGCGTGACCAGCCAGTAGTAGTAGTGCTCGTGGTAGATCTGGTCGAACTGGTTGGTCAGGAGCGTGGTGAAGAAGTAGGGGAATTCGAGCACCCACACGCCATCCAGGTGCTTCTGGATGCCGCGGAGGAACTTGTCGACGTCGGCCGTGTGCTGGAAGACGTTGGTCGAGACGATCACATCGGCCTTGCCCACATCGGCGTCGCCCCAGTAGGCGTTGACGTAGCGGATGCCCTTGGCCAGGTTCTCCGGCCCGACCGAGGCGGACGCGTCGACGTTGACCCGATCGAGTTTCTCAGCGCTTTGCGACTGGAAGGCGGCGAGCAGTGTCCCGTCGTTGCCGCCGATGTCGATGATGCGCCGCGGCTTGAGCCCGGCAAGATCCCGCCACATCCGCTTGCAGTGCTCGACGTAGGGGGCGCCCACCGCCGAGCGGTAGAGGTAGTTCGCATACATCTCATCGGGCGGCACCTGGTGATCCAGGTGAGCGACCAGGTCGCCGTCCATCACCACGTTCAGCGGGTGGCGACGCGCGGACTCCGCGGCGTCCGCCGTGTCGTACAGATTGTTGACCAGGGGCATGGGGCCGAGGTTGAACATGGTGATTGATCCCGGTCCCAGTCGATGGGGGTCGCCGACCCCGCGGGCGGTGATGTCCGCGCCGAGGGGGCTCACACCCATGCCGCCGCGTCCGCTCACTTCTTGATGAGGAACGACTCGCGCTTCTTGCCGTGCTTCAGCTCGGAGGCCATCCAGCGCGGGGTTTTTCCGCGGCCGGACCAGGTGGCGCCGCTCTTGGGGTGCCGGTACTTCGGCTTGACAATGCTGCGCTTGTCCTTGACCTTCTTCGCGGCCTTGGCGGCGCGGGACTTGCTTGACACGGCCTTGTTCATGCCGTCGCGGGCGCCCGCATAGGCGGCGGCGCCGACGGCGCCGAGGTCGTGCAGGCTCAGCTGGTATTCGGCCATCTTGGTCTTGATCGCCTTCTTGACCCGCGAGATTTCCGCCTTGCGGATCTTGTTGGCCGTGGCGGTGAGCTGCTGGATGTCCTTGACGAGCTGTTTATATGATTTTTTCATAGGGGGGCCAGTCTATATAAACCCCGCGCCCTGTCAACTATTCCGGAGTCGCGACCGCGCAACGCGGACCACGCTTCCGAAATACGCGACGCAGCACGCCAAGGCGGCGCCGAGCAGGACGCAGAGGCCGGCGCCGCGGATCCCCACGGCCAGGTTCGATTCCAGGGTCTCGAAGGGCTTGCGGATGAGGGGCTGCTCAAAGGTCGTGATCGAGTTATTCAGGGAGAAGATGGTCTGCTTTTGCGAGTCGATGCGCATCCGCATCCGGTCGGCCTCGGTCTGCTGCATCGGATCGGTCTTGGTGTTGAGGCTGTTGACATAATTGTTGATCGAGACGATCTCGTTCTCAAGCAGCGTGATGTGATCCCGGGTCAACTGCACATTGTTGGTGATCTTGACCGACTGAGTGCGTGACCACGCCTGCGTGACCTGCTCAAGCAGGTCGTTCAATTCGTCCTCGGACAGGCTGGAACTGGTGATCGAAACTTCGAGCAAATCCGAGTTCCGCGGCAAGTCCACCTTCACCGATGCGGCGACGGGATGCTGCTTCTCCTTGGCCAGCGACTGCATCTGGAGCGGGAAGATCAGCTGCGTGATCTGGTTGCGGATCTGGTCCTGCGTCTGGATCGCGTCGCTCAGCTGCCCGCTGCGGATGACCGTGCTCACCGTGGTTTTTCCCAGCAAGACCAGCACGGCGTAGATCGCCACCGTCAGGACGATCCAGGACACGATCAGCAGGACGCGGCTCCTCCAGGCCGCCACGAACAGATCCGCCAGGTCCATGCCCGGCCCCTCCGGCGCACCATAGGGCGACATGATCATGATTTTATTCTGGGGATCCATCTCCAACGGCGCCAACGATTCGGTCTTGGGCATGTCGCCGCAGTATAAGGACAATCGGTTGTTGCGGACGATGGCCCGCGTGTCCATTGAGAACCGACTTCGATTAAACTTGGCGCTGGTCGACGGTGAGGTTGGCGCGTCCGCGCCGCTCCAAATCCGGCCGGAAGGATTGCATCGCATGAGCTGGTTTTCGTCCATCGTTCTTGGCGTGCTTCTGGCGGCTCAGGCCACCGCTCCCGCGACAACGCCGCCCGCTGCGCCCGCCGCGCCTGCGGTTCCCGCTGCCGCAGCGCCCAAGGAGGAACCCTTCAAGCTCGACACCGACACCGGAGTGATTCGCGGTTCGCTGCTCATGCCCGGCGGAACCGGTCCCTTTCCTGTGGCGCTGATCATCGCCGGCTCCGGTCCCACGGACCGCGACGGCAACAGCGGCGCTCTGAAGGGGAAGAACAATTCACTTCAAATGCTGGCGCAGTCGCTGGCCGAAGCCAACATTGCCTCGGTGCGCTTCGACAAGCGGGGGATCTCGGCCAGCCGCGCCGCCGGTCCCAGTGAAGCGAATCTGCGCTTCGAGAATTACGTTGACGATGCCGCCGCCTGGGTGGAGAAACTGAGGCGCGATCCGCGATTCTCCACCATCACCATCATCGGCCACAGCGAGGGCTCGCTGATCGGCGCGATCGCAGCCTCGCGCGTTCATCCCGACGCCTTCGTCTCCCTCGCGGGCGTCGCGCGCCCGGCAGGGCTGATCCTGCGCGAGCAGATGAACGGCAAGCTGACCCCCGAGCTTTTCCAGGCCAACGAAAAAATCCTTTCCGAGCTCGAGTCGGGGCGCACCATCAATGCCGTGCCCGCCGCGCTCCAGGCCCTCTACCGGCCCTCGGTGCAGCCCTACCTGATTTCGTGGTTCAAGCACAACCCCGCGAAAATCTTCGCGGATCTCAAGGTTCCCATCCTGATCGGACAGGGCACAACGGACATCCAGGTCGCGGTCGAGGAGGCCGAGGCGCTGAAGAAGGCGGCGCCCTCCGCGCAACTCGTGATGATCGAGGGCATGAACCACGTCCTTAAGACCGTTCCAGCGGTTCAAGCCAAGCAGCTGGCTTCGTACTCGGATCCCGCGCTGCCGATCAATCCCGAGCTGACAAAGAGAGTCATCGACTTCATCCCGCGGACGAAGTCGGCAAAATAAAACGGGCTACACTTCACCCATGCCCAACATCCCGCAGACCGCGCTCGACCAGCTGTTCTTCAACGCCCGCACGCACAACGCCTGGCTTGACAAGCCGGTGAGCGACGCCACGCTGCGCGAGTTGTTCAATGCGATGCGCTGGGCGCCGACCAGCGCCAACTGCAGCCCGCTCCGGGTGGTCTTCGTGAAATCGCCCGCCGCCAAGGCCAAACTGCTGACCTGCGTGGCGCCGGGCAACCAGGAGAAGACCAAGGCGGCGCCGGTCACGGCGATCCTGGCCCAGGACATGGAGTTCTTCGAGAAGCTGCCCAAGCTCTTTCCAGCCGCGGATGCGCGCTCCTGGTTCGTGGGCAATGAAAAAATGATCGCCGACTCGGCCTTCCGCAATTCCAGCATTCAGGGCGGATACTTCATCCTCGCCGCCCGCGCGATGGGGCTGGACTGCGGGCCGATGTCCGGCTTCGACAACGCCGCCGCCGACAAACTCTTCTTCGCGGGCACCAAGCACCGCTCCAATTTCCTCTGCAACCTCGGCTACGGCGACGCCGGCAAGCTCTTTCCGCGCTCGCCGCGCCTCGAGTTCGACGAGGCCTGCACCATCATTTGATCCGCGCCAGCTTCTTTACCGCGGCGTGCCGCGGGCAGGAGACCAGGTGATCGTTGGTCATGCCCACGGCCTGCATGAAGGCGTAGCAGATCGTCGGCCCGCAGAATTTGAACCCGACCTTCTTCAGGCACTTGGCCATCGCCTCGCTTTCCGGCGTCGCCGGCGGCAGGTCGGACTTCTGGCGAAAGCGATTCTGCCGGGTCCGGTGATCCACGTGCTGCCAGAGCAGGTCGCGGAAGGAGCCCTCGCCCTCCTTCATGATGTTGATCCACACGTGGGCGTTGCCGATGGCGCTTTCAATCTTGCTGCGGCTGCGGATGATCCCGGCGTTGGCGAGCAGGCGGCGCACATCCTTCTTGCCGAACTTGGCAATCTTGTGCGGGTCGAACTGCGCGAATGCCGCGCGGAAAGCCTCGCGCTTCCGGAGAATGGTGATCCAGGAGAGTCCCGCCTGGAAGCCGTCGAGCACCAGCTTCTCGAAGAGGGCGCGGTCGTCCATTTCCGGCACGCCCCACTCGCGGTCGTGGTAGGCCACGTAGAGCGGATCCTCGCCGCACCACCAGCATCGTTGCAGTTGCTTCTTCATTGAGGACTCCTCGCACTGCGCTCGCCGGCGCCTAGTTCTTGTAGGCCACCATCATGGAGTAGGCGGGCATGCCCGTCAGGCCCGACGCCAGGCGCAGCCGCTCGGTTCCAGCCTGCTTGGCGTCGACGACCACCGTCCAGGCGCCGGGCGGCAGCGTGACTTGCTGCGTCCTGGGTTCGCCGTTGTAGGCCACGAAGATGTCGCGCCAGGAGTCGCCCGCGGCGGAGCCGTTGATCGTGAACGACACCGTTCCGGCGTTGTCGAGGAACTTGACCGACTTCCGCACCGAGGCGTTGTCCCCCATGCGGAAGGCCGGATGCTCCCTGCGCAGGGCCACCAGCCCGCTGACATAGTCGAAGACGTCGCGGTACTCCATCTTGCGCTTCCAGTCGAGGGCGTTCACTTCGTCGCCGGCGTTGTAGGAATTGTGATTGCCGTTCTTGGTGCGGCAGAAGTCGCTGCCTTCATCCAGAAAAGCGATGCCCTGGCTGGTCAGCACGATGCCCAGCGCCATCTTCTGCATGGCGCGGCGGGTGGCGTCGTCGGCGCTCGGCTGCGCCTTGAGCAGCTTGTCCCATAGGGTCAGATTGTCGTGGGCCGCGACGTAGTTCACCGATTCGCCGGGCTCGAGCGTGAAGTCATCGATGGATCCGATCACGCCGCGCTTCAAGGCCGCGGCGTCGCCCCCGGGGCCGGTGGCGAAACCCGTCGTCGTGCCGTCCAGGTCGCCGCGCACCGCATTGCGGATGTTGTCGTTGAAGACCCCGATGCGCATTCCCTTCTGGGCGCCCTTGCCGAAGTGGGTGACGCCGCCACCGGTCCACGGCTCGCCGTAGAGCGTGATGTCGGGCTTCAGCGCGACAAGCCGGTCGCAGATCGCCTTCACCGTCTCCGGGTAGTGCGTGCCGAGCAGGTCGAAACGGAATCCATCCACCTTGTAGTTGGTCAGCCAATGCGCCAGGCTGTCGACGATGTACTTGCGCACCATCGGCCGCTCGTCGGCGACCGCGTTGCCGACGCCGGTGTCGTCCATCAAGTGGCCGTCGTCCGCGGTGCGGTGGAAGTAGAAGGGCACCGTCTGGTCGAAGGGCGACGAGGTGCCGGTGCTGGAGGTGTGGTTGTAGACGACATCAAGAATGACGCGGAGGCCCGCGGCGTGCAGGCCTTGCACCATCGACTTGACCTCGCGGATGGGCTGCAGGGGATCCTTGTCGTCGCTGGAGTAATTCGACTCGGGCACGTTGAAGAAGGCGGTCCAATAGCCCCAGTTGTACTCCTTGGGCGCCGCGGAAAAATCCTCGATGGGCAGCAGATGCACCGCCGTCACGCCGAGCTCCTTCAGATGGGAGAGTCCGCCGTTCATCATGCCGCCCTTGGCGGCGCTTTCCTGCGTCAGCCCCAGGTAGGTGCCGCGCAGCGCCGTCGGGCACGCGGAGTCGGCGATGGAGAAGTCGCGCACGTGGACCTCGTAGATGATCTCGTCCGTCGGATGCTTGAGGATCGGGGCCGCGGTCGACTCCCACTCCTTGGGGCTGAGGCGGTTCAAGTCGGCGACCACCGAAAAGCTGCCGTCCGCCGTTGCCGCGAAGGTGTGGATGTCGGGAACCTCGCGCTGCTCGCCATAACTGTCGAAGCGATAGCGGTAGAGTTTGCCCTGCAAATCGCCCGGAACCTCCGCGTTCCACAATCCCTTCTCGCCGCGCTGCAGGGGCACGCTGCGCGAGGGTTGCTTGGCATCCACACTGTCGTAGAAGAGAAGCTGCACGCCGCTGCTCACCGGAGACCAGGTTTGAAAATCCGTTTTCTCAGGCGTGCAGAAGGCGCCCAAATGGGCCTGCAACGGCGTGAAACGCTCCTGGTCAAGGATGTTCCGCGCGTAGAGCGTCTGCGGCTTCGCACCGGGAATCTCGATCTGCAGCGCCGCGATGTCGGCGTCGGCCACGGGCTTGGCCAGCTTCACGGTGTAGAGCGAGCGCGAGGTGCCGGATTCGTGGCTCGGCGCGATGCCGGTGATCTTGGGCGCGCCGGGGCGCTTGTCGCGGCGCACAATTTGTGCCTTCTGCGTCTGCTCCTTGCTCAGCGGTGCCGAGGTGGCCAGGGTGATGGCGCTGTCGGAATCCAGGAAGGCGCCGGTGACGCGCAGCGACTGATCGATCTCGGGATCGGCGTAGACATGGTCATCGCCGGCGACCAGCCATACTTCGCGCGTGCTGCCCGCGTCAAACTTGACCGAGCGGTCATGCTCGATGTCCTTCGACTCCCAGTCGCCCAGGCGCACGAGGAACCCGGCCTCCTTGGGCAGCTTGTCGAAGGGAATGACCGCGTATCGGCCGAAGCCGTCCTTGCCGGTGAAGGGATAGGAAGCGCCCTCTCCGCCCTGGGGCCAGCACCAGAGATTCCATCGGTCGTACTTCTTGTCGGCGCGGGCATAGTGCACCACCAGCAGACCTTCGGACTTGGGATATTTCGCCTTGAGGCTCTCGGCAATCCGCGGGGATTTCCCGGCCTGTGCCGAGGATTCCGCGGCATTGCCGGCCCACGCCTTGGCGGCGAAGATCGCGGCAACTCCCGACAGGGCCATGGCAAGCACCAACGCAAAGCGTCCGGCACGATGCGAGCGGGCGATGGATCGGGACTCACGCATTCAGGGTTCCTCGATCAGGAGGAATCAAAAGAGCGGCTTCAATCCGGCGACGCAGCGACACGCCGAGAGTTGCGCGATGTGGTAGCTCTCGTGATTCGTCAGCAGGAGTCCCAGCACATCACCCTTGGACTTCAGGGGCGACTTGGCGAGAAAATCCATGCCGTGCGGTTGCTCGAGCAGCGCGGGATCCGCCTTCGACAGCGCCGTCGCAACCTGGGCATGACCTCGATCGATGACACTAACGAGCTCGGCAATGTTGGGTCCGCTCGTTGTCTGGCCGCTGGCGCCAGGTCCAAAAAGCTTGTTCCATTCCTCGGGCGACGCGTTGGGAAGTCCGAGGATGCTGGCGGCGAAATCCATGCTGATGGCGAGGTGTCCGAGGACCCAGCGCACATCGTGGCCGCCCTTGTAGGGACAGGTCGTGAGGTGTGAATCATTGAGTCCGTTGAGAAGTCCGTGGATTTGCTCCAGGTTCATGGCCTGGAGCCCGAGGAGAAGTTGCGTGGCTTTCATGCCCAAAGCGTATCTGCGAATCCATCGCCCAATCGGCCACAGGGGGGCAGGGGAGCGGGGCCGAAGGCGCGGATTCGAATTGGCAGAAATGGCGTGAATCAGCCGTGAAATTGGGATTTTGATGAATAACGATAAACATATCCATAATTCGTTATACTAGACGAGTCTACATAAGGAGGCAGGCCATGGTTTCAACCCGCTCTCGTGCCGTACCCGTGATCCATCCCCTGGAAATGGATGCCGCCCGACGGGCCATCCAGAGTCTTGAGGATGATGCCTCGCTCAACTTGCCGTTGGATGAGATTTTCGTTCAGCAGGACCAGCGCGGCTATCGGCGCCGCGACCATCAGGCGTGGGATTCCCTCACCCAATTTCAAATTCCGCATCTCGCCGCGCACGCCAGCGCGGCCTGGCGCGATGGCGCTGCGGCGCTGGAGCTGAGCAAGTCGCGCGTGCCCTCGGTGGAGGAAGTCTCCCGGCGCCTCTTCGCGCTGACCGGATGGCAGATTCGCGCGACCACCGGCCACTTGCCCTCCCGGATTTTCTTTCGCTGTCTCTCGCAGAAGATCATGCCGGTCACCGTGACGCTGCACAGCGGTGATCGGCGGGAATCCGGCGTCGAGCCCGACGCCTTTCACGATCTCTTCGGCCACGCGCCGCTCTGCGCCGACCCGCGCATGGCGGACATCCTCGAACGGTTCGGCAAGGTGGGCGTGCAGCTGGACCCTCCACAGCTGGAGCGGCTGGAGAAGATTTTCTGGTTCACCGTGGAATTCGGGCTCATTCGCGAGGAGGGCGAGGTGCGCCTGCTCGGCTCCGGCCTGGTCGCTTCGCCCGTCGAATCGCGGCGCTGCCTCGAATCCCCGCTCGAAACGCATCGCCCCTTCGACATCCGGGAGGTGTTCGCCGCTCCCATGTCCCTGGCGCATTCCCCGGAGCATCTCTTCGTCATGGAGGACCTGGGCCAGATCGAGTCGATCCTCGATCAGGTCGAAGAGTCCCTGGAGGCCCAGCGGCAAACCGCCAAGAAGTCATGCACCGGCCAGTGCGCGAAGTGCAAAGCCAAGGCCGGAGTCCTTCACGATTGACCGGCGGCGGGTTCGCGAAGTCCCTGGCGCCATCAACAATGCGACCCTCAGCAGCCGGGCCGTTTCCGGTAAGGGGAATCTGCAACTTCGCCACCTTCGTCGGGTCCTTACCATGATGCCTTCCCCGCACCAACAGGAGCCCCGATGTTGCACACCCTTCTTCCCGTCCTGCTCGCGCTCTCCCTTCATGCCCCCGCGGACCTTTCCGCCAAGATCGACGCCATCGCGGCCAAGGCCCTCGCGCAGCCGAACGTGGCGGGCCTCTCGATCGCGGTCGCGCGCGACGGCGAAGTGATTTTCTCCAAGGGCTACGGCAAGGCCGATCTTGAATTCGCGGTTCCCACCGACAAGGAGACGATGTTCCGCATCGGAAGCGTGACCAAGCAGTTCACCGCGGCCGCGGTCATGAAGCTCGTTGAGCAGGGCAAGCTTTCCCTCGACGACACGCTCGACAAGATGCTTCCGGATTTTCCCGCCACCAGCAAGCCGATCACGCTGCGCCAGATCCTCACCCACACCTCGGGCATCTGGTCCTACACCAATGACGACAAGTTCATGTCGCGCGACGCATCGCTCGAGCTCACGCCGACGGAACTCGTCGCATTCTTCAAGGACCACCCGCTCGACTTCGACCCCGGCACGAAATGGAACTACAGCAACAGCGCCTACTACCTGCTGGGCGAGATCGTCGCCAAGGCCGCGGGAAAGCCCTACGCCGTTTTCGTGCAGGATGAGCTCTTCACGCCACTTGGCCTTTCACGCACCCGCTATGAATCCAACCGCGAGGTGATCGCCAACCGCGCCCAGGGCTACTCCTTCGAGAAGGGCAAACTCGTCAATGACAAGCCCATTGGCGCCGATGTGCCGGGCGCGGCGGGTTCCTTGCTATCCAACGCCGAGGATTTGGTCCGCTGGAACACCGCGTTGGCCGGCGGCAAGGTGATCTCCGCCAAGTCCTACGAGCTGATGACCACGCCCACCATCCTGCCTGGCGGCAAGAACACCCGCTATGGATTCGGACTTCAGGTGAGCGAATGGGAAACGCGGCAGCGCGTGTCGCATGGCGGAGGCATCTTTGGCTTCAGCTCGATGCTGGAATATTTCCCCGCCGAAAAGCTTTCGATCGCCGTCATCGCCAACTGCGACTCCTTCGATCCCGGCAAGGTCGCGGATTCGATCGCCCGCGCCGCGATGGACATTCCCGAATTTGTGCCGGCCGATCTCCCCGTGTCCGCGGATGAAGCGAAGCGTTTCGTCGGTGAATTCAAGTTCGACACGATCCCTCTCGAGATCGTCTTCACCCTGCGTGACGGCAAGATGTACGCGCAAGCCACCAAACAGCCGGAAAACCGTCTGCTCTACCAAGGACAGGGCGTGTTCGTCGCCGACTTCGACAACAAGGTGAAATTCACCTTCCCGGCGGGGGAGGGCCCGGCCACGACATTCACGCTTACTCAGGGCGGCGATCTCACCGCCACGCGCACGAAATAAAATAGGGGGCCGCAGCTTCAGCCGCCGATGGCAACCGAGCCAAAAATGCTTTTTATCGCGGCTTCACCCTTCTCCAATTCCAGCAATTTCTGCTTGCGCCACATGCCGCCGCCGTAGCCGCCAAGCTCGCCGCTCTTGTTGAGCACGCGGTGGCAGGGAATCAGGATCGCGATCCGGTTCATTCCGTTGGCGGTGCCGACCGCGCGAGAGGCGCCCGGGCGGCCGAAGCGCTTGGCCAGCTCTTCGTAGCAGATGGTTTCTCCGTGGGGGATCTTTCGCAGCTCGGCCCAGACCTGCTCCTGGAAAGGCGTGCCCGGTGCCACCAGCGGTACCGTAAAGTCCCGCCGTGCGCCGGCGAAGTATTCGTCCAATTCCGTCTTCAACTTTCTGAGCCAGCGGTGCTCGCCGGGAACCAGCGCCGCGCCGAGGCGCCGCTGCACGGTTTGCAGCTGCGCTTCAAGCATGCGCCGGTCGGTGAACTCGAGCAGGCAGACTCCCTCGTCGCGCGCGCCGGCCAGCAGCGGGCCGACGGGGCTCTCGATCATCGCGGTAATCACGGGTTCCATGCTTCGGCCCTTTCCCGGCGCCTGGCCGAATGACTTTCCGAACGCGTCACGGAACCCGCTGTGTGAGCGATAGCCGCTCTCAAAGACCGCGTCATCCACCGAGGCGCCGCTGCGCAATTGCCGCAGCGCTCCGCCCAGCCGCTTGGCCCGGCAATACGCCGCGAAGGTCATGCCGTAGTGCGCCACAAACCAGCGCCGCACGCGGCCCGGGTCGAGACCGCGCTCACGAAGGTGATGGGCCTGCACGCGCGGCTGTGGGTCGGAATCGATCTCGCTCAAGAGTGGCGCAACCCAGTCCGGCGCTGCGCCCGGCGCTTGCAAGGGCTTGCAGCGCTTGCAGGCGCGGTAGCCGGCGAACATCGCCTCGCGCACCGTGCCAAAGAATTCGCAGTTCTCCGGCTTGGGCTTGCGGGCCGGGCAGGTCGGCCGGCAGAAGATGCCCGTGGTTCGGACCGCGGTCCAGAAGAGGCCGTCGTAGCTTGCATCCGACGCGAGGAACGCACACTCCATCTCTTCGCGTGAAATCCCCGAGGGTCGGCCTGGCGCGGTGCGTGCCGATGCAGCGAACGGGATGGACTGGGACTTGCTCATGGCACGAATCGTAGAGAGGGTTTCAGGATGCAACCACCGAAAACGCAGCGGCAAACTCGGCCGAATGTCATTCATTCACCGATGGAAAAATAATACTGGCGGCTCTTGCGAGCCGCCAGCGTAGTGTCAATTCAAAGTTGCAAACTCAGGCGCGACGACGACGGGCTGCGAAGCCTGCGAGACCCACGAGCGCGAGCGCTCCTGGAGCAGGAACCGCACCCACTTCGACAACCTGCGAGCCATCGCCGATGTCGTAGGCCCAATCCACAACGGTGCGATCCAAAATGGTCGCACCGACATGCATGCGAACCCAGCCGATGAGCACATCGGTTGCATTCTCAAAGGAAAGAACACCCACATAGTTGTCCGAGTTCACTTTCCACTGTCCAGCGGGGGCTCCGACAAGCACGGCGCTGCTGCTGAAGGACCATCCATACGCACCGTTCATGGTGCTGGCGTTGTTCGCCGATCCATCGAACATCAGGAAGCTGCCGGCGTTCAGGTTCACCGCGGTGCCCGATGAGGTGGTGCCGCAGAAATAGACATCGGGAACCGGGTAATTGGTTCCGAATCGAAGGACAGAGGAACTCCACGGGTTGATGTGCCAGCCAGGAGCATCGCCTGGAGTGACTCCATTGTCGCCCGTGATCAGGTTGAGGTACAGACCTGCAGTTGTTGCAGGGGCTGCGATGTTCTGAATGCCGCTGTACACCAGGGCTGCATCAGACTTCTGTGCAGCGCCAAGGACGGCGACGCCGGCAGCTGCGACGGCGCAAGCTGCAAAATGACGACTAAGACGGTTATTCATGAGAAACTCCAGGAAGGGGAAAGGGAACAGAGAAAGGGAAGTGAAAGGGAACGCCGATTTCGCGGCGTGGGCTCAAACTAGCCCATAAGCGGTTAAAATCAACTTAAATTCTTAAAAACACTGGATTTTTTGCTTCTTTATTCAGCGCCGAAAGTGCGGTATTTCGAGTCCTTTGGCCTGTTTGAAAGGCGAAACCAGCCATTTTCCCCAATATGATCGACCCGATGCCCGCCAATCAACGATTGCTCATCATTGGCTGGGATGCCGCCGACTGGAACCTGATCGACCCCCTGATGGCCCAGGGAAAGATGCCCAATTTGAAGCGACTGGTCGAAGCGGGGGTCCGCAGCGACTTGGCCACACTTGAGCCGACGCTCTCGCCGATTCTTTGGTCCTCCATCGCCACCGGCAAAACCGCCGACAAGCATGGAATCCTGAATTTCGTGGAGCCCAATCCCGCCGGCGGAGGGGTTCGCATCGCGGCCAGCACCACCCGGCGCACCAAGGCGCTGTGGAACATCCTGACCCAGGCCGGCTTGAAGGTGAACGCGGTGAGCTGGTACGCCTCGCACCCCGCCGAGCCGATCAGCGGCGCCTGCGTCACCAATCTTTTCCAGGAGGGCGAACCTGCCGACGCGAGCATGCCGTGGGCGCTGCAGGCGGCGGCCGTCCATCCAGAGTCATTGAGCGAATCTCTGGCCGCGTGCCGCGTGGCGACTTCCGGCGTGAAGCGCGAGGAAGTGCTCGCCATGATCCCCATGCTTCACGACTTGAAACGCGGCGACGAGCGGCCCCGGGCGCTGGCCAAGCAGCTGGCGCGAATGAAGTCGGTGCATCAGGCGACCCTCTCCATTCTGCGCGGTTCGACCGACTGGAACTGCACCATGGTGTTCTACGAGACCATCGACACCATCGGCCACCACTTCATGCAGTTCGTGGCGCCGCGGATGCCGCACGTGCACAAGGACGAGGTGCGCTGGTTCGGCGGCGTGATGAACCGGACCTACGAGCTGCACGACCGGATGCTGGGCGAGCTGCTGGAGGCGGCCGGACCGGGGACCACCGTGCTGCTGCTGTCGGACCATGGCTTCCATTCCGACCATCGGCGGCCCACGATCAACACCGACGACGCCAAGGAGCGCGCCGCGATGGAAGCCATGTGGCACCGCCCTTTCGGTGTGCTGGCGATGTCGGGGCCCGGCGTGAAGCGCGGCGCCGCGATCGTGTCGAGCAATCTGCTGGACATCGCGCCGACCGCTTTGGCGCTGCTGGGGCTTCCCGCCGGCCGCGACATGGATGGCCGAGCGCTGCTCGAAGCCCTGGAGCCGGACCGGAACATTCCGCCCATCGAAAGCTGGGACGCCGTGGAGGGCAACGCGGCCATGCATCCCGCCGAAATGCGCAGCGATCCCTTCGAGTCGCAGGACGCGCTGCAGCAACTGGTCGACCTGGGGTACATGGCGGCGCCTTCCGAAGGCGTGCAGGCGCAGCTGGATCTGGTGCGCCGCGAAACGCGCTTCAATCTTGCCGTCACCTACTCCTCGACAGGCCGGCCGCACCTGGCCCTGCCCATTATGGAGGAACTCTTTCGGGAGTGCCCCGGTGAGAAGCGATATCAAAGCGACCTGGCCAAGATGCAATACCTGGCGAATCGATTCGCGGAGTGCGTGGAAGGCTTCCAGAAAATCCTTGCGGAAAATCCGCAGGATGTCGACGCGGGTTTGATGCTGGCCAGCGCTCTGATCCAGTTGAACCGGATGGACGAGGCAAAGAAGGAGACCGAGCGGCTGGTGAAACGGCTCGGATCGCAAGGTCAGTACGCGTTGGCGCTGGGCAATCTGCTCTGCGCATTCGACAAGTTTGAAGAGGCCCTGCGCCTCTACCAGCAGGCGGGCAAGTTCGAGCCGGACAATCCGATGGTGCACCTGGGTCTGGCGCGGGCTTCGCTCGGACTGAAGCGGTTTGATGACGCGGTGGACCACACGATTCGGGCCGCCGAGCTGCACCACCTGCTCCCCGAGGCCCATTTTCTTCTCGGCGTGGCGCTGGCCTGGCTGGAGGATTTTCCGCACGCCCGGCAGTCCTTCGAGGTGGCTCTCTCGATGCAGCCCAACCTGGTCGACACCCATCGCTTCATGACGCTGGTCTGCGGAGCCCTCAACCTGAGTGAGCCGGCCGCGAAGCATGCCGCGCAAGCCGATCTACTGCTCAAGCAGGTCGAAGGGGTCGATGCCGCCCGCGCGGAAAAGGGCGCGGCGAAATCTCCGCCGGTGCGTGTGCCCGCATGGGGCTGGCAGGCGTTCGAGCAGCGGCTGCGCTCGAAGCCGAACGCGTGAGGTTGGGCGATCGAGCGCCGGGGCGGCGCGAATTCAATCACGATTGCTTGTTGCGATGCAGCGAGGGGTCCACGGCGTTGGCCATGGCCGCTTCGTCCAGGCCTCCGCCGAGAAACGTGTTGATCGCCTGCGCCTGGCGCCGCGGGTTCGAGATGAACTCGGCATGGTCCAGTTCAATCACCTCGAAGTTGGGGCGCTCCGCGAGCCATGCCTTGACGGCGGCAAGCTGCGCTTCAAAGACGCTCATCAGCCGCTCCGGCGGCAGCGCCGCCCCCTTGCGCCCGCTCCGCTCCAGCATCACCGACTGCGAGCGCACCACCTCGCGCAGCTCGCGGCGCATCAGGATCACCTTGTAGGGGCGGTTCGCGGGCAGTTCCATCAGCAGCAGATGGATGATCTTCACCGCCTTGCCGGCCGCGTCGTCCAGCCACGCCTTGTCGCTCTTGAGTTGCTTGACGCGCTCGAATTCGAGATAGCCGCGCGGGTTGTCTTCGTCGGCGGTGCGGAGGGCGTCGGTGAGCACGGGGATTCCGCCCGCCTGCAGCATCTGCATGGCCATGCTGGTGCCCGAGCGCGGCAGTCCCGAGACCACAATGACCGGTCGTTGGTTGCTCATCATTGCCAATGTATGGCCCGGCGGGGGGATGCACATCCCGCCCAATGCTGGCAATATGCAGCCCATGAAGAGGACGCGACCACGGCTTGAGAAACCTTTTGCGGAGGCAGGTTCGTCGGCAATGCAGCACGCTTGCAGATTGTTTTTTTGGACCACGACCGCCGCGATCGCTGTCGTCCTCTCGGGATGCGCCGCGCCCGCGCCGATTGAAAAACCCGCCGTCGCCGTCGAAGTCGATCCGGGCCAGGTCTGCCTCTTCACCCGCGACGGCGCGCCGGTGACCTGGCTGGCGATGATGCGCGAGCTGATCCAGTGCGACGCGGTCTTCCTGGGCGAGTCGCACGACGACGCCCACGGCCACGCGCTGGAGGCGCGCATCGTCCTTGAACTGCTCGCGGCGTGGCCCAGCGGCGCGCTGAGCATGGAGATGCTGGAGCGCGACGAGCAGATCTACGCCGACCAGTGGCGCATCGGCAAGATCGACGCGCAGATGCTTGCCGAAAAGACCAACAGTCTGGCCTGGGCGGGCAAGGGCTCCTGGATGGCGTGGTACCAGCCCATTCTGGACGACGCGAAATACCAGGGCGGCGTGATCATCGCCGCCAACGCGCCGCGCAAGTATGTGCGCACTGTCTCCAAGGAGGGAATGCAGGCGCTGCCCCCGGTCACCAGCGAGGAACGTGCGCTCTTCGACGTACCGGCGTTGAAAAACGAGGGCTACCGCGAGGACTTCCGCGCCTTCATGGTCGAGATGCGCCAGGAGGAGGGGCAGCCAACGCCCGTCGTCACCGATGAGGAAGTGGACAAGTTCATCGCGGCGCAATTGATGTGGGATGCGACGATGGCGCACTCCGCGGCAAACGCTCGGCCCAAATACCGCGTGGTGCACATCGCGGGGTGCTTCCATATCGATCGCAGCGGCGCGACCGTGGCCGAGTTCAAGAACCTGCGCCCCTACGACAAGGTGGCGACCGTGTCGCTGGTCAGCAGCGACGCGTGCGAGTTCGACCAGAAGAAGGACAAGGACCGGGCGACCTTCATCATCTATACGCAGAGCCGGCGCGACGCGCCGAAAGCCGCGGTCAAGTAGCGAAGGCGCAATCAGGTAGCGCAGGAATCGGAGCCCGCGGCGCCCTTGTTCCAGGGCATGCCGCCAAGGATCGAGGCCAGGGCGCAGGTGCCCGACGCGCCGGCAAAGAGCAGGCCTGCGCCAAAGAACGCCGGGATGGCGACGAAGCCGGGGTGCACAAACCACGCCAGCGCCGAGCCGCCCAGCACACCGACGCCGATCACGATCTGCACCTGCCGCATCACGCTGATCCGCGAAACTGTCGCGTTGACCTCTACCGGAAGATTCTCGCTTTTCCACGCCTCGATGCCGCCGACCATGCTGACCACCTCGACGCCGGGCTTGCAGAACGCGGTCGACATGAGCGCCGCGTCGGCCGAGCGACGCCCGCTGTGGCAATGCACCACGAGCTTCTGCCCGGGCTTGGCCAGTTCCTGCACCTTGCCCGGATCGAACTTGGAAAGCGGCGCCAAAATCGCCCCGCGGATCCGCTCGCGGGCGTGCTCATCGGCCTCGCGCACATCGACCAGAACCGCCTCGCCCTGGCTCAGCCATTGCTGCACCTGGCGGGGCTTCGCTTCCTTATATGGATTGGCGGTGACGGACATTCTGAAATGCTAGCGAGAAGTTGGATGGATAGGAGCGGCTTGACCGAACCAGCCCGGCATCGCACGCGGCGCCTGACGAACCACGATGTATCCGGCCATGACGACCAGAAAGATCGAGAAGACGCGTTTGAGCATCCGCGGATCGATGCGCCCCGCGAAATGGTTTCCGACCAGGCTCCCTGCAATTCCCGCCACTGTGAATACGCCAATGATGGTCCAGTCGATCCGCCATGGAGCGATGGCGCCCGCTTCGCCGCCGCTGCCAGCCATCCAATAGTTCAAGAATCCCGCGGTGGAGTTCACCGCGATGATCGCCAGGCTTGTGGCCACCGCCACCGGCATCGGCAAGCGCAGCATGAGCACCAGCACCGGCACGATTAGAAATCCACCGCCGACCCCGACCAAGCCTGTTGTGAATCCGAGCGCAAAACCCTGGAACAGGATCAACCACAACGATCCGGTCTTCTTCACCCCGGGCGTCGCGGCGATTGCCGTGGCACCGCTTCGAAACATGAGCAGTGAGGCCGTGAGCATGAGTCCCGCAAGCAGCAGCAACTGCACGGCGCCGGGAATGAATTCCCCCACGTACACGCCGGCGATCGTTCCCGCGATTCCCGGAAACGCGAGCAGCGCGGCGCTGCGGAAGTCCACGCGCTTCTGAAATGACGCGCGGATGACGCCGGTGAGCGCGATCGCGCCGACGATCGCCAGCGATTCCACCACGGCACTCTTCTCGTCGTGGCCGACGAGGTAGACCAGGATGGGAATCGTCAGGATGCCGCCGCCCGAGCCGAGCAGCCCCAGGGCGAGGCCGACCGCCGCGGCTCCGAGCAGGATCAAAATCACGCGAGCATTTCCCGCGGATTATTTCTCAACCAGCACCTTGGCCTGCTCCCAGGCGAGCATTCCGCCGGCGAGATTGGCGACTTCGTAGCCATGCTTCTGCAGCAGCGAGCAGGAGAGCGACGAACGGCCTCCACTTTTGCAGTTGACGAGAATGCGACGATCCTTGGGCACTTTCGAAATATTCGAGAGCAGTCGCGTGTGCGCGATGTTCAAGGCGCCGGGAATGTGCCCTTCGACGAACTCGGCGTTGCGCCGCGCATCCAGCACGAAGGGGTTGCTGGTGTCCAGCAGATCCTGCGCCTCGGCGACGGTGACCTCGGCGGTGGGGACAAGCTTGCCGCCCGCGGCCTCGTAGGACTTCATCGCACCGGCGTCGAACCAGCCGCCAAAGTTGTCCAGGCCCACACGGATCAGGTCGCGCGTCGCCTCGTCCAGGCGCGCCGGATCGACGATGAAATAGATCCTCTCCGTCTCCGCGACGACCGAGCCGGCGTCTGTACTGAACGAACTGTTCAGCCGCAGCGACAGCGCGCCGGGAACATGCCCCGCCATGAACGCGGGCCACGGCCGCGTGTCCACGATCGCGTTCTTGAAGCCGTCGACGCTCTTGAATTCCGCGGCGGTCATGGGCGGAATCTTCGGCACGCCGCCCAGCACTTTCGGCCCCATCTTGTTGTCGCGCTTCATCCGCGCGAAATAGAGCGGGGGCTCGGGCTGCTCCTTCAGGATGAAGTCCACGAAGC
The DNA here is from genome assembly GCA_021414025.1 of Planctomycetota bacterium. NCBI lineage: Bacteria > Pseudomonadati > Planctomycetota > Planctomycetota bacterium. Next base: position 223,636 of record JAIOPG010000008.1, on the reverse strand, counting down.
GCTGTTCATTGTCGGCGGCCTTGATCGAGGGGTTGAACATCTTCTCGTAGCCCACGGTGCTCTGCGGCACGGCGCCCAGGGCCTTGCCGCAGGCGCTTCCGGCGCCATGCGCCGGCCAGACTTGCAGGTAGTCGGGCCACTGCATGAAACTTTGAACCGTCCTGTAGAGGCGGTGCGCCGAGGGATCCGCCTTGCCCGCGATTCCCGCAGCGCTCTCGAGCAGATCGGGCCGGCCAAGGTCGCCGACGAAGACGAAGTCGCCCGTGGCCACGCCCATGGGCTTGTCGGCGCCGCCGCCGCGGTCGGTGACCATGAAGCAGATGTGCTCCGGCGTGTGCCCCGGCGTGTGCATCGCCTTGAGCTCGATGTTGCCCACCTGGAATGTGTCGCCATCCTTGAGCAGGCGATGGTTGTAGCTGCCGCCGCCGGTCTTCTTGTCGAGCCACTGGTATTTCCAGTCCGCGTCGCCCTCGTCGGAGAGATAGATCTTCGTGCCCTTCTCCGCGAACTCCCGCGCGCCGGAGAGGAAGTCCGCGTGGATGTGAGTTTCGGCCACGGCCACGATGCGCAGGCCATTGGAGGCGGCCAGCTTTTCGTAACGGTCGATGTCGCGCTCGGGGTCGATCACGATCGCCTCCCCGGTGCGCTGGCACCCGATCACATAGGCGGCTTCGGCCAGTTTCTCGTCGTAGACCATGCGTAGAAACATTGTGAAATCTCCTTGTTGTCCTTGGCTCATCCAGTCTATCGCGAAGCGGGCAGACTCCGCGCTGCAAGCCTCTGAATCGATTCGCATCCCGCACCACAACGGCGCGTTTCGCCGAAGCGCATCCCGAAAAAATCCAGTAGGATAAAAACGGGAATGGATTCCCGAATTGAGCTCGCTCAATCCAGTGCTTCTCAACCACCTCTTCAAAGGTCAAGCATGAAAAATTACATCGTGGAGTTCATCGGCACATTCTTCCTGGTCCTGGTCGTGGGTCTGACCGTGATGGATCCCGGGTCGACCAAGTTCGCGCCGATCGCGATCGGCGCCACGCTCATGGTGATGGTCTACGCCGGCGGTGCGATCTCCGGCGGGCACTACAACCCCGCGGTCACGCTCGGCGTCTGGATGCGCGGCAAATGCGCGTCGAAGGATGTGATTCCCTATTGGGTCGCCCAATGTGCAGCCGCTTTCGTGGCCGCCTGGGCCGTCGCCTATTTCAAGGGCAATCCGGCGAATACCGCGATGACCCTGGATGTGCCCAAGGCCCTGTTGAACGAGTTCATCTTTACCTTCGCCCTGGTGTATGTCGTGCTCAACACCGCGACCTCCAAGAAGTCCGCGGGCAATTCCTACTTCGGACTGGCGATCGGCTTCACCGTCGTGGTGGGGGCGTTCGCAGGCGGCGCGGTTTCGGGTGGTGCGTACAACCCGGCGGTCGCGACCGGCATCACCGTGATGGGATTGACGGCAGCCGCCAACTTCTGGGTCTACCTGGTCGGATGCTTCGCGGGCGGTGCCTGCGCTGCGCTGGCCTACAAGGCAGTCAATCCGGACGAATAAATTTCTCCGTTCACTTTGCAGTTCGACATTTCAAGGAGCAAACATGGCCGGCAAAATTGCATGGTTTGAAATTCCGACGGCTGATTTCGCGCGGGCGCAGAAATTCTACGAGGGAATTTTCGAAACCAAGCTGCGCGTCTTGCAGGTGGGACCCGACTTTCAGATGGCCGCCTTTACCGACGGGGCTCAGATGCATGGCGCACTCATCAAGCAGGCCACCTACGAACCGAGCCACAAGGGGACGATGGTGTACTTCGACGCCGGTCCCGATCTCAACGCGGTTCTGAATCGGGTCGAGAAATTCGGCGGCAAGATTTTGCGGGCCAAGCTCCAGATCAGCCCCGAATACGGTTACATGGGCTTGTTCGAGGACAGCGAAGGCAACCGAGTGGCGCTTCACTCGATGGCGTAAGTATTCAGGCGCCGCACTTGACTTTGAGGGCCTCGCCGAATTTGGTCAGGTAGAAGTCGTAGCCCGTGAAGAGCCGCATGATGGCGCGGGGGATGGCGCTGTTGACGGTGCCGGTTTCAGTCACGGTGATCCTGGTTCCGCCCGAACCCGCATCCTCGAAGCGGTGCTCCCACCTGCCGCTAAACATGCCGTTGTCGTCGGCGATGGTGCGGGTGACGAGGCTCGGCGGCGTCTTGACCGTCTCCTCGAGCACGAAGGAATTGCGGCCCTGCTGCTGGCGGAAGACGCGGTGGCCGTCGTGGTCGGGCAGCATCTCGATCTTGTCGATGCCGGGAAGCCAGGTCGGGAAAGCGGAGACATCGTCCAGCAGCGCCCAGACTTTCTCGCGCGGCATGGCCACGGTGACGCTCATGGTGGCGGTGTGCGTTGCGGGCAGGAAGGAGCCGATGATGCCCAGGGCGCCGATGAGCAGAACGATGAGGCCAAAGATTGCGAGGACGATATAGAGGATCATGCGCATCTCCATGGCTCCGTGGTGTGGAAATTGTACTGGTAGCATCGCCGCGCATGCTCCGGCTCACTGATCTTCGAAAATCCTTCGGCAGCGTCCGGGCGGTCGACGGACTTTCGCTGGAGATCCGCACCGGCGAGGTCTTCGGGTTGCTCGGTCCCAATGGCGCGGGCAAGAGCACCACGATCAGCATGGCGATGGGATTGCTGCGGCCCGACTCCGGCACGGTCGAGCTCGTCGGCGCCGGCTCGCCGATGGATCCCGAGGTGCGCCGCAAACTTGGCCTGGCGCCGCAGGCGATCGCGCTCTACGGCAACCTCTCGGCGAACGAGAATCTGCTCTTCTTCGCGAGGCTCTACGGATTGGCCGATGCGAAGTCCCGCGTTGCCGAAGTGCTCGAGCTGGTTGGGCTCTCGGCCCGTGCGAAGGACCATGTCAGCGGATACTCCGGCGGCATGCAGCGCCGGCTCAACCTGGCGGTGGCGCTCCTGCACAAGCCGCCGCTGCTGCTGCTGGACGAGCCCACGGCCGGCGTCGATCCGCAGTCGCGCAACAGCATTCTGGACCTGGTGCGCACTCTGGCCAAGGGCGGCTGCACCATCGTCTACACCACCCACTACATGGAGGAGGCGCAGAAGCTCTGCGACCGCGTCGGCGTGATCGACAATGGAAAGCTGCTCGATGTCGGCACGGTGGCGGAGCTGGTCTCGCGCCACGGAGGCGACAGCGCCGTGGTGGTCGAGCGCTCCAACGGCAATGGCGAAGCCGCCGAGGAGCGCGTCCTCACCAAGGATCCGCTGCGGGAAATCTCCTCGGCTCTGGCCCGCGGCGACGTGAGCGGAGTGCGCGTGGAGCGACCCACCCTCGAGTCGGTCTTCCTCTCCCTGACCGGAAGGAGCCTGCGGGACTGATCCCGCGAATCCATGCGCCCCATCCTCACCATCGCCCTGAACGACCTCAAGCTGCTCATGCGCGACAAGGCCAACGCCTTCTTCACCTTTGTCTTTCCCATCCTGATCGCGGTCTTCTTCGGCATGCTCTTCGGCGGCGAGGCCGGGCAGCGCCCGCTCGACCTGGTGGTGCTGGACGAGTCTCACTCGGAAGCCTCGGCGAAATTCATCAAGGACCTCGACGACGATTCGATCCTCAGCGCCCACACGGTGCCGACCCGCGCCGAGGGTGAAAAGCTGGTGAAGCGAGGCGACGCGCTGGCCTGCATCGTGCTGCCGAAGGATTACCAGGAGAACTCGGACAATGTGTTCGCAGGAGGCGGAATCAAGATCGACGCGATCGTGGATCCGTCGCGCAAGGCCGAGTCGGGCCTGCTGGTGGGCAAGTTGAATGAGATGGCGTTCAAGCAGCTCAGCGGCGCCATGGGCAATCCCGATCAGTTGAAGCGCATGCTCGACAAGTCGCGCGCCGGCATCGACGCGTCGACCACCATGAGCGGCGGCGAGAAGTCGCTGTTCAGGGGATTGTTCTCGACCGTCGAAAAGATCTCCGCCGGCAGCGGAGCCGGCGACAAGGCGTCGGGGGGCGGACCGCTGGGCGGGGGCGGCGGCTGGTCGCCCGCGAAGATCACGCTCGTCGAGCTTGAATCGAACAAGGACGGCCCGCCGAGCACCTACGCGGTCACCTTTCCGCAGGGCATCGCGTGGGTGCTGATGTCATGCATCGCCGCCTTCAGCGCCGGCATCGCCACCGAGCGGGCCCGCGGCACGCTGTTGCGGCTTTCGGTGGCGCCGATTTCGCGCGGCCAGATCCTCTGCGGCAAGGCGCTGGGCTGCTTCATCGCCTGCGCCATCGGCATCGTGCTGCTCATGCTGGTGGCGAGGCTCTTCTTTGGCGTCAACCTGGGCAACCTGCCGATGCTCGCGCTCGCGATCGCCGCCTCCAGCGCCGCCGGCGCCGGCGTGATGATGTTGATCAGCGGCATGTTCCGCACCGAGGCCGCCGCGCATGGCGCCGGGCGCGCCATCGTGCTGGTGCTGGCCCTGATCGGCGGCGGCTCGATCCCGCTCTTCTTCATGCCGCCGGTCATGCAGATGATCAGCTCGGTCTCGCCCTTCAAGTGGGCGATCAAGGCCGTCGAGGGGGCGATCTGGCGCGGCTTCACCGTGACCGACATGGCGCTGCCGGTCGGCGTGCTGCTGGGGCTGGCGTTGGCCGGCGCCATCGCGGGATGGATTTCGGTGAAGCGGGGGGACGCGTGAGCGAACCGGAAGATCTCAAGCGCGAAGTGGAGCGGCTTGCCGAAAGGCTGGCCAAGGTCGAGCGCATGCTTCGCCTCTACAGCTTGTCGCAAGCGCAGCCATCCCATCCCATCGGGCTGCCCGCGGAGCCGGTCACTCCACCGGTCGCGCACACTTGGACAAGTATCGCCGAACGGTTGAAAGAAACGTCACCTTCTCCGCCCCCGGCGCCACATGCGGCGCCGACGCCGACACCCGTCATTGAGCCCGTGGTCCATGCAGCGCCGGCGGTCGCCGCACGCGTTCCGGACACATCCGACGCCATCCGCACCTTGCCGAAACTCTCGCCCAGCGACGCCGTGATGGAGCGGCCGGCCCGGTCGTCATCGCTGGAATTGATGATCGGCGGCAAGGCCATGGCGTGGGTCGGCGCGATTGCCGTGCTACTGGGCGCGGCCTTCGCGATCGCGGTCGGCGTGCAGCGCGGCTGGTGGGGAAGTCTTCCGCCTTCGGCGCGCTGCATCGGCATCGCCCTGGCCGGCGTCGCCATGATGGTCGGCGGAGAAATCGCCCTGCGGCGCATCGGCCGCGCCGCTTCGGCCGGCCTCTTCGGCGCCGCACTGGGCACGCTCTATCTGGATGCGTTCGCCACTTTCCGCTTCTTCGACCTGCTGGAAGTGCAGGGGGCCTTCGTGCTGATGGCCGTGGTGGCCGTCATCGGACTCGCCATCACCTACCGCACGCGCTTCCTGAGCATCGGCGTGCTGTCGATCGTCGGCGGCTATCTGACTCCGCTGCTGCTGCGCGGCCAGAGCGGGAACGACCTGGTGCTGCTGGGCTATCTGACGATGCTGCTGGGCATTTCGCTGGGGCTTTCGGCGCTGGTGCCGCGGAGTTTCCGCCGGCTGCGCTATGTGGCGTTGGTGGCGCACACGGTGCTGGCGCTGATGTGGTTGCTGGGGAACTCCTCGCAGACGGTGCTGGCCATCGTGTTCATGAGCATGTGGTGGGGGATGACGCTGCTGGAAAGCGTCTACGCCGCGCTGCGCCGTCAGTCGGCGCAGGGCAATGTCGCCACCGTGTTGACGATCACCACGCTCTATGTCACCGGCGTCTGCTGGCTTCTCCGCAGCGCCACTGCAACCGGTGGGCAGTGGCTGGGTGCTTTCACGTTCGCGGTCGGCCTCTTGAGCGCCGTGATCGCGCTGCAATTCGGCCCCAGGCTTGACGCCCTGCGCAACCGACCCATCACTCCGATGGACAAGCTTGCGGTGGCGCTGTGGCTGCAATTCGGCGTCCTGCTGGGCACGGCGGTCGGCTTGCAGTTCGAGGGCTTCGGCCAGTCGATCGGCTGGCTGGCGATCGCGCTGGCCGCCGTCGAGCTCGGGCGGCGACTGCCCTCCAAGGGAGTGACGAGTTACGGACTGGTGGTCGGCGCGCTGGCTCTGACTCGTGTGTGGTTCCTCGACTTGTTGCCGCCCATCATGCGCGCCGAGATCTGGACCATGGGCGACTTCCACATCAATCGATGGTCGATTCTGGCCCTCGACGCGCTCATGGTGACCCATCTTGCGGCGCAGCGCATTCGCTTCCGAATCGAGCCGGCATCGCCGCGTGGTCCGGTGACACTGGCGGCGCTGGGAAACATTCAATGGCTGGCTCTGATGGCGGCCTGCTGCACGAACCTGACCCTGACCGGCGGCTGGCTCTTTGGCGTGGTGTTCCTGATGGCCCTGGAGTCGTGGGGTCGCCGGCAGAAGTATTTCGAGATCGCGCTGCTGACGCTGACCCTTACGGCGGCCCGCTGGCTGATCGTCGACGCCCTGGGGTCGCGCATGAACCCCTCGTGGTCCGCGTCCGACGCGCTTCCGATTGTGAACTGGCAGATGGGAATGGCCGTGGCGATTGCCGCGACCGGCTGGTGGGCCTACCGGATCCTGCGGAGTCCGCAGCGCAAGAGTTCCACGGCCGGCCCGCTCTCGATGGATCCCGGCCGCAACCTCTGGCAGTGGATTCTGGTGGTCGGCGTCCTCTTCGCCCTGGTGGCGATGAGCTTTGAGATCGATCGCGCCGTGGTGCGCCGAGTCGTCGGCTCCCCCGGAACGTGGGGCGCGGTGTCGCACATGCGGCAGCTTCTGCTGACATTGCTGTGGTCCTTCGGAGCGCTGGGCCTGGGGCTGATGATCCGCTCCGTGCGGCGAACGCACTCCTCTGCGGCGGGTTCCGCCCCGGCGATCCTGATGGTCTTCGCCTGGCTGATGCTCTGCCTCTGCGCCATCAAGTGGATCTTCGTCGACACGCTGCAGTTCTGGCTGCTGGGCGATTCCAACGCGGTGATCGGATCCCTGCCGCTGGCCAATGTGCAGATGTTGGTGGGCATCGCGCTGGCAGTGTGCGCGATCGTGCTGGTGAGCCTGACGCGCGCGGACGCGGCGGGCGACGCGCCGCTCAGCGCGGACGAATCGTTTTTCCAACTGCCGCTGCAGCGCACCGAAGTGCTGGTGCCGATCGCTTCGTGCCTTGTGGTGCTGTGGGGTGCGTCTTTTGAAGTCGACCGCGCACTCTGCCGCGTGAGCGAACCCTGGCCCCACTTTCTTGCGGCGTGGCCGCCGGTGCAGTTGCGAGGATTGCTGTGGACTGCGCTGTGGGCAGTCGGCGGCCTGACGATGATGGTGGTGGGAAAGCTGCGCCGCATGAACGGGCTGCTCACCTCGGGCTGGCTGCTGCTGCTGGCCACCGGCCTGGCGTGGCTGACCTTCGACACCATTGTCTTCCGCATGGAGCGTGAGATCGCCCCGGTGCGGGTGGTGCTCAACCTTCAATTCGCCGTCGGCGCGCTGGTGGCGGCGCTGCTGGTCGCCGCCATCGGAATCCTGCGCAACGAAGCCCGTCCTTCCGGCGAACTCCGCAGGGGGGAAATCAAGCGGGCGATTCATGTCAATTTGGGCATCATCGCCCTGATCGGTCTGGTCCTGGGAAGCTTCGAGATCAACCGCTGGTTCACTCCCGATTGGAGCGGCGTGCAGACGGGCCTGAGCGTCTACTGGGGTCTCTACGGCGTCGCGCTGGTGCTGATCGGTTTCACGCGCCGCGCCTCGACGGCCCGGTACGCGGGCCTCGGGCTTCTGGGCATCACCTTCTTCAAGGCCCTGGTCTTTGACATGAAGAATGTCGATCTGGTGTGGCGGGCGCTGATCTTCGTCGTGGTCGGCCTGCTCTTCATCGGCGTGTCGGTGGTCTACGCCAAAGTCGCGCCGCGCATGTTCGGCACGCGCGACGAGCAGGACCCGAGTCCCTGAACCTGTGACCCAGTCCTCCACCGATCGCAAGACACTCATCCGCCGAAACCTCTATCTCTGCCTGCTGACGATCTGGCTGGTCTACGGAGCGATCTTTCCAACATGGACCGGGCGCTTTTACAACCCGGACACTCCCGACAATCCCACCCGCTGGTATGACGGCGGCACCTTCGAATTGAAAGAAGGGGATGGAGATTCGGTTCGCACGAAGTCGCCCATTTGGAATCCTCCCGTTCCATACGCCGAAGGCATGAAAGCCCCGGTGCGCTGGCCCTGGCAACCCGTCGAGCAACGGGCCAACATCGAATTGGACTTGGGCGCACTGGCCTTTCGCTGGTCGTTCGGCGTGATCGGGCTGGGCATCGCTTTCACAGTCTGGAATTGGATCCGGCGAACCAGGCACCCGGATCTCATTCTCACGATCGCCTGGGCCGCGGCGCTCTGGCAGGTGATCGCATGGCTTGGCATCGCGGTGCTCATCGCGGTCACGGCGGGCTTTGGAGCCGGCACCGAAGTCATCCTGGGAACCCTTGCGGGAGCCGGAGTCGCGGGAGTCGTGCATGGGGTCTTCATGTGGCGCAAGCGGAGCAGGCTGGCCGCGAGCGGCGCGGCATCCGGCGCGGGAAACGAGGGGACGAACGCGTCGGCCGCGTCCATCGGACTCGGTCTCATGTGGTTCGTGCTCGGGATGATCGCAGGCATCGGCCTCGCGATCGTCGCGCTTCAAATCGCGGCCAACTTCCGCGGCCCCGTCATCGGCGTGTGGGAGCTGGGCACGCCGCGCTACGCGAACGATCAGAAGCCGGTCGACGTGTGGACCGGCGTCGCTCTGACTGCCGCGGGGTGGACCATCGGTTCCATCTTGAAGTCGCGATGGCGGTCGATGCGGGCCTTCGCCTGGGGCCTGATCGTGGCCGCGACGGCACTGGGCATTTTGTCCGCACTTCGCAAGTGAATCGAACCTTGCACGTGTGACATTCGCTTTCCCGGGGGAGGAAGCCGGCATCCTTCCGCAACGTGATTGCAAGAAATATCCGCGAATTCAAATTCGGACGGATCCAATAACCAATCGACGCGAATGTTGATGGGTCGTCGTTCAAATTCGTTCGTGGAGGGATCGGGTTTGTTTCTATTCCGTCTTGCTTGACCCAAAGGATCTTTCCTATGAAAAACTTCGGTTCCATGACTTCAGCCCTTCTCGCGATTTCCTTCGCAGGCGCGGCTGGCGCCTCTGACTCGGGCGTCCAAGGACTCTACGCACGCAACTACATCGTCCAGGACACAGGAGTCAGCTACTCCGTCATGGACATCTTCTTGAAATTCAACTCCAATGTTGGAACAGGCAACAATGGCGAACGAGTTGTAAATTTCTTTGGACAAGCCACCACCGACACCTCGACCTATGGGGTCAACAAGACTTCAAAATTTGAAAACACACTCGGAATCGCGTTTCAACACAGTAATTTGAGCTGGCTTCCGGGCTCGGCAACCAACGGCGGCACGGGTAACAACACCTGGGATTCCTTCGTCACCGTCGGCTGCCGCACCCAGGGCGCGGGTTACGCTGATCACATCATCGCGGATCCCTATTTTTTGAATCCTCAATCCAATGTCGGATCCATCCTGGGCGGCTCTTCGGGCCCAAGGTATGTCGGTGCCGGATTTGCGGGTGATGGGCACCACGATCCCGATTTTGCCACCAACACATCGGCCTATTCAGATCACATGATCATGATGGGCCGCTTCACACTTAAGATCAGTGACATTATTTCCAGCGGAGGTGCGCCCAAGATGGTGGTGTGGTGCGACTTCGTGGGTAAATCGACTTCTCAAACCGGCGGGACGACTCTGTACAGCCTGCTGTCTGCCAACGTAAGAAGCGACGCTCAAACCATGTATACAACCAGCGGCAACGTTTGGACCTTTGACTCCTCTTTCGATGGCGTGAATGAGGGGCAGGAGGCATGGACTTTCGCGGGAGCGAAAGTGGATATTCCGGGTCCCGGCGTTGCGACCTTGCTCGGACTTGCCGGACTTGGGTTGCGACGGCGCCGTCACTTTGGCGGTTGAATCCTGATTTGATGGGATTTTGAATCAGAAACGTCATCGCCGGGGCGATGATTGACGAAAATCGGAAAATCACACTCCCTTTCATAATTTGCTGGATCCAATAATCCATGCCCGCGAATGGAGGTTGGCGGTCCTCCCAGGCGGCCTTCCGTGGTTCCCCTTTCGTTCGCTTCCCTTTCGTTCCCTCTTCCATATTTCATAGTCCGAGGTTTTGCCAATGAGTCACCCTTGCCTCATCGCGTCAACGCTGCTGACGCTCTCCTTCGCCGGCGCAGCGAGCGCTTCGGTGTCGGGCGTCCAAGGCTTGTACGGACGCAATTACATCGTCAATGACGCGGGTAACTCCTACTCCGTCATTGATGTGTTCGTCAAGTACAACTCCAATGTCGGCACCGGCTCGAATGGCGAACGCATTGTGAATTTCTTTGGCCAGGCCACCACCGATGCCGCAACCTTTGGCGTCAATAAAATATCGAAGTTTGAAAACAACCTTGGTCTCCCGTTTCAACACAGCAACATCAGTTGGCTTCCCGGTTCCGGCGCCAACGGTGGCACGGGCAACAATACCTGGGATTCGTTCGTCACGGTTGGTGCCCGAACCCAGGGGGCGGGCAACACCGCTGGTGTGTTTGCGGATCCCTTCTTCTTGAATCCGAATTCCAATGTCGGCTCCATCATGGGCGCATCGAACACGAATGGTCATTACATTGGCGCCGGCTTTGTCCAAGGTAATCCGCTGGATCCGGCATTCGAGACCAACACCTCGTCGAATCCCGACCACATGATCATGCTGGGTCGCTTCTCGCTTAAGGCCAGCGATATTGTGGCCAATGGCGGAACCCCGAAGATGGTTGTTTGGTGCGACTTCAACGGCAAGTCCACCGCGCAAACCGGCGGCACGACGCTGTACAACTTGTTCAGCGCCAATGTGAAGAGCGATGCGCAGACCAAATGCACCACAAGCGCAAAGATCTGGAACTTTACTTCGTCTTTCGACGGCACGACGTCCGGCCAAGAGGCCTGGACCTTCGCGGTTCCCGCTCCGGGCGCGTCGCTGCTTCTTGGACTCTCCGGACTCCTGTTGCGTCGACGGAATTCATTTCGAAACGCCAGGTGAAATCACCCTTCACGCTTTCCCCTTCCCTTTCTCCCTGCTTCCCTAGGTTCCCACATCATGAATAAATCAAACCACTTGGTTTCCACACTGCTCGCGATCTCGTTCACCGGCGCCGCCAGCGCCTCCGTCTCGGGGTTGCAAGGCTTGCACGCGCACAACTATCTCATCACAGACGCGGGCGTCCAATACTCGGTCATGGATGTCTTCTTCAAATTCAATTCCAATGTCGGCACTGGAATAAACGCCGAGCGGGTCGTGAATTACTTCGGGCAAAACGCGACCGGCACCTCGACTTTCGGCGTGACCAAGATCTCGAAGTTCGAGAACTCAATCGGCCTGGCATTCCAGCACAACAACATCAGCTGGCTTCCGGCCGCAGGCGCCAATGGCGGCACCGGCAACAACACCTGGGATTCATTCCTAACGGTGGGATCCCGCACCCAAGGAGAGGGCAACACCGCAGGTGTGCACGCCAATCTCCAGTTCCTAAATCCAAATTCGGATGTCGGCTCGATCATTGGCGGCTCATTGCCGGGTGGGGCATACACGGGGGCCGGCGTCAATCAGGACAATCCGAGCGATCCCTCGTTTGAAACAAACACCTCGGCGTACCCCGATCACATGATCATGATCGGCCGCTTTAGCCTGAAGACGACGGACATTGTTGCCAGCGGAATCCCCAAAATGATCGTGTGGCTGGATTTCGTGGGCCGATCAACTGCCCAAACTGGCGGAACCACTCTGTACACCCTTGGCGGCGCCAATTTGAAAAGCAATGCCCAAACCATGTACACGGATGGCACCAGGACTTGGACCTTCAATTCGTCATTTGATGGAGCCACATCGGGCCAAGAGGCCTGGACCTTCGCGGTTCCCGCACCGGGCGCGACGCTGCTTCTTGGACTCTCCGGACTCATGCTGCGTCGACGGAATTCATTTCGAAACGCCAGGTGAAATCACCCTTCACGCTTTCCCCCTCCCTTTCTCCCTGCTTCCCTAGGTTCCCACATCATGAATAAATCAAACCACTTGGTTTCCACACTGCTCGCGATCTCGTTCACCGGTGCCGCCAGCGCCTCCGTCTCGGGAGCCCAAGGCTTGTACGCCCACAATTACATCGTCAACGACGCGGGCACCTACTACTCCGTGATGGATGTCTTCATCAAGTACAACTCCAATGTCGGATCCGGCACGAACGGCGAGCGCATCGTGAATTTCTTCGGTCAGTTCACCACCGATACCTCAACGTTTGGCGTCAACAAGACTTCCAAGTTTGAAAACAATCTAGGCCTCGCCTTTCAGCACAACAACGTCAGCTGGCTGCCCGCCGCCGGCGCCAACGGCGGCACCGGCAACAACACGTGGGACTCCTTCGTCACCGTCGGCGCACGCACGCAGGGCGCTGGAAACACCTCCAACATCCATCCACAACCTCAATTCTTGAACCCGAATTCAAATGTCGGCTCGATCATTGGCGGGTCCATTGGCGCGGATTACACGGGCGCGGGTTGGAATCAGGACAATCCACTTGATTCCGGTTTTGAAACCAACACGTCCGCCTATGCCGACCACATGATCATGCTTGGTCGTTTCTCGCTCAAGGCCAGCGACATTGTCGCCAGTGGCGGGGCCCCGAAGATGGTGGTGTGGTGTGACTTCGTGGGAAAGTCATCTGCACAAACCGGCGGCACGACGCTGTACAACTTGTTCAGCGCCAATGTGAAGAGCGATGCCCAGACCAAGTACCTCACAAACGCGAAGACCTGGATCTTTGATTCGTCCTTCGACGGCACCACGTCCGGGCAAGAGGCTTGGACCTTCGCGGTTCCCGCTCCGGGTGCGTGGTTGCTTCTTGGACTCGCCGGACTCAGGACGCGTCGACGAAGCTGAGTCGGCGAAATCCATCTCTTCCCTTCATCCCATCAAATCACAGAAACGAAATCCCTGAATCATGAAACACACCAATCAAATCGCTTCCACGCTTTTCACCCTCTCCTTCGCCGGCGCCGCGAGCGCTTCGGTCTCGGGAGCCCAGGGTCTGTACGCCCACAATTACATCGTCAATGATTCGGGCACTTACTACTCGGTCATGGATGTCTTCCTGAAATTCAACTCCAATGTCGGCGTCGGCGCGAACGGAGAGCGTCTGGTTGGTTTCTACGGCCAAGCCACGACCGACGCCTCAACCTATGGAGTTGATAAGACATCAAAGTATGTAAACAGCCTTGGTCTTGCATTCCAACACAGCAACATCAGTTGGCTTCCCGCCGCGGGTGCAAATGGAGGCACAGGCAACAACACATGGGATTCGTTTGTCACCATGGGTGCACGGACTCAAGGAGCGGGAAATTCCGCGGGTTCATACGCAGATCCCTATTTCATGAATCCCAATTCCAATGTCGGCTCCATCATTGGCGGATACAACAGCAGTTCCAAATATGTCGGAGCTGGAGTCGGTGAGCTGAACCCGCTCGATCCCGGCTTTGAAACGAATACCTCTGCTCAGCCCGACCACATGATTATGATGGGGCGATTTACGCTCAAGGTCAGTGACATAGTTGCCAATGGTGGTGTCCCCCAAATGACTGTGTGGTGCGATATCACGGGCAAGTCAACCGCGCAGACCGGTGGAACCACCCTGTACGTCATTTCCAGCGCCAACCTGAAGAGCGATGCCCAGACCAAGTACACCACGAACAGCAAGACATGGATATTTGACTCGTCGTTCGATGGGACGACCTCCGGCCAAGAGGCCTGGACCTTTGCTGTGCCGGCCCCGGGCGCGGGCTTGCTGCTTGGACTCGCCGGACTCAGGACGCGTCGACGAAGCTGAGTCGGCGAAATCCATCTCTTCCCTTCATCCCATCAAATCACAGAAACGAAATCCCTGAATCATGAAACCCACAAATCAAATCGCTTCCACGCTTCTCGCGATCTCGTTCGCAGGAGTCGCCGGCGCCTCGGTCTCCGGCGTGCAAGGCCTGTACGCGCACAACTACATCGTTAGCGACGGCGGCATCGACTACTCCGTCATGGATGTCTTTCTCAAGTTCAATTCCAATGTCGGGACCGGCTCCAATGGCGAACGCGTGGTGAATTTCTTCGGGCAGTCCACCACCGATTCCGCCACTTATGGCGTCAATAAAATATCGAAATATGAAAACAATCTTGGTCTCCCATTTCAACACAGCAACATCAGTTGGCTTCCCGGTGCCGGCGCCCACGGCGGCACTGGGAACAACACCTGGGATTCGTTTCTTACGGTCGGCGCCCGCACGCAGGGAGCGGGCAATTCCGGGGGTGTGCACGGCAATCTTGAATTCATGAATCCAAATTCCGATGTCGGATCAATCATTGGGGGTTCGAACAGTTCGGGCTACGTCGGTGCCGGTGTACGGCAGGAAAATCCCCTCGATCCCGCATTTGAAACCAACACCTCTGCCCATGCAGACCACATGATCATGTTTGGACGCTTCTCGCTGAAAGTCAGCGACATACTCGCGAATGGCGGCACCGCCTCAATGACCATGTGGTGCGATTTTGTTGGCAAGTCAACCGCGCAAACCGGCGGAACCACCCTGTACACCATTGCAAGCGCCAATGTAAAGAGTGATGCCCAGACCATGTACACCACAAGCGGAAAGACCTGGAACTTCACTTCATCCTTCGACGGCGTGAATTCCGGCCAGGTGGCCTGGACATTTGCGAGTGGAGCGGATGCCGTTCCGGTTCCAGGCGCCGCGGCCCTGATCGGACTTGCCGGACTCCTGCCGCGTCGACGAAACGCACATCGAAACTCAAACTGACATCACTCTCGCTCACTCCCTTTGTCCCAAGGAATCACCCATCATGAATACTTCAGGCCACATGGTTTCCACACTGCTCGCGATCTCGTTCGCAGGAGTCGCCGGCGCCTCGGTCTCCGGCGTGCAAGGCCTGTACGCGCACAACCACATCGTCAGCGACGCCGGCATTGACTACTCCGTGATGGACGTCTTCATCAAATACAATTCGAGCGTGGGCACGGGTTCCAACGGCGAACGCGTGGTGGTTTTCGGCGGATCGCAAGGGACCGATTCCGCCACCTTCGGTGTTGACAAGCACTCCCACGTGGTCAACAGCCTCGGACTGGCCTTCCAGCACAGCAACGGCAGCTGGCTTCCCGGAGCGAATGCGAAGTTCGGCACGGGCAACAACACGTGGGATTCTTTCGTCACCATCGGCTCGCGCACGCAGGGCGCGGGCGCTTCGGCCGGTGTCTATGTGGATCCCACCTTTGTGAATCCCGAACATCTTGTGGGATCGATCCAGGGAACCGTTGGCGGACCGGGCTGGGCCCAGGGTGACCCGCTGAACCCGGCCTTTGAAACCAACACCACGGGCGCCGCCGACCACATGATCATGATCGGCCGCTTCAGCCTGAAGGTGAGCGACATTGTCGCCGCCGGCGGCCCGGCGAAGTTGGACATCGCAGGGATATTTGTCGGGAAGTCCACTGCGCAGACGGGCGGAACCACCTTGTACACGCTGGCGGGGCCGGTCCTGAAAAGCGACGCCCAGACCATGTACACCACGAACGGAAAAACCTGGGTCTTCACTTCATCCTTCGACGGCGTGAATTCCGGCCAGGAGGCCTGGACATTTGCGAGTGGAGCGGATGCCGTTCCGGTTCCAGGCGCCGCGGCCCTGATCGGACTTGCCGGACTCCTGCCGCGTCGACGAAACGCACATCGAAACTCAAACTGACACCACTCTCCCTCACTCCCCTTTTCCCAAGGAATCACCCATCATGAATACTTCAGGCCACATGGTTTCCACACTGCTCGCACTCTCCTTCGCCGGAGCCGCCAGCGCCTCGGTCTCGGGCATGCAGGGGCTCTACGCGCACAACTACATCGTCACCTCTGCAGGCGTCGAGTATTCAGTCATGGATGTCTTTATCAAATACAACTCGAGCGTTGGCACGGGCACCAACGGCGAGCGTGTGGTGAATTTTGGCGGAGAAAGCACGACCGGTTCCTCCACTTTTGGCGTCGATAAGCACTCGAAGCTGGTCAACAGCCGTGGGCTGGCCTTCCAACACAGCAACACCAGTTGGCTCCCGGGCTCCGTTGCGGGCAACAGCACCTGGGATTCTTTCGTCACGATCGGCTGCCGCGGTCAGGGACTCGGCGCTTCGGGCTCCATCATCGCCGATCCCAGCTTCGCGAATCCAAACTCCAATGTCGGGTCCATCATCGGTACTGGCGGCGGGGCGGGCGTCGCCCAGAGTGACCCGCTGGATCCGGGCTTTGAAACCAACACCACGGCCTATTCCGACCACATGATCATGCTCGGCCGCTTCAGCCTGAAGACCACGGACATTGCCGCCAGTGGCGGCCTGCCGACGATGACGGTGTGGCTCAATATTGTGGGCAAGTCCACCGCACAAACCGGCGGAACCACCCTCTATGTTCTGGCCGCCGCCAACTTGAAGAGCGACGCTCAAACTCAATTCACCACCAATGGCAAGGTGTGGACCTTTAATTCCTCGTTCGATGGCGTGGATTCGGGACAGGCGGCCTGGACTTTCTCGGCGGGATCGCAGGATGTGGTTCCGGTTCCAGGCGCCGCGGCTTTGATGGGTCTTGCCGGTCTCGTGTTGCGTCGACGCCGATGAATCCGAACATCCTTGTTCGCACTCGGCCCATTCGCTAGCATTGCCCTTTGGAATCGCCATCTTCGGATGGAACTCACGGACACTCGCCCGGGCATCTGAATTTCGATTCCGATCACAACAAGGAGTTCCGATGAAAAACTATTCCATCATGGGGGCGGGAATTCTTTTGGCGTTGGCATCGAGCGCACGGGCCGACGTGGTCACGGTGAAAAACACATTTCCATGGGACACAAAAATTTCAGACCTGATCGTCTGGGCCGAGGACGGCACGCAGGAGATCATCCTGAAGCCCGGCACGGACGCCGCCGGTTCCGCCGACGACGATGTGATCAAGGAGGGCGAGAGCCGCGTCTATGTGACCTCGAAGAAGGTCAAGAAGTACTTTCTTTCCTTCAAGGGAGTGGGCGTCGGCGAAGGCGAATGGAAGAACGGCGGCGATGTGAGCATCATCGGCTCCACCGCGATGCTGGTGGATCCGCTGCAGGAAAGGGCCTTGTGCTGCTCGGTGAATTTGGGCGATGGCATCGTCGCGCCGCCTCCTCCGCCCGGCGCCCAGTTCGTGGTGACCAACGGCCAAACTCCGGCGCTGCCCGGCTGGTTCATCGGAACCAATCCCGATTTCGCCGGCGGTGAAATCTTCGGTCCCTACACCGGGCCGATGGTGGTGCAGCAGGAGAGGCTGCAGTCCTGCGTCCTGCACTCCTGCGCCTCCGATCTGGATGGTGACCTGCATATCGACGGCGCCGATGTCGGCTTGCTGCTTCTGGATTATGGCGGGTACTCCCCGCAGTCGGATCTGAATGGGGACGGCGAGATCGACGGGGGCGACCTTGGGCTTTTGCTGCTTGATTTTGGCGATTGCTGCGCTACATGTGATGCATGCTTGGATTATTGGGGCCCGGACTGACGGACGGCACGTGATGTTGGCAGGGCGGCTTTGCTACGATCGCCAAATCCGTGACGAAGCAGCCCGCCCAGCCCAAACCCGCTCCATCCATCCGCCGACTCGCCGACCTCTGGACGGTCCTCGGCCGGGATCGGCCGCTCTACGCCGCGGCCATCGTGGTGCAGGGCCTGGTCGCCGCGCTGCAATATGTGGTGCCGCTGGTTCCCCAAAGCGTGATGGATGTGGTCTTCGGCCAAAGCCCGCGCGGTGCACCGCCCTTGAGCCGCAAGGTGACCGAGCTGCTGGGCGGCGTCGACTTTCTGCACGCGCACCTCTGGGTCGCGGGCGTGGTCATCGCCGCCGCCGCGCTCTGCGCCGCGGTGCTCAGCGTGGTGCGCGGCCGCATGACGGCGCGGGCCAGCCAAGCCAGCGCCCGCCGCCTGCGCGAGCGGGTGCATTCGCACCTGATCCGCCTGCCCGTTCCCTACTTTGACAAGACCGAAAGCGGCGACCTGCTGCAGCGCTGCACCAGCGACGTGGACACCGTGCAGAACCTGCTCTCCAACCAGATCGCCGAAATGGGTCGTTCCATTCTGCTGGTGCTGCTTGCGGTGCCGCTGATGCTGGCCATCGATGTCAGCATGGCGATGGTGAGCCTGGCGCTGGTGATCCCCATCGTGACCTTCGCGGTGCTTTATTTCCGCGTGGTGAGCCGGCGCTTCCGCCACAAGGACGAGGCCGAGGGTCGCCTGACCGCGCGGGCGCAGGAGAACATCACCGGCATCCGCGTGGTGCGGGCCTTCGGGCGGCAGCGTTTCGAGCGCGAGGAGTTCCGCAAGCGCAACCAGGAGCACCGCGACGCGGACATCGCGCTCTTTGACGCCTTCTCGCGCTTCTGGAGCCTCAGCGACGTGACATGCCTGGCCCAGATGCTGCTGGTGCTGGTCGCGGGATTGTGGCGCGTGGCCCACGGCACGCTGGGCGCCGGCGAATATTTCTTCTTCCTCTTCGCCACCAACATGTACATCTGGCCCATCCGCATGCTGGGGCGCATGCTGGCCGATCTGGGCAAGGCGCTGGTGGCGCTGGAGCGGCTGCACGAAGTGCTGGACACCAAGGTGGAAGAGGCGCGGCCCGGCGAGCCGATGGCCACCGAGCGACTGCCCGCCGGCGCGGTGGAGTTCCACGATGTGAGCTTCAGCTACCTGGGCGGTGCGCAGGTGCTGGACAAGGTGAGCTTCACCGTCGGGCCGAACGAGACCGTGGCGTTGATGGGTCCCTCGGGCAGCGGCAAGAGCACGATCGCATCGCTGCTGCAGCGCTTCTACGAGCCGACCTCCGGCCGCATCACCAAAGGGGGCACGCCGCTGGACACGCTCGATCGGCGCCTGATCCGCGCCCGCACCGCCAGCGTGCTGCAGCCGCCCTTCATCTACAGCCGCAGCGTGCGCGACAACGTGCGGCTGGCCCGCGCCGACCTCACCCACGAGGGCGTGGTCAGCGCCGCCGAGGACGCGGCCATCCACTCCAGCGTGGAGCGCTTCCAGAAGGGCTACGACACCGTCATCGGCGAGCGCGGCATCACCCTCAGCGGCGGGCAGCGGCAGCGCCTGGCGATCGCCCGCGCGCTGGTGCGCGACGCGGACCTGATGATCCTGGACGACGCGCTGAGCGCCGTCGACGGCGAGACCGAGCAGCGGATCCTGGACGCGATGCGCAATCGCAAGGGACTTCCCACGGTGGTCATCGCCCACCGGCTGAGCACGCTGGCCGAGGCCGATCGCATCGTGGTGTTGGAGCGCGGGCGGGTCACTGACCAGGGAACGCACGAGGAATTGATCGCGCGGCCCGGCCTCTACCGACGATTGTGGGACATCCAGGCGGAACTCGAAGCGGAGGAGCCCGCGCCATGAACGCGATGCAGGACGAACTCGACGCGCCGCCGCCCAAAGGCATCGCCATTGGATTGTGGCGGCGCATCTTCTCCATCGCCATCCGCCGCCGCGGCGCCGCCATCATCATGGTGGTCTCCGGCGTCGTGATCGCGCTGATCGAGAGCTTCCGCCCCACGCTCAACGCCTGGCTCTTCGACGAAGCCATCACGCGTGGCACCACCGATCACTTCTGGTGGATGGTCGTCTACTGGGCGGGCATGGGCTTCGCATTCGGCGCGACGGTGTGGATCTTCATCTCGGCGGCGGGACGATTGAGCGCGGGCCTGGCCTTCGACCTGCGCGAGGAGGCCTTCGAGCGCCTGCAGCAGCTTCCCTTCAGCTGGTTCGACCGGCGCCCCACCGGCTGGCTGGTCTCGCGGCTCACCAGCGACTGCTCCAAGGTGAGCGGCATCGTGCCCTGGGTGATGCTCGACGTCTTCTGGGCGACGACCAGCGTGGTGGGCAGCGCGGCCTTCATGCTGGCGCTGGACTGGCGGGTGGCGCTCTGGATGATGGGCCTGCTGCCGCTGCTGGCCATCGCGGCCGCGGTCTTTCAGAAGCGGCTGCTGCACAGTTCGCGCCTGGTGCGGCGCACCAACTCGCGCATCACCGCCTCCTTCAACGAGGCGATCGCCGGCGTGCGCACCACCAAGAGCCTGGCCCGCGAGGCGGAGAGCGACCGCGAGTTCAGCGCGCTGGCCGCCGAGATGGAGGAGCACAGTTTCCGCAACGGCGTGCAGAGCAGCGTCTTCGTGCCGGTGGTGATGTCGATGAGTTTCCTGGGCGTGGCCATCGCCCTGTGGCGCGGCGGTCTGCGCGTCGAGGCGGGGCGGATGTCGCCCGGCGAGCTCATCGCCTTCATGCAGTACGCGCTGCTCTTCACCTGGCCGATGATCGACGCCAGCCAGCGCGTGGTCGATCTGCTCGGCGCCCAGGCCGCGGCGGAGCGCGTGCAGTCGCTCATCGACACCGTGCCCGAGATCCAGGATTCGCCGCAGGTGCGCGCCAAGGTGGACGCGTTGCGGGCGGCGGGCGGACCCAAGCCGGGCGAGGCCAATGACGGCGGGCCGCCGCGCATCCGCTGCATCACTTTCGACCATGTCAGCTTCGGCTACGTGGTGGGCGAGCCGGTGCTCAAGGACTTCTCGCTGGAGGTCCGCGCCGGCGAGTCGATCGCGCTGGTCGGCGCCACCGGCGCCGGCAAGACCACGATCGTCAACCTGGCCGGGCGCTTCTACGAGCCGACCAGCGGGCGCATTCTGCTGGACGGCGTGGACATGCGCGAGCGCGCCCTGAGCTGGCACCAGGGGCGCCTGGGCGTGGTGCAGCAGAGCCCCTGGCTTCGCAATGTCAGCGTGATGGAGAACATCCGCTACGGGAAATTGGAAGCGACCGACGAGCAGGTGATGGCCGCGGCCCGCGCCGTCGGCGCCGATGATTTCGTCAGGCGGCTCGAGGACACGTGGAACTGCGTGGTGGGCGAGGGGGGCGAACGCCTGAGCCTGGGGCAGCGGCAGTTGCTGAGCCTGGCCCGCGCCTTCCTGAAGGATCCCGATGTCTTCGTGCTCGACGAGGCCACCAGCAGCGTGGACAGCGAGACCGAGCGGCAGATCCAGCGCGCCGTGGAGCGCGTGCTCGCGGAGCGCATCAGCTTCATCATCGCGCACCGCCTCTCCACCATCCGCCATGCCAGCAAGATCCTGATGGTGGACCAGGGGGAGATCGTGGAGAGCGGCACGCACGCGGAGCTCATGCGGGCGCATGGCCGCTATCGCACGCTCTATCTGCAGCAATTCGTGGAGAACCGCGAGCGCACGCTGCTGGGGGCGGCGGCGCCCGAGGAGCCCGCGGAAATGCCTCCCGCCGCGCCGTGATTCGCGGCCGATGCATTACCATCCACACGCATGACGCGGACGAGCGACAACTTCCGGGCCAGCGCGCTGTGGCAGGGGCTGCAGAAGGGGGTCTTCGCGCAGGCGCAGACCATCGACCTGGCCACCTTCCGCCGTCCCGGCACGCTCAACAACCGCCTTTCCTCCTGGGATCCGGTGGCGCGCAACCAGCGCAACTACAAGACGGTGCTTTTCAACATGCTCGTTGGAATGCCGGAGCGCTTCTTCGAGATCCACAAGATGCTGGACACTTCCGTCGGCGCGCCGGTCACGGTGAAGGCCCGCGGAATGGCGGTGGATCTTGACTATCTGCAGTCCATTGAGGAGGTCCTCTTCCTGGAGAAGGATCTCGCCGGCGTTGCATCGATCGGCGAGATCGGCGCCGGCTTCGGCCGCACCGCCCATGTCCTGCTGGTCACGCGTCCGCAGCTGACGCGCTACACGATCATCGATTTGCCCGAATGCCTGGCGCTCTCGCAGCGCTACCTGAAGCGGGTCCTGCGCCCCGAGGACTTCCGCAAGCTCGAATTCGTCCAGGCCGAGCAGGCCTCCGGGATCCCGCCGCACGACCTCCTCATGAACATCAACTCGATGGCGGAGATGGACCGCGAGGTCATCCAGAGCTACTTCGAGCTGATCGACCGCTCCGCGCAGTGGTTCTACTCCAAGAACACCGTCGGCAAGTATTCCCCCGAGAGCATCGGCATCGTGGAGGCCAACCCGACCGAGATCAAGGCGGCGATGTCCACCGGACTGCTGACCGAGGTCATCGACATCTTCGACGACGCGGCGCTGCGCGAAGCCCGCAAGCGCTACGAGGAGCGCATGCGCCCCTCGAGCGGCTGGACCCTGGTCCGCTCGGCGCCGGCCTTGCCCTGGCTCTACTACCAGCACGGCCTCTATCGAAAGGCGTGAGCGCAAAGGGCAAGCGTCCCGCCCAACGAGATCCATGCCGCACCTAGCAACAAGCTATTTTTTCATGGCCTTCGGTCTCTCGGAGATCGCACTGGCCCTGTTCAAGCGCGCCGGCTCATCCGCCACGACCAAGGACAAGGGCTCGCTCTTCATGCTGTGGATCGCCATCGCCGCGTCGATCTACGGAGCGATTCGCATTTCGCACTGGCTGCCGCAGTTCGACTTCGATTATTCCAGCACGGTGTACTGGCTTGCCGCCTCGCTCTTCCTGGGCGGGGCCATTCTTCGGTGGTGGTCCATCTTCCACTTGGGCCGTTTCTTCACCGTGGATGTGGCGATCGCTGCGGACCACCGCGTCGTGCGCGATGGTCCATACACATTTGTGAGGCATCCGAGCTACACCGGCGTGCTCCTGATCGCCTTCGGTCTTGGTCTGCTGCTCTTCAATTGGGCGGCGACGATCGTGCTCGTGGCGCCGATCGTCGCAGTCTTCCTGTGGCGCATTTCGGTGGAGGAGCGAGCGTTGCTCAGGGCACTCGGCGCCGAATACCTCGAATACATGGGGAACACCAAGCGGCTCGTGCCTTTTGTGTATTGAACCGATCTTGTTGTTTCGATAGGATTTCCCCATGGCGACATCGACCTTGGATCGGCCGACATCGGGCACTCACTCGGGGCCACCCCAGGGCGCTCCGGTCGTCACCGGCAAGGTCAAGGGTCGGCGCGAACTCAAGTTTGAGTCTCTCGATCAGATCCTGAAGGAAGCTGAGCGCATCGCCGCCGCCCGCAGCGTCAAGCAGCTCGGGAACTGGTCGCCGGGGCAGGTCTTCGCCCACCTGGCCTATGCCATGAACATGTCGATCGACGGCGCCAAGTCCCAGCCGCCCTGGTTCGTGAAATTGATCGGGCCGCTGATGAAGAAGCGCGTGCTGCGTCACATGTCGGCGGGGTTCACGCTGCCGCCCAACGCGGCCGCGGAGCTGGTCTTCGGACCGACCTCCACGCAGGATGGATTGAACGCGCTCCGCAGCGCCATCCATCGCCAGAAGAGCGAGTCCAAGCGGGTCCCGAGCGTCGTGTTCGGCAAGTTCACCCACGATGAATGGAACCAGCTTCACTTTCGCCATGCCGAACTGCACTTGAGCTTCCTCGATCCCGGGTGAGCTTTTCTTTCGATTTCACATCAAGGAGAGCAAGATGAATTCACGCAACAAGATGTCGATGTTCTGCGCCGTGGCCTCCATGCTGGCGCTGGCTCCAACCGCGGCCGCGGACTCCGTGGTCTTCTCCGACGACACCTTCCCGACGGCCGGCTGGGGTTTCGAGGTCGTGGGCAGCGGCGAGAGCACGCCGAGCCAGGTCACCAGCGGCGGCAATCCGGGAGCCTTTCGCCGCATTGTCCAGGCAGTCGATCCCGACACGGGCTGGTTCTTCGCCTTCAGCAAATTCGGCACCAACCAGTCGACGCGGTATGTCCCCTCGGCTCAGGGCGCGATCGAGAGCGTGGATTTTTCCATCCAGGCGCAGACGGTCAGCGTCCTCAACGGCATCGTTCCGGACCTTTCGATGGGCATCAAGCAGGGCGGACTGATCTTCGTGCAGAACCAGTTCTTCAGCCAGTTTGCCGGCTCGTGGACCACCTACAGCCACAGCGGACTCATCCCCGCGGACTTCACCTGCATCAATGGCATTGGCGGTGAATCGCTGGACTTCTCCAACTCCGGCGCCCCGATTCGATTCGGCTTCGTCTCGATCAATGGAAGCTTCAACGGCGCCTCCACGGGCGGCGTCTTCGAGTACGACAACTACCAGGTGACGGTGAACATCGCGCCGCCTCCATGCTTCGGCGATCTCGACGGCTCGGGAGAGGTCGACGGCGGCGACATCGGTCTGGTGCTGCTGGACTTCGGACCGTGCCCCGGTTGCACGACCGATCTTGATGAATCGGGCGAGGTCGACGGCGGCGACATCGGGCTGGTGCTGCTGAGCTTCGGCGCGTGCGAGTGACTCTGAAATCAACATTGATGAATTGATGCAAACTTTTGTTCCAAGATCCATTTCGAAAGATCACCATGAAAGACAGTCGCAACTTCGTTTCAAGTCGCCTCCGCCTCCTTCGCGTGGCCAGTCTGCTTTGCCTTTTGGCCGCGCCGGCCCTGCCCGCAGTCGCCCTCGCCGACACCGTGGAGTTCGAGGACGGCATATTCAATCCGAGTGAATGGGGCTTTGAAATTGTCGGCAGCGGCACCAGCACTCCCAGCCAGATTCCGCTGGGCGGCAACCCCGGTTCCTATCGCCGGATCACCCAGAGCGTCACCGCCAATTCCGGCTGGTTCTATGCCTTCAGCCGTTACGGCACCAATTCATCGACTCGATACGAGGCGACCATGTTCGGCGCGATCGCCAGCGTCGATTTCAAAGTCCAGGCGCAGACCATCAGCGTCATCAATGGGCAGATCCCCGGACTTGCCTTCGCGCTGAAGCAGGGCGGGCAGATCTATGTGCAGTCGCCCTTCATGAACCTCTCGGGTCCCGCGTGGAACACCTTCAGCGCGACCGGACTCGTGGCATCGAACTTCTACTGCATCAACGGTCCCGGCATCCCGGATTTCTCGGCGACCGGCATGCCGATCCGCTTCGGCTTTGTCACGATGAATGCGAGCTTCAGCGCCGCGATCACGGGCGGCGTCACCGAGTACGACAATTTCAAAGTGGTCGTCAACATTGCGCCATGCTTCGGCGATCTCGACGGATCCGGAGAGGTCGACAGCGGAGATGTGGGGCTCATGCTGCTGGACTTTGGGCCATGCCCGGGCTGCCCTTCCGATCTGGACGGCTCCGGCGAAGTCGATGGGGCGGATATCGGGTTGTTGCTGCTGGGTTTTGGCGCCTGTCCGTAAGTTTGCATCGAACTTGAAACAATAAATGGGCCTCGGATGACTCCGAGGCCCACTTTGTTTACAGCGTCAAATTGTTTCTTACTTGCTCTGCTTGAGCGAGATGTTGCCGTTGCTGGTGTGCAGGACGATTTTGGCCTGGGGATTCTCGCCCACGGTGCCCTGGAGCGAAGTGTCGTTGAAATTGCCCGAGGCGGTCACCTTGAAATCGGAGTTGATCTTGCCGTTGCTGGTCTGGGCGTCGAAGCTGAAGGCGGCGCCCTCGGGCAGCGTCAGCTTGATGCTGCTGTTGCCGGTGCGGAAGGTCTGCTCGCCCGCGGCCAGCGATCCCTTGAAGTTGATCGCGCCGTTGGAGGAGCGCGCCGACACGTCCACGTTGTCCGCGGTGATGTTGATGGCGCCATTGCTGGTTTCCAGCGTGAGCTGACCCGAGCCGCCATTGACTGTGATGCTGCCGTTGCTGGTGGTGAGGCTCAGCGGGCCGGCCGCGCCCTTGACCTCGATGCCGCCGTTGGAGGTCACGGCCTTCGACTTGCCGACCGGACCGGAGACGACCACCTTGCCGTTGCCCGAGTGCAGTTCAAGGACCGTGCCCGCCGGCACGCGCAGGCTGGCCGACGCGCCGCTATTGCCGATGTCGACCCGCGCGTCGGTGCGCTTGGCGATCACGCTGACGGTGTCGCCCGTCTGCGTCATGGTCACGGAAACATTCTTGAGGTCCTCCTGGGCTGCGGCCTGCGTGTCGCCGCCGCCGCGCTTGTCCACGTCGATCTTGATCGTGGCATCGGTTCCGGTGATGACCTCGATGCTGCCGTTGAACATCTCGGCCACGACGCGGGTTGGAACCGTGGTCGTGAACGATTGCGTCACGGCTTCATTGGCGGTGAAGGGATGGACGCTCCAATTGGCGTTGCACGCCGCCAGGCTGAGGGTGGCCAAGGCGACCGTTCGGACGAAGTGGGGGATCGGATTCATGGGTGGGCTCCGGAGGTTGTGGCGTGATTGCGGAAGCAGAAGTGTATAGTGAAAAATCCGGGATTGGCCGAGGATGCGAGAGTATCCTGACCCTTCATGATCCTGCGCCGCGTCTACGACGAGTCCCTTGCGCAAGCCAGCTACTTCGTGGCCTGCCCGCAGACGCACCAGGCGATCTTGTTCGATCCTGCCCGCGACATCGATCGCTACCTGAAGGACGCGGCACACGCCGGCTTCACCATCACCGCCGTCGCCGAGACTCACTTGCATGCCGACTTTCTCAGCGGCATGAACGCCTTCGCCGCCAAGCATCCGGTCACCGCCTATGTCAGCGGCCTGGGCGTGCTGCCCAAGTGGGTGACCACGGGGCCGTTCCATCCCGAGGCGCGCGTGGTCAAGGTGTGCGAGGGCGATGAGTTTTCCGTGGGCACGCTGCGCTTTCGCGTGCGGCACACGCCCGGACACACGACCGAGAGCATTTCCTACGAGGTGCTCAACGTCGACGGGCATCCGCAGCTTCTGGTGTCGGGCGATTTTCTTTTCGCCGGTGACGTGGGCCGCCCCGATCTTGGTTTTCTCACCTCAGGCGGCATGACCGTGGATCAGGCGGCGGAGCGCCTGCGCAACAGCCTGGAGATGCTGGATGATCTGCCCGGCGACACGATGATTTTGCCGGGCCACGGCGCCGGCAGCGCCTGCGGCAAACTCATCTGCCGCCTGCCGCGCACCACCATGGGCATCGAGCGCGTCATCAATCGGCCGCTGCGCTCCAAGGATGACGCGCAGGAATTCGCCCGCGTGCTCCTGCGGGACCAGCCCGATCCGCCGCCTTATTTCGGCCGCGTGAAGAAGGCCAACGAAGAGGGGGCCGCGATCATCGACAAACTGCCGCAGCCGCGCGAGCTTTCCCCAGCGGAGTTCGCCGCCACGGCCTGCGACCCGCACTGCGTGATTGTGGACACGCGGCCCTGGGCGCAGTTCCTGGACAAGCACTGGCCCGGATCCATCAGCGCCGGTTTCGACCCGTACTTCGGCCCGACGGTCGCCAACTATGTGGAGCCGGGCGACGAGGTCATTATTCTCGCGGAGGCGGACAAGGTGGAGAGCGTGGTGCGGCTTCTCTCCCGCGTGGGCATTGACTCCGTTGTTGGGTTCATTTCGCCGAAGTCCTTCGACAAGGTCGCCGACGAGCCCTGCTGGCAGGACCGCATCGACGAGATCAGCCCCGGCCGCGCCAACGAATGCGTCTGCGGCGGCAAGATCCAAGTGGTGGATGTCCGCAGCAAGCAGGAATTCGAGGCGGGCCATCTGGTCAGCGCCGCGCACATTCCATTCATTCAGCTTCCGGCGCGGATTGGCGAGCTCGACAAGAATCGCGATGTCCTGGTGTACTGCCGCTCGGGCAACCGCAGCGCGCGGGCCGGCGCGTATCTGGCCCGCCACGGCTTCAAGGTGATGAACATGCGCGGCGGCTACTGGCCCTACGCCGGGCGAGGTTTCGCAACGGAGTAGGCTCACAAGATGGAACCCGGGTTTAATGCGACGATTCGAGGAGATACGCAATGAAATGTGCAACATTGTGGTGTGTGGTGATTCTTGCGGCGACGCCAGCAAGTCAATTGATGGCGCAGGAAGCCAAGCAGCCCGCCGCCGCGCCGCAGACGAAACCGAGTTCGCCGATAATCACATTGTTGGACGCCGGGCAAGCGCCGAGAAGTGTCTTGCGATTCTCCGTCGTCAAAGACGCGTCCCCCGCGATGTTCATGACCATGCAAATGAGCATTCAGAACGGCACAATGAAAATGCAGGGAATGCCCGCCATGACGGTGGTGTACAAGTTGCACATTGCCGAGGTGCAGCCCAACGGCGATTTTGCATGCGACTTCGTGATCACCGATGTCAGGGTGGCTGATGCGCCGGGCCTTCCCCCATCGGTCTCCGCATCGGTGCGGGACTCGATGAAATCCATAATCGGAATGACGATGAATTCGACGATGACGAATCGAGGGTTGTTGAAGAACATGGAGCGTCGCATGCCGCCGGACGCCAATGCGATGGCGAAAAACCAGGTGGAGAGCGTGCGTGATTCGATGAATCAGTTCGTCACGCCGTTGCCGGAAGAAGCGGTGGGGGTTGGTGGCAAATGGAAGGTGCAGTCAGAAATATCCGTGAATGGGATGAACATGACGCAGGAATCGACGATGACGCTGGAGAAAATCGAAGGCGACCTGCTGAACCTTCAGGTGGAATTGAAGCAAACAGCGCCGCCGCAGGACATGGACATACCCGGTATGCCGCCCGACGCAAAAGCGCGTTTGCATTCATATGCCTCCAGCGGTCATGGTCGGATGACAATGAGTTTGAACAATCCGTTTCCCAAGGATTCGGCAATGCAAGTTGCAAGCGAGTCGTGCATGTTCAGGACGGTCGAAGGAGAGGGACAATCAATCGAGCAGAAGATGGAGATGACCATGACAATGAAAGAAGGCGAGCCGCCGGCTGCCGCGACGCCTCTGGCACCGCCTGCAGCGGCACCAACCGCGCCAGCGGAATTGTCCGGGAAAAAATAAGAGGAACTCATGCAAAGCAAAGCGACAACACCGGCGAAGTACATCGCCGAACTTCCACCCGACCGACGCGCCGCGATTTCGACGGTGCACAAGACGATCATGAAGAATCTGAACAAGGGTTTCGAGGAGGGCATGGCCTACGGCATGATCGCCTACAGCGTGCCCAAGAGCCTCTATCCGCCGGGGTACCACTGCGACCCAAGCCTGCCGCTGGGGTTTGCAGGTCTGGCCTCGCAGAAGAACTACATGTCGCTGTATGTGATGTGCGGCTCTCGGCAGAACGAGGCGTGGCTGCGCAGCGAGCTCGCGAAGTCGGGCAGAAAACTGGACATGGGCAAGTGCTGCATCCGCTTCAAGAAGCTGGAAGACCTGCCGCTGGAGGTGGTTGGGCAGATCATCAAGCGCACCACCGTGAAGCAATACGTCGAGTGGTATGAAAAATCGCGCGCCGATGCGGTGAAAGCGAAAGCCAAGCGAACGGCCGCGAACGCCAGGGGCTCGACGAACAAGGCGAAGAGTTCGAAATCCACCGCGACGCGGCGCGCGAAATCGTCCGCCGCTTCCGCAAGATGAGCCAAAAAATTCCGCGCTTCCATATGCGGGCCCAGCTCGGTCAACGCGAGCGAGTGCAAGTGGACGGCATGCGCACTCCAAAGGAATCGGACATCCCCGATTTGGCGATGCTCATGCTCGCCGCCTACCAGGGCACCGTCGATGACAAGGGGGAAACGCTTGACGACGCGACGAAGGAAATTCAGAAAACATTCGCCGGGGAGTACGGCCCCCTCAATCCCGAATGCTCGAAGGTTGTCGAGAGCGGGGGAGTGATCTTCTCGGCCACGCTGGTCACGCGCTGGAAGGACCGGCCGTTCATTGCGTTCTCGATGACGGCTCCGATCGCAAAACGCAAGGGGCTTGCCCGCGCCGGCCTGATCAACGCCATGCAGGACCTCGTCGCGCAGGGGGAGCGGGAAGTGCATCTCGTTGTGACCCGCACGAATATTCCGGCCATCGCCCTTTACCAGGACCTTGGCTTCGTCAAAGCGGGCGGCCCCCTGCTGGAAAATTCTGGCAGGGAACACATCACCAAGCTTCAATCGGGTGTGTTCTGGATCATGGCTTCCATCGTGGTGAAGGTCCTGCCGGTTTTCATTGATTACACCACGAACTTCGGTCCCGGGTCTCACATCAAGCAGGCTTCGAACAACCCGTCGGACGAATTCGAGCTGATCTGGGATGGCCTCAGATTTATGGCCGTCATGATGTCGACTTACGGATTATGGCGTCTCAGCACTCCGAGCCCGGTCAGGCTTTCCGCCGACAATGGAAGCCTGAGGAGACGACTTCTCCGTATCGGCATCGTCATCACAGGGATCAATTCCCTTGCGTGGTTCCTCTCAATGACCACGCCTTTGGCCATGTTTCCCTCCAATGCCTTTGGACCTGAAGGGATCTATGTGGCAATCCTGCTTGTGATCGTCATCGTGATTTATATAACGGTTGTATCGCTCGCAACTTTCGGTTTCGCACTGCTCTACATCCGCTGGCTTGCCGATCGCATTCCAAATGTCCCCATCAAGCAATTAGCCTTGTATTTGATTTGGATTGGAATTCCCTTGTGCCTGTGGGATTGGAACAGCACTGCCCCTCGAATCAGCACTCTCTTGGCAATGACGATTTATTTCATCCTGCTCATCCTGCTCCGCAGGGAGCTCAATGGCATCGTCACCAAAATCGACGGCGAGCCCGGGATCGCCCCATCATGATCTCGGCGACCGTGGAACATGGTGGCGCCCCATGACCGTGCCCTCCGACAAGTTCTGCATCCGCTGCGGCTACACGCTCTTCGGCCTGAGCCCCGAGGGCAAGTGCCCCGAGTGCGGCACGCCGGTCGAGCGATCGCTGCGCGGCGACCTTCTGGAGTATTGCGGCGAGGAATACCTCGCCTCGCTGCACAAAGGTGTGTTCTGGGTCGAGGCCTCCATCATTCTTTATGTCGTGTCCTTCATTGGACTCGGCATTCTCACATTCCTGGCCGTTGGAACGTTCATGGTCTCGACCTCGGGCGGCACCTCGACCAGTGTCTCGCCGGGCTGGTCGGTGGCGGCGCTGGGACCGATCCGACACGGCGTTGAGCTGCTCGTGATCGCCATGTCGATCTACGGCTGGTGGCGACTCAGCGTGGCGGACCCGGGTCAGCTCTCCACCAACAAGGGGGAGCGGCCGCGGCGGATCATCCGCGCCGCCATGGTGGTCGCCGGTGTCAACGCCGTGACGCAACTCGTAGCCTCGTTCATGCACTTCCCTTCGCTGATGTCACGCCTCCACCTCGGCTCAACACCGGTGCTCTCCGCGCCGATGCAATCGCAGGATGTCCTTGAAATCGTGCTCACGCTGGTCGCGATCCTCGTTCAGGTCTTTGATTTCGTCGCTTGGGTGGTGGCCTTCTTCGCCGCCATGAACTACATCCGCTGGATGGCGCCGCGCGTGCCCAGCGCCAAGATCTTCAACGGCGCCACGCGCTTGCGCTGGCTCGGTCCTCTGATTTTCGTCCTGGGCTTCCCCTGCGTTGGGATCGGACCGCTCATCGCGCTGATCTTCTACTACAACCTGCTTGACAGCCTTCGCGTCGTCCTCAAGGGCATCCGCGCAAAGGTTGCCAGTCCTCCCGACGCCATCGCAACCGCATGACCATTCACACCCAGGATCCGGTCCGCCTTGAGCTTCGCGGAGTTCCCCAGGGACTTTCGAATCTCCTCGGTGGGTTCCTCGTCCTCGGCGCCATGCTCGGTGGCGTCGCCTATTTCTGGATGGAGTTTCCCGATTGGGCAACTCGCCTCGTGCTCGGTTTCGGCGCCCTGTTCCTGCTCTTCATCCTGGGATTGATGACGGACGCCCTGCTGCAGCGGGAAAGGCTCGTGCTCGACGCGGGCATTTCAAAGGGCGAATACCTCCGTCGATCGCTCGTCCGCGGCCAGCTCGAGCAGCATGAATTCGCGCTCGTCGGCAACACTTCGGTCGAGTTGGAGACTTATTTCTCCGGGGGGATGAAAAATTCCAAGCCGCGGAAGTGCCTCCGTGCCAATCTTCTAATTACTCAGCCCGACAAGGCCATCATCCTCGACTACACCGTGAATGGGCGCGAGCAGCGCGTCAGGGCTCTCGCCGCCGCGGTCGCAGAATTCCTGGGCCAAACGCCAATTCAAAGCGGGGAATCCGGCGAAATCTGACTCGCTTCCGGGAGCACGCCACCGGGAGGGCGCGTTACCCTGACCTGCTATGAACAATTCAAGCACCACTCGGATCGCGGCCGCCACGCTTCTGCTTTTGCTGGCACCCGCCATGCTCGTCGGCGCGGCACGTCAGCCCGGCGACACCAAGCCCGCCGACGCCAAGCCCGTCACCGTTCCCGAAAAGGACGACAAGAAAGCTGCGGACGAAGAACCCGTGCTCTCGGTCACCGCGCACACCATCGTGGTCGGCGGCAAGGAGATCAAGTACCACGCGACCGCGGGCTACATGGTGCTCAAGGCCGAGGAGGGCAAGGACGACGCGCCGCCATCGGGTCCCGGCGCCAAGGAAAACGCCGACAAGAAAGATTCCGACACGAACAAGTTGAAGGAC
Source organism: Planctomycetota bacterium (assembly GCA_021414025.1). Classification (NCBI taxonomy): domain Bacteria; kingdom Pseudomonadati; phylum Planctomycetota; species Planctomycetota bacterium. Next base: position 191,134 of record JAIOPG010000008.1, on the reverse strand, counting down.
AACCTCAAGCCCAAGGCCAAGGTCTTCTTCACCGCCTACACCCTCGACGATGTCGCCGACCCGGCCACGCGCCCGCTCACCTTCGCCTTCAACGGCGGCCCCGGCTCCTCATCGGTCTGGCTGCACATGGCCTCGTTCGCCCCGCGCCGCGCGGCGCTCACGCCGGAAGGCGAGGCGCCGCCGCCGCCCTACAAGCTGGCCGACAACGAGTCCACCTGGCTCGACATGACCGACCTGGTTTTCATCGACCCCGTCTCCACCGGCTACAGCCGTCCCATGCCCAAGGAGGACGCAAAGCAGTTCCACGGCCTCAAGGAGGACATCGCCAGCGTCGGCGATTTCATCCGCCTCTACACCTCGCGCAATTCCCGCTGGCTCTCGCCGAAAATCGTGCTGGGCGAGAGCTACGGCACCACCCGCGCCGCGGGCCTCTCCGATTACCTGCAGAACCGCTACGGCCTCTATCTCAACGGCATCATCCTGGTTTCGTCGGTGCTGAACTTCCAGACGCTGGAGTTTTCGCCGCAGAACATCGATCCCTACGTCGATTTCCTGCCGTCGTACGCCGTCACCGCCTGGTACCACAACAAGCTGTCGCCGGACATGCAGGCCAAGAGCGTGGAGGAGGTCGCCGCCGAGGCCCGCGCCTTCGCCGGCAAGGACTACGCCCTCGCCCTGTTGCGCGGCGACGCGGTCAGCGCCGAGGACAAGAAAAGGATCGCCGAGCAATTCAACCGCTTCACCGGAATGTCGGCGGACTATTTCACCCTGCTCAAGCTGCGCATGCGCGACGGCATTTTCTTCACCGAGCTGCTCAAGCCGCAGGGCCGCATCGTCGGGCGCTTTGATTCCCGCTTCACCGGCCTCAGCTACGCGCCGGGCGAGGGCAGGGGGGATGGCTACGACCCCAGCGACGAGGCCGTCTCCGGACCGCTCACCGCCGCGTTCAACGACTATGTTCGGCGCGAGCTGAAATTCGAGAGCGATTTGTCCTATGAAACCATCGGGGATGTCTATCCGTGGAATTTCGGCGATGCGGGCAACGGCTTCCCCAACACCGCCGAGGACCTGCGCAAGGCGATGACGCGCAACCCCTATCTCAAGGTGTGGGTCACCTGCAGCTACTACGACCTGGCCACGCCGTTCTTCGGCGCCGAGAATGTGGTGGCGAGCATGAACCTGGATCCTCCCATTCGCGCCAACATGAGCTTCACCTACTACCCGGCCGGGCACATGCTCTACATCCACCAGCCCTCGCGCGAGAAGTTCAAGAAGGATTTTGCGGTCTTCCTAAAGGAGTGCACCAGCCAGCCGCTGGTGCCGGCCGCCGCGCGAATGGCACCGGCCGCCAAGGCGAATTCTTGATCTGATCCCAGTGAGATGGATTCATCAGCGCCGCGCGAACCCGGGAATGATCGAATCGCCTGCGTGAACTGCGGCGCCGAAACCACCGCCCGCTACTGCCCCCAATGCGGTCAGTCGTCCGGTACGCAGCGCATCACCTTCCGGGAGAGCCTGAACGAAATCGTCGCGCGCCTCTTGGAATTCGACGGCAAGTTTCCCCGCACCCTCCGGGATCTGACGATCCGTCCGGGCCAAGTCGCGCGGGAGTACATCGCGGGCAATCGGGTCAAGTACTGCACCCCGGTGGGGTATTTCTTCCTGATGATCACGCTTCTGCTTGTGCTCCTGAGCCTTCTCGATCTGGACTACGTGGAGCAGATCCAAAGCAAGCAGAATGCCTTCCAGTTGTCGAGCTCGAACGCGCGCATCACGGACCTGATGGCGCACTGGATCGCCAGCAATATCAAGTGGGTGGTGTTTCTGGCGATTCCGTTCCAGGCCTTCGCCGCACGGTTTCTGTTCTTTCGCCGCAGCGGCCTGAACCTCACCGAGCACACGGTTCCTTTGTTCTACACGACCGGGCATCTTTTCTGGCTGTCCATGCTCTCATTCGTCTACAGGAAGATTTCCGGTGAGTTGCCTCCGGCCTATTTCGGACTGCTCTCGCTGCTCTTCTTCGGCTTCACCTACCTCACCTTTTTCCCCGACCGGCCCCGGGTCACCACCTTCCTCAAGGGAATCGGTGTCTATCTGGGAGGGCAGGTGCTCTTCATGGTGGCGGCGAGCGCTCTGGCAGTCCTGGTGATGCTCGTGCTGGCGCTGGTCGATCCCGCGGCGTTGGAGTCCCTGCGGTCCTTCAAGGCCCCGCCTTGAGCCATGTCGTCGGCGCATCGGCATGAAGGGGCCGTCCCGGAGAGCGGGCTCGATTACGATCCACGCATGACGAAGATCAGGGACCATTGCCTTCTCGACGAGAAGGCGGATTGGCGCGACAAGCTCAAGCTCATCGTCAGCACGATGCGCGAGTTGAGCTCGCAGACCGACCCGCAGCGGATGGTCCAGCTCTACGGCAAGCGCATGGCCGAGCTCATCCCGCGCGACGGCCTGGTGGCGCTGAGCCGCCGCGACCTGCAGGCGCCGAGCTACCGCATCACGCGATCAAGCCAGTGGAAGGAGGCCGTCAATCCATGGCAATCGAAGGATCGCCTTCCCCAATTCGACCGGGGCCTGCTGGGGGAGCTGCTCTACGGCGACGAGCCGCGCATCATCGACGATCTCGAGATCGCGCCGGACGATCCCGCCGCGGAGTACTTCGCAGGCATGCGCTCGCTGGTGGCGATTCCGCTCTACGACAAGGGAGTGGCCATCAACATGGTGGTGCTGCTGAGCCGCGAGCCGGGCACCTTCCGGCATGAGAGCCTGCCCGAGCATGTGTGGATGAGCAATCTCTTCGGCATGGCGACCCAGACGTTGGTGATGGCCGACAAGGCGAAATCCGCCTACGAAGTGGTGGACCGCGAGATGCAGATCGTCGCGGACATCCAGCGCTCGCTGCTGCCGGTGAGCCTGCCGGAAATCCCCGGGCTGCGCCTGGCGGCGCACTACCAGACTTCCACGCAGGCGGGCGGCGACTACTACGACTTCTTCCCGCTGCCCGGCGGCAAGTGGGGGATCCTCATCGCCGATGTCAGCGGGCATGGCACGCCGGCGGCGGTCTTCATGGCCGTCACCCACAGCATCGCGCACACCCACGACGGACCCCCCGAGCCGCCGGGCCGGCTGCTCAGCTTCATCAACCATCATCTGACCGCGCGCTACACCACCGGCTCCGGCACCTTCGTCACCGCGTTCTACGGCATCTACGATCCGGCGAAGCGCTCGATCACCTACGCCAGCGCCGGCCACCCCACGCCGCGGGTGCGCCACGCCGACGGCTCGATCGATCCGCTCAACAGCGTCAGCGGCCTGCCGCTGGGCATCAATCCCGATGAGCGCTACGACGAGACCACGGCCACCTTCAAGAACGGCGACGTGGTGGTCTTCTACACCGACGGCATCACCGAGGCCCACGGCTCCGGCGTCATCGAACTCTTCGGCACCGAGCGGCTGGACAAGGCGATCCGTCCCTGTGTGAGCGGGCCCGGACAATTCCTGGAGGCGACGCTGAAGGCTGTGGACGAATTTACCCGGGGCGCCCCGGCCAACGACGATCGGACCCTGCTGGTGATGCAGGTCGCGGACACCAAATAGCCCCTTCGGACGCGTTCCACGGGGGTTGGAGGCTCAAAAATGCCTGTCCTGAAGATTCTGCAACTTCACCCCATCCCGCCGTGTCCTGAGCATGGATGAAGTTTCCAGAGTGAACGAACCAACCCCGAGGACGCCGGCTCCGGCCGACTTTACAACCTTTATGCGCAAATACCAGGACATGGTCTATTCAACGGCAGTGCGGCTCGTTGGCAACGAGGCGCAGGCGGAGGACATCGCCCAGGATGTCTTCGTCAAGGCCTACGAGCGCTTCGACACGTTGCGACACAGCGAGACCGCCGGCGGCTGGCTCAAGACCGTCGCCACCAACCTCTCCATCAACTACCTCCAGCGCTACAAGAAGCGCTGGCGCTTCTTCACCGACATGGCGCAGCGCAGCGGCGGCGACGGAGAAGGGGAGAAGCAGATCGATTTTGCCGCCCCCGAATCCCTGGTCTCCGCGGATGACTCCGCGGAGCGGCGCCTCTGGGTCGAGCGGGCCCTGCAGAATCTTCCCGAGCACCAGCGCGTGCCGCTGGTGCTCTTCCACTTCGGCGAGCTTTCCTATCTGGAGATCGCCCGCAAGCTCGGCGTGTCGCTGAGCAAGATCAAGACGGACATCCTGCGCGGCCGCGAGGCACTGGCGCAGATCCTGGCCCGCAGCGCCGGCACGCCGGGGCCATTGGAGTCCGCGAGAATCGCCCATGAGTGACCGGTCGCCCCGCGAGCTCGAGCACTTGATCCACCGCCATCTGAGCGAGCTGCCATCACGACGCGCCCCGCGGACCCTCGAGTCGCGCGTGATGGCCGCCATTGAGCAGCGGGCGGCGCTGCCCTGGCACCGCAAGTCCTTCAGTGAATGGCCTGAGGGGATCCGCATGACCTTCCTCGCCTTCGCCGCCACGGTCGGCGTCGTGGTGGTCACCGCCTTCTATATCCTCAGCAACGGCATCCGCACCAGCGACTTCCTGGAGCAGAGTGAAGACCGGCTGGGCCTTTTCGCCAAGGCCTTCAACGCCTGCACCTGGGTCTTCGATTTCACCAACGACATGCTGGCCACCATTCCGCCGCTCTGGCACTACGGAAGCATCGCGCTGATCGCGGCGCTCTACGCATCTTTCTTCGGCCTCTGCGCCTTCACCTATCGCACCTTCATCCGCAACCATGGGACACCCCTCTTCAATGAAATCTAATTCGCCACAACTTCCCCTGATCTCCAAGTTCGCCTCCATGCTCTTTGCGCTCGCGTTGGCGCTGGCCGTGGTTCCGGCCTGCAAGGCTTCCCACGCCGCGGCTCCCTCCCAGACGGAGCAGGCCGGCGACGATGCCGTGGATTCATCCGCGGAGATTGCCGCGCCCGAGACTCCCGAGGCACCAGCCGAGCTCGCCGCGATGGACGACCAGGCGGACGACGGCAGCGCTCCTGCCACAACGGTCAAGAGCACCCGGCGTTCGCGGGGCACCATTGTGCACCGGAGTCACACCGGCAACGAGATCGTCAGCTTCGGCAAGGACAGCATTCAGCCGGCCGAGGTGAAGGCGGACGGGGTGGTCTCCATCTTCGGTTCATCGACCGCCAATGGCGAGGTGGGCGACGCCGTGGTTTCCGTGATGGGTTCCTCCACCTCCTCGGGCAATGTGGGCGACGCGGTCGTTTCGATTCTCGGCAACACGCGGGTCAACAGCGGCACCGTGGGCGGCGCCGCGGTGGCGGTGATGGGCAGCACCTACGTCAACGGACACATCAAGGGCGATGTCGTCGCGATCATGGGCAACCTCGAGCTCGGGCCCGACGCTGTGGTCGATGGCGAAGCGGTCTGCGTCGGTGGCGAGATCAAGCGCGATCCCAAGGCCGTGATCAAGGGCGAAATCAACCACGTCGCCATCGGCGGGCCATTCAATTTCGAGGGGATTCAGGTCTGGGTCAAGGAGTGCCTGCTCTACGCGCGGCCGCTGGCCTTCAACGCGGAGCTGATGTGGGCGTGGTACATCGCGCTGGGGGTCCTGGGTTTCTACGCCTTCCTGGCGCTGGTGGCGCCCTCCGGCGTGAACCGCTGCGTGCAGACGCTTGAGCAGCGGCCCGGCATGTCCATTCTGGCCAGTCTGCTGATCATGGTGCTGACGCCGGTGGTCACCCTTCTGCTGCTGCTGACGCTGACCCTTGGCATTGGATTCGTGCTGCTCCCTCTGTTCACCCTCGCCATGTGCTGCGCGGAAATCTTCGGCAAGGTGGTCCTGCTGGCATGGATCGGCCGCCGCATCACCAAGCTCTTCGACGAGGGCGCGGGGCATCCGGCCATCGCCGTGATCCTTGGCGGGGCGATCGTGCTGCTGCTCTACACCGTGCCGATTCTGGGCTTCGTGCTCTTCAAGGTGCTGGGTGTGTTCGGCACCGGCATCGTCCTCTACACGCTGCTGCTCATGTACAAGAATCACCGGCGTTCGCTGGCCGACGAGGTCACCGCGACGGCCCCAGCCGCTCCGGCGTTCGTGCCGCCGCTTGTCAGTCCGGTCGCCGGCGGCGCCGTTGGCGCAGCGCCGCAGGCATTGCATTTCTCCGCGAGCACCATGGAGCGGGCGGGCTTCTGGATCCGCCTGATCGCGTCGATCCTCGACATCTTCATGGTCTCCATCGTGTTCGCCATTGTCTCCTACGTCTTCCACTGGGACATGGATGGCGGCGGCATCTTGCTGTTGTTCGTCATCTACAACATGGTGATGTGGGCGACCAAGGGCACGACCATCGGCGGCGTCATCTGCGGCCTCAGGGTTGTGCGCCTGGACGACCGGCCCGTGGACGGCGGCATCGCCGTGGTGCGCGGGTTGAGCTCATTCCTGTCGCTGGCGGTCGCCGGCCTGGGATTCATCTGGGTCGCCTTCGACGATCAGAGGCAGTCGTGGCACGACAAGATCGCCGGCACCACAGTCGTGAAGGTGCCCAAGGGAACTCCGCTGCTCTAGGAACACTGGAACACTTCTCCTCCCCCGGCGCCGGGCTTCGAGCCTTGCGCCGGGGATTGTTGTTTGCGGGATACACTGCCCGCATCATGGCTCCACGCAACTCTCTCGTCTCAGCGATCATCCTGGGCGCATTTTCGACGGCGTCGTTCGCACAGACCGCTCCTTCCGCTCCGCCTCCGCAGGCCGCTCCCGCCGCAGCGCCGACGCCGGTCGCGACCCGGCAGGTCACCGTGCCCGGGGGCACGCTGCTGGTGGTGCAGATGAAGAGCCAGGTGAGCTCCGACTCCAAGGCAGGAATGGGATTCCAAGCGCTCCTGATGAACGACCTGATGGTCGACGGCGTGGTCGCTGCCAAGGCGGGCACCTCCGTCATCGGCAAGGTTAACGAATCGAAAAGGGCGGGACGACTCTTCGGCAAGTCCGAACTTGAGATCAGCCTCTCGCAGCTCATCGTCAACGGCCAGCTGGTTCCGCTTTCGACCAGCAACTTCTCCGAGGCGGGCACCACCTCTTTCCGCAAGACCGCGCGCAATTCGGGCATCGGCGCCGGCATTGGCGCCGCTTTTGACGGCGGGCAGGGCGCAGCGGCGGGCGCCGCGATCGGCGGGGCGGTATCGTTGATTCGCAAGGGGGAGTCGGTGACCATTCCGGTCGGCGCCGTCCTGGAGTTCCGCCTCACCCAACCGGCCACCATCTCCGTCGCTCCCTGAACTTCCACGAAAGGAAACTTCCATGTCTCATCGAATTACGCGTTTCGCGGGTCCTCTCGCCATGATCCTCCTGTGCGGCTGCGCCTCAACGCCTGCGAAGGATCCCGCCCAGCAAGATCCCGCAGTGGCGGCCTACGTCGCCCGCGTCCGCTCGGAGCTCAGCACCGGCAAGGCCCACATCATCAACCAGGTGATGCGCCTCACCCCGGAGGAGGCCGCCAAGTTCTGGCCGATCTACGCCGAATACGAGGCGGATCTCTTCGTGCTGGGCGATCGACGCATCGCGCTGATCAAGCGCTACCTGACCGCCATCGACACTGGAAAGGTGGACAACGCCACCGCTGACGCGATTGCCAAAGACTGGCTCAAGCTGCAGCGCGACGAGGTCGACCTGATGCAGAGCACCTACACGCGCCTCGCCGCAGAGGTGTCTCCGATCCACGCGGCGCAGTTCCTGCAAATCGAGCACCGGACCAATACCGTCATTGATCTCGTGATCGCCTCGGAGATGCCTCTGGCGGAGGAGTCGGCAGCCGGATCGGGCGGGCGCTAGCGAGGAATGCCGGCGACGACTCGGTCGCTCCTTCGCTTTCAACGTACACTTGCCCGACCTATGAAAACCAATCTGCTCTCGTTCGGATTTGCGCTTCTGACCGCATGCGCCGCCATCATCGGCTTCACCGCGCCGGCCCATGCCGCGGACAAGAAGCCCAACATCCTCATCATCTGGGGCGACGACATCGGCTACTGGAATGTCAGCGCCTACAACCAGGGCATGATGGGCTACAAGACCCCCAACATCGACCGCATCGCCAAGGAGGGCGCGCTCTTCACCGACTGGTATGGCCAGCAGAGCTGCACCGCGGGCCGCGCCGCCTTCATCACCGGCCAGTGCGGCTTCCGCACCGGCCTGCTCAAGGTCGGCCTGCCCGGCGCGAAGGAGGGACTGCAGGCCCGCGACGTGACCATCGCCCAGCTGCTCAAGGCGCAGGGCTACCAGACGGCGCAGTTCGGCAAGAACCATGTCGGCGACGCCGACTCGACTCTTCCCACCGCCCACGGATTCGACGAGTTTTTCGGCTCGCTCTACCACCTGAACGCCGAGGAGGAGTTCGAGAACCCCGACTACTTCAAGGATCCGGCTCTGATCACGAAGTACGCGACCCGCGGCGTGCTCCACTGCTGGGCCAATCCCGACGGCACGCAGCGCATCGAGAGCACCGGCCCGCTGGGCAAGAAGCGCATGGAGACGATCGACGCCGAGATCACCAAGGCGACGCTGGACTATCTGGAGAAGGCGGCAAAATCCGACAAGCCCTTCTTCGTCTGGTGGAACTCGACGCGCATGCACATCTGGACGCACCTCGGCCCGGAATGGAAGGGGAAGACCGGTCTGGGCGTCTATCCCGACGGCATGGTCGAGCATGACTCGATGGTCGGCCAGCTGCTGGACAAGCTCAAGCAGCTCGGCCTGGAGGACAACACCATCGTCATGTACTCCACCGACAACGGCGCCGAGAAGATGACCTGGCCCGACGGCGGCCAGTCGCCGTTTCACGGCGAGAAGGGGACCCAGTGGGAAGGCGGCTACCGAGTGCCCTGCATGATCCGCTGGCCCGGAGTCATCAAGCCCGGCACCGTCCTCAACGACATCTTCTCCCACGAGGACATGCTGCCCACGCTGCTGGCCGCGGCCGGGGCGCCCGATGTCAAGGAGCGGCTGCTCAAGGGCGTGAAGATCGGCGACGCGACCTTCAAGGTGCATCTCGACGGCTACAACCTCACCGACGCGCTGGCCGGCAAGGCGCCCAGCCCGCGCCACGAGTTCTTCTACTTCGGCGACGAGGGCAACCTGACGGCCCTGCGCGTGAACCAATACAAGATCGTCTTCCAGGAGCAGCGCGCCGAAGGCGCGGCGGGTTGGCAGGAGGCGTACGCCACGTTGCGGCTTCCCAAGATCTACAACCTCCGCTCCGACCCCTTCGAGGCGGCCGACCACTCCATCGACTACTGGCATTGGCGCGTGGATCACCTCTTCGTGCTTGTGCCGGCGCAGGAGTATGTCGCCGAGTTCCTCTCCACCTTCAAGGAGTACCCACCGAGCCAGAAGCCCGGCAGCTTCTCCCTCGACAACGTGCTGGAGAGCTTGCAGCGCGGCTCAGGCGACAAGTGATGCGGGCGCATGATTGAGTCCCCGCTTCAAACCCTGAAGGTCCGTTCATCGGCAAGGTTCGTCGCTCCGGCGACGGCCGCGGTCCTCGTGCTGGTGGCTTTGGCTGGATGCTCGAACAAGATCCAGCTGATGCCCACGCCCAATCTGTATCTGGCCGGTGATGTCGATCCTTTTCCAAATGTGCCGCCGGAGTTCCAGAACAACAAGGTCGACGTGCTCTATTTCACCGACCGCGCTCCGGAAATCGATCCGGATTCAGTGAATGGAAGAAAGTACGGATATGTACGTTCCCGTTCGGTGGCCTTTGGAGTCAGCCAGGTCGAGTTCGGCCACAACATCTCCTGGGAGGAACTGGACAAGGCCAGCCGAGCCAGGGATCGATCGGTCAATCTGGAGGTCGAGGTTGTTAATACAAACGAGATCGTGCGATTCCCGCTCACGCCGCGATCGCTGGTCAAGATCGTGGATGTGAACGCAATACCTAACCAGACGGCCGATCCCGCGGCCTTCAACATGCTCGGCGACGAAGTTGATGCAGAGGAGCTGCTCGCCGAAGGCTTCATGGAGGCCGAGCTTTCGGCCCAGCTGGCCAAGACGACGCACAAGGAGGTGTATCTCTTCATCCACGGCTACAACAACACCTTCGACGACGGGGTGGAGACTATCGCCCAGCTCTGGCATTTCTTCGGGCGGCAGGGCGTGCCCATCGCCTACACATGGCCCGCCGGCAGCTCGGGCATTCTGCGCGGCTACAACTACGACAGCGCGTCCAGCGAATTCACGGTGTTCCACCTCAAGCAGATGCTGCTAAAGATCGCCAAGAACCCGGATGTGAAGAAGATCAACATCATCTGCCACAGCCGTGGAACGGACACGACCATCAACGCATTGAGGGAGCTTTACATGGAGATCCGCGCCAGCGGACGGAACACCCGTGAGCTGCTGAAGCTCGGCACGCTGGTGCTGGCGGCCCCCGACATTGATCTGGACATCGTCATGCAAAAACTCATCACGGTGCGGTTGGGACAGGTGCCCGAGCGCTTCGCCATGTACATCAATTCCAAGGACGGGGCCTTGGGGCTGTCGAGCTGGCTCTTCGGCGGACTGAGCCGGCTTGGCGAGGTCAAGGCTGACATGTTCACGCCCCAGGAACTCGAGTTGTTGCGCACTTCCAAGTCGACGCAAATCATCGACGCCCACGTCTCCAACACCGGCGCCTTCGGCCACGACTACTTTCACTCCAATCCCGCCGTCAGCTCCGACCTGATCCTTTTCTTGCGCTACCAGCTGCCTCCGGGTGCGGAATATGGCCGCCCTCTCCAAGTGCACAAGAACGGGTTCTGGATGGTCGAGGACGGCTATCCGGGCCAGCTGCCGCCGGAGATCATCAAGAAGCTGGATTCCGAATGATGGCGATGCCTGAATCCCGGGTTTATATCTCAACGCGATGACTTCAACCTCACCGCTTCATTCCGTCAACGACTCGCCTGGCGCGTCCCAGCCCCCGAAAATCCGCCGCACGAGGTCCCTTGCAAGGGCGGTCGGATATTTTTTTCTGGCGATGCTCCTTCTGGGCACCACGGGATGGGCTGTGCTCGCCGTCTACTACACCGATCTGGCCGGTGGAAGTCCCCGGGCGATTCCGGCGGGGGTCTATGCCGCGGCGGCCCTCGCCTGCGTGATTTTCATCCGGCCGCGCCGCTACGGCGCCCTCGCCTGCTTCGCCATGTTCGCCATGGCGGTGCTCTGGTTCTTCTCGCGGACGCCCTCCAACAACCGGGATTGGAGGCCGGAGACCGCCTCCCTTCCTTCCGCGGAAATCGTCGGCGATCGGGTGACCATCCACAATGTCCGCAACTTCGACTACAAGACGGAGACGGATTTCGCGCCGCGCTGGGAAACCCGCACCTACGACCTCTCCAAGCTGCGCACGGTCGATGCCATGCTGGTGTACTGGGGCTCGCCGGCAATCGCGCACGCCATGGTCAGCTTCGGATTTGACGGGGACCAGTATCTGGCCGTCTCCATCGAGGCCCGCATGCAGCAATCCGAGTCCTATTCCACCGTCCAGGGCTTCTTCCGGCAGTTCGAGCTGGTCTACATCTTCTCCGACGAGCGCGACGTCATCCGGCTCCGCACCAATTATCGCCATGAGGATGTCTATCTGTACCGCTCGACCTTCACACCGGAACAGGCGAGGGAGCTTCTGCTCGGATACTTGGAGCACGCCAACCAGCTGGCGCGGGAACCGCAGTTCTACAATGCCGCGACGAGCAATTGCGCCACCAACGTCCTTGAGAACGCGAAGTCGGTCAATCTACCCGCGCACATGAGCTGGAAGATATTGTTCAGCGGCTACGCGGCCGAGCAGATGTACGCCAATCACCGGATCGACACCAGCCTGCCGTACGAGGAACTCGTGGCGAGGAGCCATGTCAACGATGCGGCGAACAAGGCCGATCAGGATCCGAATTTTTCGCTGCGCATCCGCGAGGGCCTGCCAATGCCCACCGCCGTTCAACCCAACTAGGATGCTCGCATGAGGATTCGAAGTTTGGTTGTACTCGCCGCCGCATGTGCCGGCGTGCTCGGGCTCGCGGGCTCTGCCGATCAATCCGTGCCCGCGCCGGCTTCGCCTTTCGAGGCAACTATTCCAAGCAAGATCGCTGCGCCATCACCGGCTCCCAAGGGCATGGTGTGGATTCCGGGCGGCGAATTCTCCATGGGCAGCGACGCAAAAAGCGAATCGGTCTGCTGCCTTCCGGGCACCACGCTCGACTCGCTGCCCGTGCACCGCGTCTACGCCGACGCCTTCTGGATGGACGCGACTGAGGTGACCAACGAGCAGTTCGAGCAATTCGTCAAGGCCACCGGCTACGTCACCGTGGCCGAGCAGAAGCCGACCAAGGAGGAGTTTCCCACGGCGCCGCCCGAGAATCTCGTCGCGGGTTCCACGGTCTTTACGCCCACGCCGAAGCCCGTACCTCTGAACGATTATTTCCAGTGGTGGAGCTATGTCCCCGGCGCGGACTGGCGCCATCCCACGGGGGCGAACAGCGACATCAAGGGGCGCGAAAAATATCCCGTGGTGCAGGTGGCCTACGAAGACGCGGAGGCCTACGCGAAGTGGGCGGGCAAGCGGCTGCCCACGGAGGCGGAGTGGGAGTTCGCGGCCCGCGGCGGCGCGGCGGGCAAGCTCTATGCGTGGGGCGACGAGCTCAAGCCCGGCGGCAAGTTCGTCGCCAACATTTACCAGGGCACTTTCCCCGTGAAGGATGGCGACACCGGCGAGGATGGCTTCAAGGGCATCGCGCCGGTCGGTCAATATCCACCCAACGCCTATGGCCTCTTCGATGTCGCGGGCAATGTGTGGGAGTGGTGCAGCGACTGGTACCGCGCGGACACCTATGCCCGGTTGAAGCTGGCCGGCGGAGTGCCACGCAATCCGAGGGGACCCGAGACGCCATACGACCCGGCGGAGCCCGGCGAGAAGAAGCGTGTGCATCGCGGCGGCTCCTTCCTCTGCACTGACCAGTATTGCACCCGTTACATGGTCGGAACGCGCGGCAAGGGCGAGGTGCGCACCGCCAGCAACCATGTCGGATTCCGCTGCGTGAAGGCCGCGGATTTGGTCGCCCCGCAACAATAGGCTAGGATTGCGTTTTGGAATTGCCGTTTTCGGATGGGCTTGTCGGGCTCGCGCCCGCGCATCCGCAAGGACCTTTCCTGCAACAACGAGGTTCGGCATGAAAAATTCAACCGCATGGGGTTTGGTGTTTTTCTTGATTGGGACTTCAACCGTCCAGGCCGATGTCATCACACTGCACAACTCCCTTGATTTCGAGGTGAAACTTTCCGACCTGATTGTGTGGGCAGAGGACGGCACCCAGGAAGTCATCCTGAAGCCGGGGACGAGCGTGGACGCCTCGGCCGACGACGACATGATGGCGCCAGGATCGCACCGGGTCTTTGTGACGACGATCACGGTCAAGAAATACTTCCTCTCCTGCAAGAGCTCCATCGGGACGGTGGTCAACGAATTCGAGTGGCGGGCGGGGGGAGACATGAACATCATTGGCTCCACTTCCATGCTTCAAAACCTGGTGGCACCGAGCGCCCTTCACTGTTCCGTCGAGCTGGGCGCAGGCTTCATCGCGCCGCCGCCTCCGCCCGGCCAGATCTTCAATGTGGTCAACGGGCATAGCACCCAGCTGCCGGGCTGGTTCATCGGCACGATCCCGGACTTTGTGAATGGAGAAATTCTGAATCCCTTCACCGGACCGGCGCTGGTGTTGCAAGGGAGCATGGATGTCAAGATCGAAGGGGAGAATGTTTGCTCCGCCGATCTGAACGGGGATGACGACGTCGACGGCGCGGATGCCGGATTGCTGCTGCTGGAATACGGTTCCGACCCCGCGAATGAAGCGGCGGATCTGAACCAGGACGGCATGGTGGACGGCGGAGATATGGGGTTGATGCTGCTTGAATGGGGTCCGTGCCCGCAATAGCAGTTGCTAACATTTCAATCCTTATGAGAAACATCGCCCTTCTATCGTCCGCGGCACTGTTGTTCTGCTCTTTCGCTTGGGCGCAGACCCCGCCAAAGAGCCCGCCATCGAATCCGCCGCCGAAGCCGCCGATGACGCCCGAGCTCGATCCCGCGACGCAGCGCCCGGTTGTGCCGACGATCGATCCCGCCACCGGGCGTCCCCCGGGATTGCCCAGCGCCGAGGAGATGGTGAAGCGCATCATGCAGAACGACAAGAACGGCGACGGCAAGCTGAGCCCCGAGGAGTTCCCGGCCCAGTTGCGCGAGGAAGCCGCCATCATGGACACCAACAAGGATGGCTTCATCGACAAGCCCGAGGTCGAGGCCTTCGCCAAGGCCCAGGAGGCCGAGTTCGCGAAGATGCGGGGCAATCGCGCCGCGCCGCGCGTGCGGGGTGCCGGCGGGGGACCCCAGGACATGGAGGGCGCCATGAAGCAGTCCAACCGGGGCTTCAAGGGGCTGGAGGAATCCGAGTTCGACGCCTCGAGCAAGAAGCAGGATCTTGAAAGCATCCAGCTGATCCAAGCCGGGCTCGTCGCGGCCAAGGGCCTGATCGGGACTGCTCCCATGGCACCGCAGGCCAAGGCGAAGTTCGGCGACGACACCGAAAAGTACCAGTTGGCCATGCGCACCGAGCTCATCGAGACCCTGAACGTCGCGATCGCGCTGGAGCAGGCGGTATTGGCCAACGATTCCAAGACCGCCAAGTCTCTCTACGAAAAACTCTCAAAGGAACAGGATGAGGGCCACGAGCTCTTCAAGAAGGAAGAGGAGGACCGCAAGCCTCCGACTTCGCCCGCCAATGCTCCGCCTTCTGCGCCCGCTCCGGGCGGCAAGAAGTAATCCCCGGGAGCATCTCCATGTCGACACCACTTGCAGCCATCGCCGAATATGAATCGGGTTCCGCCAAGATGCGCGCCGCCTGCGCCGGGCTGACCAAGGAGCAGCTGAACAAGCGCATCGGCCCCGGCACCTGGAGCATCCAGGAGGTCGTCGTGCACATTCTGGACAGCGATCTCGCCTCCACGCATCGAATGCGGCGAATGGTCGCGGAGAACGATCCGCTGCTCATCGCCTACGACGAGAACCTTTTCATCGCCAAGCTGCCCAGCGACAAGCAGGACATCGCCGAGGTGCTGAACCTCTTCGAGGCGCTGCGCAACTTCACCGCGCGATGGCTGAAATCGCTGCCGGCCGAGGCCTTCGCCCGCACCGGCATCCACACGCAGCGGGGCCGGGTCTCGCTGCAGCAACTGGTGGAGATCTATTCGCACCACGTGGATCACCACATGGAGTTCGTGGACGGCAAGCGCAAGGCGCTGGGCGTTCCACCTCGCGCGGGCTGATTCGTCCGTCTTCGCCATCGTCCGAGTGATGCAGCGGCAGTGCCGCCGTCAACTTGCAGCGGACGGCCGCTTCTGTTTTGGCATGGTGTAGAGAATCACCGCGATCAGGACCGCGGCGAGCACTACCGACGATCCGATCGTGCCGAATCCCAGGCCGCCTTTGTCGGTGTCCTTGGTGAGCACATCGCCCATCTCGGCGCCGAAGGGTCGCGTCAGCACGAACGCAATCCAGAACAGCGCCGTCCGCGAAATCTTTGTGAAGAAATAGGCCAGCACCACCAGCGCGATCAGTCCGCCGACCAGCGTGGCCCCGCCTGCGAATCCCAGCCCCGAGTCGTCGGAGAGATAGTCACCCAGCGCGGTGCCCAGCGTGTTCGAGAAGAGAATCGTGATCCAGTAGAGAACTTCGACGCGGAAGGACCGGATGTTGGTCACCGAGAGGGACTTCTCCGTCAGACGCCAGCAACCGAGGATCGCGAGGAGCAAGCCCAACAGGATTGCGCTGCCGGTGGCGTAGCCCAGGCCCAGCGTGCGGTCCATGAAGTCCGACATCGTCGTGCCAGCGGTGCTGGTCGAAAGAATCACCGACCAGTAGAGGAACGGAAGATAGGAGCGGGCGCGGAGCTGGCCAAAGAGTGTGGCCAGAAACACCGAGAGCAGGATCACGGTGCTCACCGCGTAGCCGACATTCAGCGTCATCGACAGCAGATCACCCGCCGTCTCGCCCAGCGTGGTGGCGCAGATCTTCATGATCCAGAAGGAAAGCGTCAGCGCCGGCAGCTTGTTGCCCGAAGCAGGTTGATTCACTGAAGACGGAGGGTATTCAATTTACGGGCACGGACCGAAGTCAAGCAGCACGAGTCCAAGATCGCCGCCGTCCACTTCGCCTGAGCCATCGAGGTCGGTCGGGCATCCGTCGCAGGGACCGAAGTCAAGCAGCACGAGCCCGAGATCGCCGCCATCCACTTCGCCCGAGCCATCCAGATCGGTAGGGCATTGAGCTGTAAATTTGAGTGTGATGACGTGATTCACCCCACCAACGATGTGAGAGACAGATCCCAAGTCTGCGGGGATATCGCATTGGCTATACAGGTTGCTTCCCCAGACAACGACAGTTCCATTGTCTCGAAGCGCCATCGTGTAGCTATTTCCCGCGGCCACCTGCGTGACGGTGCCTATGTTTGCCGGCACAATGCACTGTCCCGAGCCTTGGTATCCCCAGCACACGACGGTGCCATCGGTTTGGAGAACCATGGTGTGTGAACCGCCTGCGGCCACCTGCGCGGCCGTGCCCAGATTTGCGGGCACATTGCACTGGCCGTCGACATTGCGACCCCAGCACACCACGGAGCCGTTTGATTTGAGTGCAATGGTGTGGGAAGAACCCCCGGCCACTTGCGTGACGCCGCCCAGGTTTGCGGGCACATTGCACTGGCCCTGCGAGTTGTCCCCCCAGCACGCCACCGTGCCGTCCGATGTCAGCGCGATTGTGTGTAACGAACCTCCGTCCACCTGCGTGACGGTGCCCAGGTTTGCCGGCA
Source organism: Planctomycetota bacterium (assembly GCA_021414025.1). Classification (NCBI taxonomy): domain Bacteria; kingdom Pseudomonadati; phylum Planctomycetota; species Planctomycetota bacterium. Next base: position 174,263 of record JAIOPG010000008.1, on the reverse strand, counting down.
CATTGCACTGGCCATAATCGTTGCGCCCCCAGCATGCCACAGTCCCATCGGATTTGAGAGCGATGTTGTGATTATCACCTGCAGCCACCTGCGTGACGGTGCCCAGGTTTGCCGGCACATTGCACTGGCCATAGTTGTTGTATCCCCAGCACGTGACAGCGCCGTTTGCTTTGATCGCGACGGTGTGGGTCGAGCCCCCGTCCACTTGAGCGACTGTGCCCAAGTCTGCGGGGACATCGGACTGACCGACGCTGTTTGCCCCCCAACTTTGGGAGACTCCATTCGATTTGAGCGCCGTGGTGTGGGAACCACCTCCAACGACTTGAATGACACTCCCCAAGCCAGCGGGCACATTGCATTGGCCGGAAGTGTTGCGACCCCAACATACGACGGAACCGTTCGATTTGAGAGCGACGTTGTGATAGTCGCCTGCGGCCACTTGCGTGACGGTGCCCAGGTCTGCAGGCACATTGCATTGACCCTTTGAGTTGTCCCCCCAGCACGCAACGGTTCCGTCCGATTTGAGCGCGATGCTGTGCGCTTCCCCTGCGGCAACTTGAGTGGCTGTGCCCAAATCGGCTGGTATGTTGCACTGGCCATAAAAGTTGAACCCCCAGCACGCGACCGTTCCGTTTGAACTGACTGAGATTGTGTGGTTGCTTCCTCCGGCGATCTGAACGACCGTCCCCAAGCCCGCGGGGGCGTTGCACTGCAAGTAAAGGTTGCGCCCCCATGCCACGACCGTGCCGTCCAACTTGATCGCAATGGTGTGGTACTTGCCACAGGCCACTTGCGTGACGGTGCCCAAGTCAGCGGGCACATTGCACTGGCCCTGTGCGTTGTCCCCCCAGCACGCCACCGTGCCGTCTGCTTTGAGCGCGACCGTATGGGCAAAGCCTCCGGCCACCTGCGTGACGGTGCTCAAGTTTGCGGGCACATTGCATTGGCCGTAGGTGTTGTCCCCCCAGCATCCAACGGTGCCGTTCGATCTGAGCGCGATGGTGTGGGTATACCCACCAGCCACCCACGTGAGCGACGAGAGATTGTCAATGTTGGAGTACCCCGTGTAGCCCCATGCAGACACCGACTGTCCGACCGCTACGGGCGAGAACGCAATGAACGCAACCATGATCAATTTGGTCAGAAGGCGAGCGAAGAGGGGGGGCCTAAGGAAGCTCATCATGAGAGGTTATTCGACATGAATCTCAAAACGATCCATATAGATCTTCAAAATGACTGCTATTCAACTTCATAGCGCTGACAACACGCGAAAAAACACGAAATCGCCCTAGATCAGGTCTTCGGGCGGGCCTTCCACGCCGCGATCAGCTCACTCTCGCGGGCACGGCTGATGCCCGCCGCGCCCGGCTTGGCGCCGAAATCAAAATCCGGCTTGGTCTTGGCAAACCACTCCGCGGTGTCTCGCGAGGTCTGCGCCAGCGGCCGGAACTTCATCCCATGCTCGATCGCCTTGCGCCGATTCATGCCGCCCATCCTCGCCTCTTCGGCCATCGACGCTGGGATCCACAGAGGGAAACCCATCCACGGCTGCACTTTCTGCTCGAGCAGCCACTCCTCATCGGCGGGCACATACGAAACATTGTTCCCGAAGGCGGCGCGACACCCGAAGATCAACCCGTCAAAGGTGAGCGGCCCGTCCGGTCCCATGCAGTTGTAGGCGCCGCCGTGGCCCTTCTCGGCGCAGACGCAGGCAAAGTCCGCCAGGTCGCGCACATCGATGAACGATGCCTCGCTCGCCCAGGGATTGCTCGACTTGGGGATCAGCACCTCGCCGCCGCGCTGCAGCCGCGCCGGCCAGTAGGTGAAGCGGTCGGTGGGATCGCCGGGGCCCACGATGAGGCCGGGGCGAAGCAGGGTGGCGCGGTCGCCGTAGACCTTCGTCAGCGCCCGCTCGCAGGCCGCCTTGAGGGGTCCGTAGGATTCGTTCGAAACCTTCTCGTCGATCACCGCGGGCTCCGGAGCAAGCGGAGCAGACTCATCCGCGTGCACCGGCAGCGGTTCGGCGTAGACATTCACCGTGGTTACCAGCACATATTGCCGCGCGGCGGGCTTTAGCAGCTCGGCGCTGGCTGTCGTGATGCGCGGCACATAGGCGCTGGTGTCGATCACTGCGTCCCAGGTGCGGCCGCCCTTGATCGCGGCGGCCAGCGGCTCCAGGCCCGGCGCCTTGTTCGGGTCGCGGTCGCCGTGGATCTGCTCGATGTCCTTGTCCTTGAAGAGGCCGGGGTTGGTCTTGCCGCGGTTGAAGAGCGTCACGGTCCAGCCGCGCGCCGTGGCGCTTTCGACCAGTGCGGGGCCGAGGAACGAGGTGCCGCCGAGAATGAGAAGCTTCATTCGGACCTTTCTTCATCCGCGTGATGGCGGATCGATGAGGGACAGTTTACGGAAGTCGATGAAATTCGGCGCGTCAGTCGAAGTTCAGCAGCACCAGCCCGACATCTCCGCCGTCGACCGAACCGCTCCGGTCGAGATCGGTCACGCAGCCCGGGCATGGGCCGAAGTCCAGCAAGATCAAGCCCAGATCGCCGCCATCGACATTGCCGTTGCCGTCGAGGTCGCCGAACCGGCCCATCGACACGAGCGCATGCTGAAGACCGGACACATTGCGCAGGTCCGGTGCCACGCCCAATTCGCCCGAGCCTCCCGCGAGACCGGGCAGCCATTGGTTGGTGATCGTGCCGTCCGCCCGCTCCAGGCACGCCGAGAGCGCGATGAATCCGTTGAAATCAGACGCGAGGCCGAGCTCCGCAAGTGGAATGCGCAGCTCCATGCCCTTGGTCGCGGACGCCGCCGACGTGACCGAGCCCGCCGTGATGCCTGCCGTGTTGCTGTTGTCCAGGGCGACCTCAATGTTGTTGGGATTGACGCCGCCCGCGAGCACGCCGTGGCCGGTGTTGACTCCGACGGATCCGCGATAGTCCTTGATCGCGAGGGCGCCGTCCGGCAAATCGACATGGTCGACCCACAGGGTCGAGCCAACCGTGTTGATGAAGTACATCGTGTCGGGTGCGAATCCCGTGTCGAAGTCGAGCCCGTCAAGCAGCGCCAGACCTTGTGGCGGTGCGCCAAGAGCGCCGGTCGCCAGTGTTGACTGGCCGAGGCCGGAACCCGGATCGACATCGATGAAAAGCGCCAGCGGCGTGCCATCGGAAGGCAGGTTTCCGCTGATCGAGACCCGCAGGGCGTCGCCATCGCGCCGGGCGAAGAGCTGATCGAGCTCGCCCGCATTGTCGCCCAGCGAAGAGAGGCACGACTGGGTTGCGATCAGATTTTCATCGCCGGCGTCCGAGGGCAGATTTCGCCCGTCGATGTCCGCGTGGGCGATGTCCTGCGGCGGCGTCAGTGCGGCCCGGGCGATGAACCACGAACGAGCGGCAAGCTGGATCGGGTAGGCGCCCTTATTCGCGGTGGTGATTGCGGTCAGCGTGCCGCTGGTCTGGATGTCCACGGGAATGGTGCCCGCCGTCGGGACGGTGAAGCTCGACATGTTGAGCGTCCCGTTGGCGGTTGCGGAATCCAGGTTGATGGCGACCAGCACCGTCTCGGCGGCGTCGCTGCGCACGAAGGCATAGACGCCGTCCAGCGAGCAGGCGACGGGCGTGTATCCGCCGCGCCGCAGCGCGATCGAACCCTTGCGCGCCGCAATGAGCGAGCGGTAGGTCTCCAGCAGCGATCCGGCGACGCCCTTCTGCTCATCCACGCTGCGGCCGTCGTTGTTGGCCGCGTAGGTTGGCGGTTGCGGCGACAGGCTCACTGCGGCGTAATTGGTCATGGGCGCCCCGGCCACCGCCTTCCACTTGAAGGGCTCGCGCATTGGGATGTCGTTGGCGTCGCTGCCCACATTCGCCTTCGCGCCCTTCATGCCGAGCTCGTCCCCGTAGTAGATGTTGGGAACCCCGGGCTGGGTCAGCAGGAGGGCGGCGGCCACCTTCATCCGGGCGTTGTTGCTGCTGGTGCTGCCGCCAAAGTCCGACGCGAGCCGGTTGGAGTCATGGTCGCTGGTCTGGGGCACGGCGAACTTGCCGGCGGGTATCGCCGCGACCGTGGTTGCCACGCTGGAGTAGAGCCCCGAGGCGCTCTTGTTCATCACCGCCGAGCGCGCCGCGAACTCGAAGGGCTTGGTGATCACCGCGTCGAATGCGCCGGGCGTCAGCAAATCCGTGCCGTAGTTGCCCCAGTCGGAGGGCTCGCAGAAGATGAAAACGTCCGGCCGGATGGTCCGCAGAGAGCTGCACCAGGTTTCCCAGAAGGAAATGTTCGCTCCCCAACCCTCGCCGCCGCTGGCCCATGCGTGATCCAGGCGGAATCCATCCACGCCGTCGCTGGTGTTGCCGTCGCCGTTGGGGTCGAGCCAATGCTTCGCGTAGTTGGTCACCGTGGTCACCGCCGAGGCGTTGTTCAGGTTCCAATGGATGAAGCCGACGCCGGCGCCGTTCCAGGTGTTGTAGTAGGAGCCGACGTAGCTTGAATTTCCGGAGTTCGTGAAGGCGAGCCAGCTGGACCATTGACTGAGCGGATTCAAGTAGGCCGACTGGAAGTACGTGGAGTTCTGGCTGATGCCGTAGGCGACGAAATCCAGGATCACCTTGATTCCTCGGGCGTGCGCCTTCTGCACGAAATCCAGGAACTGTGCCTCAGTGCCGAAGCGCGAGTTCAGGGTGTCGGCGGGGCCGTGCTGGTAGCCGTGGTAGGCCGCCGAGGGAAAGATCGGCTGCAGATAGACCATGGTCACGCCGAGGTACTGCAGGTAGTCGAGCGATGTGTTTGAGGCCAGCCCGCCGAAGTCTCCGAAGCGGGTGTTCACTCCGCCGGTGAAGTCATTGTTGGAGTCGCACCAGGCGATCGGCATGATTTGGTAGATGACTTCGTCCTGCGGGGGCCGCTGCAGCTGCGCGGAGGCGATTGCGACCGCGAGCAGAAAGGGGAGCAGGGCGGCAGCAAGTTTCATCATCCCAGTCTAATCCGTGTATCGCCCGCGACCATTAATTCTTCGGGGAATTTGCAGTAATTTGCAGGGGAGCCTCTTCCGTCGCGGAATCGTTCGACGAATCCTTGCCCCATCCGCCGCCCAGGGCCTTGTACAGCGCGATCAGGTCGTCGGCGATCGCCCGCTCGCTCTGGGCCAGGGCCTCCTGCGTGTCCAGCATGGATCGCTGCGCCGCCAGCACATTCAGGAAGTCCGTTCGTCCTGCCTTGTAGAGCTCGGTGGCCAGGCTGACCGCCTCGGTGAAGGCCTCGGTGGAATGCCTCAGCGAGTCGCGCCGCGACTGTTCCTGCGAGAAATTTACCAGGGCGACCTCGACATCGCGGAAGGCCACCAGCACCTGCTGCCGGTAGTCGGCGATCGCGGCGTCGGTCAGCGCCTTCTGCAGCAGGACGTTCGCCTGCAGGCGACCGCCGTCGAAAATCGTCCAGGTCGCGTTGGCGCCGACGCTCCAATAGGTCGTGGCGAGGCTGACCATGTTGTATCCATTGGTGCTCTGCGTGCCCAGCGCGCCGGTGAGCGAGACGGTGGGGAACTGGTCCGCGACCGCGATGCCGATGCGGGCCGTGGCCGCGTGCAGCTGGGACTCGGCGCGGCGGATGTCCGGCCGACGCTTCAGCAGGTCGGATGGAAGGCCGACGGGAATTTCCTTCGGCACGGTCAGCATCGGCCCGCTGGGCTCGAGTTCCGCCAGCAGCGTTCGCGGATCCTTCCCGATCAGCACATCCAGCGTGTAGATCGACTCGCGCACCAGGCTCTCGAAAATGGGAATGCGGCTGCGCGTCTGCTCGACCTGCGCCCGCGCGTTGGAGACGTCGAGCAGGCCGGTGATGCCCGCCTCGTACAGCTTGGTCGTCAGCTTCAGCGCGTCATCCTGGGTGGCCAGATTGCTGCGGAGAATGCGCAGTTGCTCCTGCGCGGTGCGGAGCAGCGAGTAGCTGGTGGCCACCTCCGCGGCCAGCGTGACGCGCACGTCGCGCATCTCGTAAATCGCCGCGTTGAGCTCGGCCTCGGTCGACTCGATGCGGCGGCGGATGCGGCCAAAGATGTCCAGCTCCCACGAGGCGTCGAAGCCGGCGGCGAAGAGGTCGGTGCCGGGCGAATAGGGCTGCGTCGTGCTGGTGAAGTTCGGCGAATGGGCCGCGGTGCCAAAGGCGTCGACCACGGGGAAGAGGCCGCCGATGGCGATCGCGCGCCGCGCCCGCGCTGCGCGGATGCGGGCCTCGGCCGAGGCGAGCGTCTGGTTGTCGGCGTCGGCCCGCTCGATGAGCGACGTCAGGATCGGATCGTTGAAGTTCGTCCACCACTGGGAGATGTCGGCCTCGCCCGCCACGGGCTTGTTCGTGAGTGCTGCATCGGTCACCGCCGGACTCAGACCCGCCCATGTCTTCTCTTCCGTGGTCTTCGGCGCCTCGAAGTCCGGACCGACCATGCATCCTGCGGCGAGGAAAATCGCGGTGCCGGCGATCATGCGCGCGAAGCATCGCGCGGGTGCCGGTCGCGGAGCTGGTGCGCCTTCACTTTTCATCGGCGGGGGCGTCCCAATTTCGGGGCGGGGGGAAGCAGCGACGAGAGGATCGATTCCAATCCCTCCTCGAACGCCTGGTTGGGCGAGATCTTGTAGAAGGTGCCAGCGAGACGCTTGCATTCCGGAAAGAGCGCCGGATCCAGGGCTTCGAACTCGGCGATGGATGCCGGCAGAAGCGTGGAGTCACTGGCCCGCCATCGCCCGGCGGTGAAGCCGCCGATCTCCCACAGCAGATAGCCGCGCACAAAGCTCAGGAAGACGCGCTGCTTGCGGATGGCGCAGAGATCGGTCGTGCCCGCGTCGAGGAAAGCCTGCAGGGCGATCTCGGTCAGCCGCGCCGAGGCCTTCATCTGCAGGGGCTTGAGCACGAACAGGGGGAAGACGTTGGGATGCTCTCGGGCCGCGGCGCGCAGATGGATGGCCAGGAGCCTCAGGCGCTGACGCGGGGCCAGCCGGCGCGAGGGGAAGGGGACGGTTTCGACGACCTGCGCCGCCATCAACCCCAGCAGCACGTCCTTGCTTGGAACATGCGAGTAGAGCGACATCGCCTCGATGCCCAGCTCGGCGGCGAGGGTCCGCATCGACACGCGCTCCACGCCGTGCTCGTCGGCGATGTGAACCGCGGCTGCCACGACCCGCTGGGGGCTCAGCGTCGGGCGCTTCGGCGGCTTCCCGCCGCCCCCGCGGGTCCGCGCGGGAGGACGGGAGGGGGATCGGGATTTTCGAATCGATCGGGTTGATCCGTGGAGGGGCATGGCTTACAGTGTAACCTTACGATGTAAGCAAAGCAACCGCGCCGGCCGTTGGGTCGGCGCACCATCAACACGCTCCGAGACCCCTCGCCCATGTGGATTGTCCGACTCGCCCTTCGACGCCCCTACACCTTCGTGGTCGCCGCGCTGGTGGTGCTGCTGCTGGGGCTGGTCGCGATCCTGCGCATGCCCACCGACATCTTCCCCGAGGTCGACATCCCGGTGGTCAGCGTGATCTGGTCCTACGGCGGGATCAGCCCGGAGGAGATGGAGCGCCGCATGGTCACCATCAGTGAGCGCGCCATGACCACCACCGTCAACGGCATCGAGCACATCGAGAGCACCTCGCTCTCCGGGGCCGCGGTCATTCGCGTCTACTTCCAGCCCGGCACCAAGATCGAGGCCGCCGTGGCCCAGATCACCGCGATCAACCAGACGCTGCTGCGGATCATGCCACCGGGCACCACGCCGCCGCTGGTGATCCGCTACTCCGCCAGCAACGTGCCCATTTTGCAGATGGCCATGCGCAGCGACACGCTCGGCGAGCAGGCGGTCTACGACATCGGGCTGAATTTCATCCGCACCCGCCTGGCCACCGTGCAGGGGGCGCAGGTGCCGCTGCCCATCGGCGGCAAGCCGCGCCAGATCATGGTCGACCTCGACCCCGAGCTGCTGCTGGCCCGCGGCATCTCCCCCGGCGAGGTCAGCCTGGCGATGAATGCCCAGAACGTGATCCTGCCCGCGGGAAACGTGCGCTTCGGCAACACCGAGTACACGGTCCGTCCCAACAGCAGCCCCGACATCCTCGAGGAGCTCAACGACCTGCCCATCAAGCAGGTCGGCGACAAGACGATCTACATGCGCGATGTCGCCCAGGTGCGCGACGGCTTCACGACGCAGACCAGCATCGTGCATGTGGACGGGGCGCGCAGCGCCCTGCTGACGATCCTGAAGTCCACCGGGTACTCGACGCTGGAGATCGTGCAGCGCGTGAAGGACGCGCTGCCGGCCATCCTGGCCACGCTGCCTCCGGGGCTGGATGTGACGCCGCTGGTCGACCAGTCGCTCTTCGTGCGCGCCGCGATCGACGCGGTGATGTACGAGGCGGTCCTCGCCGCGGTGCTGACCGGACTGATGATCCTCCTCTTCCTCGGTTCGTGGCGCTCGACGGTGGTGATTGCCATCAGCATCCCGCTGTCCATGCTCGTCTCCATCATCTGCCTGTGGGCCCTGGGGCAGACGCTCAACACCATGACCCTCGGCGGCCTCGGCCTCGCGGTGGGCATCCTGGTCGACGACGCGACGGTCGAGATCGAGAACATCCACCGCAATTTGGGCATGCGCAAGCCGCTGGTGCGGGCGATCCTGGATGGCGCGCAGCAGATTGCCGTGCCGGCGTTCGTGGCCACGCTGTGCATCTGCATCGTCTTCGTGCCGGTCTTCCTGATCAGCGGAGCGGCCAAGTTCCTCTTTGTGCCGCTGGCGATGGCCGTGGTCTTCGCGATGCTCGCCAGCTATGTGCTCAGCCGCACGCTGGTGCCCACGCTGGCCCGTTACCTGCTTGGGCCGGAGCAGGCGATCTACGCGGCGGGCGGGCACGAAGGCGGAAGCGGCGCGGTGTGGGCGGTGCACCGCGCGTTTAACCGCCGCTTCGAGGCGCTGGCCTCGTGGCACCGCCAGGCCATCGACTGGACCCTGGATCACCGCCGCAGCGCGCTCGCGGGCTTCGCCTTTCTGCTGGCGATCGCGGTCGGCGGGGCGCTTCTGGTGGGGCAGGATTTCTTCCCGAGCGTCGACACGGGGCAGTTGCGCCTGCATGCCCGGTGCATGCCCGGCATGCGCATCGAGAAGACCGAGCAGCGTTTCCAGGAGGTGGCCCAGGAAATTCGCAGGATCATTCCCGCGAACGAGCTTCGCCTCATCATCGATTCGATCGGACAGCCTTCGGGCGGCGTCAACCTTGCGTTCAGCGACTCCTCCACCGCCGGGCCCGCCGACGGCGAGATCCTGATCAGCCTGACCGACGCGCGCACGCGCAGCGCCGACGAGTACGCGGCCCTGCTGCGCGAGATGCTTCCGCAGCGATTTCCCGACATCGAGTTCTTCTTCCAGCCGGCCGACATCGTGAGCCAGATCCTGAACTTCGGCATGGCGGCGCCGATCGACGTGCAGGTGACCGGGCCCTCGCGGCCGGACAATCTGCGCCTGGCGCGGGACCTGATGCAGCGGTTGGCGCGCGTTCCCGGCGCGGCCGACGTGCATCTTCAGCAGGTTCCCTTCGCACCGGAGCTGAAGGTGGTCGTCGACCGCACCCGCGCCCTCCAGCTGGGCATGACGCAGCGCGACGTCGCCGGCAACATGCTGACTTCGCTCAGCGGCACCGCGCAGGTCGCTCCCAACTACTGGCTCAATCCCAGGAACGGGGTGAACTACTCCATCACCGTGCAGACGCCGATGGCGATGATCGCCGACCTCGACGAGCTCGCCTCCACGCCGCTGCTGACCGCCGGCGCGGGCGAGAGCCACCAACTCCAGAATGTGGCCACGGTCGAGCGCACCCAGGCGCCGGTGGCGATCAGCCACTACAACGTGCAGCCGGTCTTCGATGTCCTGGTCTCCGCCGCAGGCGCGGATCTCGGCTCGGTCGGCCGCAAGGTGCAGGCCATTGTGAACGAGGTCCAGAAGGACGCGCCGCGCGGCACCACCGTGGTGATGCGCGGCCAGTACGACTCGATGCGCACCAGCTTTACCGGCCTCGCCCTGGGACTCGCTGCGGCCATCCTGCTGGTCTATTTCCTGATGGTGGTCAACTTCCAGAGCTGGCTCGACCCGTTCATCATCATCTTCGCGGTGCCCGGAGCGCTGGCGGGGGTGGTCTTCATGCTGCTCTGCACGCAGACCTCCTTCAGCGTTCCGTCGCTCATGGGTGCGATCATGTGCGTCGGCGTCGCCACCTCCAACTCGATCCTGGTTGTCACCTTCGCCAACGACCGGCGTGGCGAGGGCGACGACGCGCGCACCGCCGCCTTCAACGCCGCGACCACGCGCCTGCGCCCGGTGCTCATGACCGCCGCGGCGATGATGATCGGAATGGTCCCGATGTCACTGGGCCTGGGCGAGGGCGGCGAGCAGAACGCGCCGCTGGGCCGGGCCGTGATTGGCGGGCTCCTGGTCGCCACCGTGGTCACCCTGCTGGTCGTGCCCGTCATCTATTCCATGCTGCGGCGCACGCCGCCGCGTCCGAACACCCTTGAGGAGGTCCCCGCATGAATTCCGAGCCCGCACATCACAAGGACGCCGCCGCCCGCCGTCGCAGTCGCTCCGTGCCGATCGTGCTTGGATTGGCCCTGCTCGCGGTCGTGGCCGCTGTGATTGTGTTCGGTGTCCTGCCCGCGCTGAGCCGCACCCGGGCACTCGCCGAATCGGCCGCGGCGCGCAACGATGAACTTCCGCGGGTGGTCTTCGTGGAGGCCGCCGCATTGCCCGCGTCCGCTCGCGTGGTCGTGCCGGCCCGACTGGACGCCCTGCAGGCGACTTCGCTCTATGCGCAGGTCGGCGGCTATCTGGGTCCGATGCTGGTGGACATGGGTGATGTGGTGAAGAAGGACCAGCTCCTGGTCGAGATCCAGACGCCGCTGCTCGATCGGCAGATCGAGCAGAACATCTCGGCGCGCGACGTGGCCCAGGCGAAGATCGACCTAGCGCAGGCGCGGGTGGACCTCTCGCACGCGAGTCTGGAGCGGCTGCGCAGCGTTGGCGACGAGCGCGCCGTGAGCAAGCAGTCGCTGGACGAGGCCTCCGCGAATTCGCGCACCGACAAGGCGAATCTGGCGGCGGCGCGCGCGGACCTGGCCGCCGTCGAGGCGGACGGGCACCGGCTGGCGGCGCTGAAGTCGCTGGCCCGGATCGTGGCGCCCTTCGACGGCGAAGTGACGGCGCGGGGGTTCGACGCGGGTGCGCTCATCGTGGCCGACAAGACCGACAACGCCGTGCCGATCTTCCGGGTGACCAACCGCGAGGAGATCCGCGCCATGATCAATGTTCCGCAGTCCGTCTCGGTGAACATGCATGTCGGCCAGCCGGTGGAGGTCACGGTCAAGGAGATACCCGACCGTCGCTTCACGACCAAGATCACCCGCATGGCGCCGGAACTCGACCGCACTACGCGCACGCTGCAGGTGGAGGCGAGGATCCCCAACGCGGACCACGCGCTCATGCCGGGAATGTTCGCCGAGGCCGCCGTGGTCGTGCCTTCGACCGTCGATGCGTCGCTGGTGCCCGGCGAGGTCATCGTCATCCGCGAAGGCAAGCAAACCCTGCCGGTCATCGACGCGCAGGACACGCTGCACTATCTGCCCGTGACCCTTGGGCGCGACAACGGCACCATGGTCGAGGTGCGCTCTGGGGCGCCGGTGGGAACCCGGGTGGCGACCAACATGTCACGGCAGCTTCCCGAGGGGACCAAGGTCGCACCGGTCGCGCGGGCCGCCGCCAAGCCGTGAGTTGGCGGATTCGATCGACGCAGACGGCAGGACAATTTTGCAAATTTTCGAAATCTGGAAATTTTTTTGCATAAATCATCAATCGAGAAAATGGCCGCTTCACCGAGCGAGCATTCAATTTCGTCGCGCATAGGGTTAGACTTTTGCCATGCACAGACGACCATTCTTCATCGGTGGCGACCGTCGCTTCGCGATCGCCGTGGCCTGCCTTCTGACGGTATTGCTTTGCCGGAGTGCGATCTCCTCCGCGCCCGATGCGGGGGACGCGCCGCCGACCCGGCGCGCGCCGGAGATTCCCCGGCCGCTGCGCAGCCGTGATCTGGGCAATTGGATGAAGGAGATCGCGCCCGCGGACGCGGAGCGGGTGAAATTCGAGCAGGCCTTCGATGCCTACGTCGACCAGTGGGAGCAGCTGCGCGACCAGTCGGTGCGCCCCGCGCAGTCGAAGCGCGACGCGGCGGAGGGCGACGCGACGGCGGACGCTGCGTGGCGAGCCTCCGCGGCCCGGACCTACGACGCGGTCAGCCGGATCGAGGGCTCGATGTTCGACGCCATGCGCACGGCGAAGCTGGACGAGGATCAGAAGGCGAAACTGGACCGCATCGCGTCGACCCGCGCCCGCAAGCGTGCCGGCTCCGCGGTGCGCGGCGTGCCCGTGAATCTGCCCAAGACTCCCGCGCTGAAGGATCTGCCCGCCGAGAAGGCCGCTGCGATCGACCAGCGCCTGTCGGAGTGGGAGCGATCCGCCACGCCGCTCATCGAGCGCCTGGCTGTGGCGAGCCTGGACGACAAGGGCGCCGACCGCGAGAAGGATCTTCGTCGCAAAGTGCTCGCCGGCGAGCGGGCCGCGGTGCTGGACATCGCCGCCTTGCTGCCCGCAGAGGCCGGACAAAAATACGCCGGCTCCTTCCGCCGCCAAGCGCTCTCCTCGGGTTCGTCGTGGGGAACGTTCGCCATGAAGACACCGGAGTCGTTGCGCAACCGCCTCGGCGATGAGCAGGCTCCGGAGAAGTACAAGGAAGCTTTCGACAAGATCAGTCAGTGGCAGAAGCAGCGGGAGGCCCTCGAGGAGGCGGCGCTGGACACCCTCACGGGAGACAAGGTCGCGCCGGAGGCGATGGCGGAACTCGAGTCCAAGTACGCGCAGCTGAATGAATCCAGCCTTGCCGACATCGCTCAGGCCGCCAACATGCCGGATCTTGCGGAGCCCTCGTCGGGAATGATGATCAGTTTCAACAGCCTCGACGACGGGCCGATCGACCTTGGCGACCTTGGCGACCTGGGCGAATTGTCCGGAGGCGAGGGCGGCGCGATGATGTTCTCGAGCGTTGACGTCGTCGGCGGCGCCGAAGCCGGCGCCGGCGTCCAGGCCTCGCACAGCATGTTCGTCATGCGCGGCGACGGTGGGGGCGGCGAAATGATGGAAGGAACCTCGATCCGCACGATGAATGTGCAGATGGTGGTCGACGAAAGCAGCCAGCCCGGCTCCGTCGCGATCCGGAGGGATTCGACGCCGCCCGAGCTCCAGGTCGAAGGGAATCCCGAAGTGAAAATCCCCCCGCAAATGAGCGAAAAAATCGGCGATGCGATCGCGTCCGCCGTCGCCCAATCCATCGAGGAGAACAACGGACCCGACACGATGGCCGGAAGTTTTCATGGCGGCATGATTCAGATGCGGCCCTTGAACCGCCAGGAGATCGAGGGCCTGCGGGTGCGACTGGCCGTGCCCGACGCGAAGCGCGCCGTCTGGGATGCGCTGGCCACCGACCTGCTGCAGAACAACTCCGAGTGGCTCAAGGGTGCACCGGCGGGCGGCTTTCCCATCATGGTCGGCGAGGATCTCGCCACGTACCAGAAGCAGCAGGGTGAGCGCGTGGCGGCGCTGTCCGCGTTGGAGGACGCGTGGTTCGACGACATGAAGACCGGCGTGCAGGGGATCGATCCCGTGCTCGTGGACCGCGAGCGCGGCCGCCGCGCGCTGGAGCGAGTGTTCGCCTCGACGCGGAGCTCCGCCATGCCGATGCCCGACATGATGATGTCGCGCTGGGGCCGCGTGGACCTCTACAAGGCGGCTGACGCGCTTTCGCCCGAAGCGCGCGCGAGAGCCATGCCCTCGATCGACGCCTGGTGCCAGCAGATGCAGCAGGAACTGGCTCCATTCCCCGATCGAATCGCGGATTTCAACCTCGCTCAGCGGTCCCACATGAACATCATTTCAAGCGACGATGGCGCCGGAAAGGTGTCCATGTCGATGAACGTCGATTCCACGGGGGCCGCGGAAATCGAGAAGCTTCGCAAGCCGATCACCGAGGCCTGGAAGCACGTCGAGCAGACGCAAATGAATGGCGTGGATACGGTGGCTGCCGCGCTCGGCGAGCCCGACGCGAAGTTGTTCCGCCGCGCCGTGCGCCAGCAGACGCATCCCGAGGTGTTCAAGACGCAGGAGAAGGTGAATCAGGCCGTCGAACGCGTAACGGCGCTGCCGTCGATTTCACCAGCGCAACTGAAGGCAGTGAACGCACTCATGGACGATTACCGTCTCCGCTGCGACACGCTCATCGAGCGATCCATCGAGCACACGGACAAGAGCGATGCGGGGATTGCCCGCATGATGCAAGGACCGTCCTCCAGCAAGAAAGCGGAAGACGGCGTCAAGGAGGCCCGCGCGATGCAGGTGACCGAGCGCATGCGCGGCGACGCCAGCTACGACCGCGAGGAGCTCAACGCCAGCGCCTTGCGACGCCTTCGCGCGGCGCTCACCGAGGAGCAGGCCAAGGCCGCAAAGCTGAATTGACCGTTCGTTACACTCGTTCCAATCATGACCTTCGACCTGCGCCTTACGCTTTGAGCGGCATCGCCAGCACCTTGTCGATGCGCGTGCCGTCCATGTCCACGACTTCCAGCATGAATCCGCGCCACACCGCCTTCTCGCCGGGCACGGGGATGTGCCCCAGCTGAGCAAGGGCCAGGCCCGCGACGGTGTTCACGCCCGGGAATTCAGCCATGGCTTCGGGGGCGATATTCAAGAGGATCGCCATCTCATGCAATGGGAGCGACCCGTCGAGCAGCCATGACCCATCGCCGCGGCGCTGTCCCGCAGGCCCGGGCTCCTCGGTTCGATGGGGAATGTCGCCGACCACAGCGCGCACGACGTCATTGAGCGTGATGAGCCCCTGCGTTCCGCCGTACTCATCGACGACGAACGCCACATGGGTCTTGGTGCGCTGGAACTGGTCCAGCAGATTGAGCGCGGGCATGGTCCCGGGAATGAACATGGGCTGCTGCGCCACCACGCCGACCTTGAAGTCCGTCCCCGCCAGGAGGCCGTAGGTGATCAAGTCCTTGATGTGAATCACCCCGATCAACTGGTCGATTTTGCGGCGGCACACCGGAAAGTGAGAATGCGGGCTGGTGCCCACCAGCACGCGGACATCGGCGATCGGCTCGTCCTCATCGATCCAGACAATGTCCGAGCGGGGGACCATCAGCGACTCGACGGTGAGGTCGCCGACGCGGAAAACGCGCTGGAAGAGCTTGTGCTCCAGGGGATCAAAGATGCCGGTGCTCGCCGCCCGCGCCACCAGCGCCTTCACATCGTCCTCCGACACATCGTCGTCACCCCGTTGCTTGACCCGCAGAACCTTGAGCAGCGCGTCGGTGGAGAGCGTCAGCACCCTGACAGGCCACGCCGCGACCTTGGAGAGCAGATTGAGCGGCTTGGCGATGAAGGAAGCGATCGCCTCGGGATGGGCCAGGGCCAGGCGCTTGGGAACCAGCTCGCCCACCACCAGCGAGAAATAGGTGATGACCAGGACGACGATCACCAGCGAGATCGGCTCGCTGTAGCCGGCGAGCCATGAAACCCGCGCAACCTGCATTTGAAGTTCGCCCGACAACGCCCTTTCGCCAAAGGCGCCTGAGAGAATGCCGATGAGCGTGATGCCGACTTGCACCGTCGAAAGGAAGCGGGTGGGTTCCCGGGAAAGCGACAGGGCGGTGGCCGCGCCGCTGCTGCCCTTGGCGGCGGCCAGTTGCAGGCGGCTCTGGCGCGAGGTCATCATGGCCAGCTCGGCCATGGCAAAGAATCCATTAAGGATCAGCAGCACCGCGAGGATGGCAAGGGGGAGGAGCATGGCCTGATTATCGCGAATCAGACCATCCCCGCCTGTGATGTCCCAACTCCAGCCTTGAGTTGAGGCACGCGGCAAAGTGCTGTAAAAACACAAACGCCCCGGCTCTTGCCGAGGCATTCGCATTCAACTTGGGATCGGCCAGTTTCCTGGACCAGATCCGAATAGCGGGGACTGGATTTGAACCAGTGACCTCCGGGTTATGAGCCCGACGAGCTACCAGGCTGCTCTACCCCGCAGTCTTGAGTTCCGCAGGGTAGTCCGCCACGACCCATCCGTCAACGACGAATCAGGCGCGTCGACGGCGACCGGCAAGACCGGCCAAGCCGAGGAGAGCAGCGGCGCCTGGAGCGGGGATGTCGTCGTATGCGAAGAACCCAACATTGTCGATGTCCATGAAGCCAGCGGAGGTGGCCGTGTTGCGGACGGACAGGAAGTCAGCCTCATTGATGATCTGGTCGGTGAGGATGTATCCGTTCGATTGAGGATCAAAAAAGAAGCCCTGCTCGGTACTCAGACCAACGTCCCAGCCCCAGTAGATGAAGCCGGTCCAGCGTTCATACGCGCAGTAGTAGTCATGGCCGACGCCCATGCTGGTCGTGGCGCTACCCGTTGCGAGTGTGAAAGCGTAAGTGCCGGTGGTCGCAGCAGTGCCGGTGTTCAGGTAGGCAAGTCCGCGGATGGAGGGTTGAGTTCCAGTCGCGTAGTTGTCAAAGATGAAACCAGTGGCGGTCTGAGTAACAGTCACATCGTAGGTGCGAAACTGGGTCTGACCCTTCTTGGTCGACAAGGTGTTGGAGAAGCGGGTCAGGTTGAAATCTGCCTCGAAGCCCCCGTTGAAACCCGTGATCGGAGCGTAACCGCCGCCGGCATTGTCCTGCCAAAGCCAGTTTGTAGATGCAGAACTCGTGCCGGACGTCCCCCAGCTGGCTCGCAAATTCTTGTTGCCAGAAGTGGCAGCCGAGATGGCGAACGCGTTGTAGGTGCCGGAACTAAACTGCCACCAGTTGTCCTGGCCCATGGTGCCACCGGTCCGATCGGTGCAGACAACGCCAGTGGTGTAGCTGTTGAAGTCCGCTGAGAAGAGGGAGGTGACGGCCTCGCTACGAGCGCTGCGGGTGCCCATCTGCAGACCGACACCGGAGTGATCAAAGAAATCTGTGCTGCCGGCAGAGGCAGCAGCAGCAATCATGCCGACCGAAAAAAGCGAAAGGGAAATCTTCATGCGGCACGCTCCGGAGTAGCGAATTGTTCAGGTACTTAGGGGAACGGAACAAGTTTGCTTTGCCAGTTTAACCCTTACTCCCTGCAGAATGAAGCATATTGCGATGCAGCCAAGCGATTCTTCTGTTTTGGCTGGATCGAACGCAGCGGGCAAGGCGCTATCACCAAGCGGGTTCGCTATCCCGCGTCGCGGAAAAGGTGGCACCACAAAGCGAGTTTAGCGCAGGGGCGAGTCTGCGAGCCCCGGAGCGTTGTCTGAGCGACTGGTGCCACCTTTTCCGCAGAGCGTTTTCTCTGCGACTGATAGCACCTCGTTCACGAAGCTCGCACCCATGGCAAAAAAGAAGAGAGCCCCCCGACGAATCGGAGGGCTCTCTGAGGTGACAGTATCAGTGAGTGTCTGAGTCCTAAGTAACTCAGGCGCGACGACGACGGCCAGCGAGGCCAGCGAGGCCGAGCAGTGCAGCGGCGCCTGGAGCCGGGCAGTCGTATGCGTAGAACGCAACGTTGTCCAGATCCATGAAGCCAGCGGTGGTAGCCGTGTTGCGGACGGACAGGAAGTCCGCCTCATTCACGACCTGGCCGGTGGCCAAGATGTAGCCCGCTCCGAGCGGATCAAAGAACCAGTTCGTTTCGGTGGCGAGACCAACGTCCCAGCCCCAGTACACGAAACCGGTGCAGCTGTCATACGCGCAGTAGTAGTCATGGCCGACGCCCATGCTGGTCGTCGCGCTACCCGTTGCGAGTGTGAAGGCGTAGGTGCCGGTGGTCGCAGCGGTGCCGGTGTTCAGGTAGGCAAGTCCACGGATGGAGGGTTGAGTTCCAGTCGCGTAATTGTCAAAGATGAAACCAGTGGCGGTCTGCGTGCCGGTCACGTCGTAGGTGCGGAGCTGGGTCTGGCCCTTCTTCGCGGTCAGGGTGTTGGAGAAGCGAGTCAGATTGAAGTCTGCCTCGAAACCCTTGCCTGTGGTGAAGGGGGTGTAACCGCCGCCGGCATTGTCCTGCCAGAGGAAGTTGGTGGCAGCAGCAGCGGCTGAACCGAAGTTCGACCGCATCTTCTTGTTGCCGGAGGTGGCAGCAGAGATGGCGAAGGCGTTGTAGGTGCCGGAGGAGGCCTGCCACCAGCTGTCCTGACCCATCGTGCCACCGGTCAGGTCCGTGCAGACAGCGCCAGTTGTGTAACTGTTGAAGTCTGTGGAGAAGAGGGTGGTGACGGCTTCACTGCGGGAAGCGCGGCTTGCAGACATCTGCAGACCCGAGCCGCTGTGATCAAAGAAATCTGTGCTACCGGCACCAGCGGCTGCGGCAATCATGCCGACAGAAAGAAGTGAAAGGGAAATCTTCATGGGAACAAACTCCGAAAAGGGAACTCAGAACACTTCTAACTGATACAACAGTTAGAAAAAGGGGACGCGTTAAATTGAGGCTCTGAACGAGTGAAAGGGAATTGTTCAGAAACTTCAGGGAACCGACCAAAACTGCTCACGCAGTTCTGCCCTTATCCCGAGTTGAAGGAAACCTACTCCGGCTTTTATGCGATGCAAATAATTGTTAATGAATTTTGAAAATTGTTAAAACCTTTTTTCCGTTTGTTCCGGCGGAGGGCAAAAGTCTTGATTTGACCAAAGCGGCGTAAAAGTTATTGGACATCAATGTCAAAAACAAGCCATTTCACCGGGGTATTTTTGAAAAATTGAATTCGCTAGGATCAAAGCCTCGATTCATGGCAGCTCCATCCACCAGCAGCGAAACCACCCAGATCATCTTTTCGATGACGGGAGTCACCAAGGAAATCGACCGCCGGGTCATCCTGAAGGATGTCTCGCTCTCCTATTACTTCGGCGCCAAGATCGGCGTGCTGGGCTTGAACGGGTCGGGCAAGAGCACGCTGCTCAAGATCATGGCCGGAGTGGACAAGGTCTTCGACGGCAAGGTCTGGAGCGCCAACGGCTACGAGGTGGGCTACCTCGAGCAGGAGCCGCTTCTGGGCGAGACGCGAACCGCGATTGAGATTGTCCGCGAAGGCGCCCAGGCGACCTTCGACCTGCTTGCCGAATATGACCGCCTCAATGAGAAGCTGGCCGAGTCGCTGGACGACGCGGCGATGCAGCGCACCTTGGACCGGCTCGCGGTCGTGCAGGAGCAGCTCGAGAAGTTTGACGCCTGGACCATCGACCACCAACTGGAGATGGCGATGGAGGCCTTGCGCTGCCCGCCTCCGGACCAGCCCATGAACACCTGCTCCGGCGGCGAGAAGCGCCGCGTGGCCCTTTGCCGCTTGCTGCTGAAAAAGCCCGACATCCTGCTGCTGGACGAGCCGACCAACCATCTTGACGCGGAAAGCGTGGACTGGCTGGAGCACCATCTGCAGAACTACAAGGGCACCGTGATCGCGGTGACGCACGACCGTTACTTCCTGGACAACGTCGCCACCTGGATCCTGGAGCTCGACCGGGGCGAGGGCATTCCCTACCGCGGCAACTACACGGGCTGGCTGGAGCAGAAGGAAAAGCGGCTGGCTCTGGAATCGAAGCAGGAAGGTCAGCGGCAACGGGCGCTGGCACGCGAGTTGGATTGGATCCGCAAGAATCCCAAGGGCCGGCAATCCAAGAGCAAGGCCCGCGTGCAGAGTTACGAGCAGATGCTCAACGAGGACGCCAAGGCCAAGATCAAGGAGATCGAGATCTACATTCCGCCGGGGCCGCGGCTGGGCACCGTTGTGGTGGAGGCCATCGGCCTGAGCAAAAGTTTCGGCGACAACCTGCTGCTGGAGGACGCCAACTTCCTGATTCCGCCCGGCGCAGTGGTCGGCATCGTTGGCCCCAACGGCGCCGGCAAGACGACGCTCTTCCGCATGATCACCGGGCAGGACAAGCCGGATGGCGGAACCCTGAAGATCGGCGAGACGGTGAAGCTGGCCTACCTGGAGCAGACCCGCGACACCTTGAGCGACAAGGAGAGCGTCTGGCAGGCGATTTCCGGCGGCGTCGAGGAGATCAAGCTGGGCACCGCCACGGTGAACAGCCGCGCCTACGTCAGCCGCTACGGATTCAGCGGCACGGAACAGCAGAAACTGGTCGGCGTGCTTTCGGGCGGTGAGCGGAACCGCGTTCATCTGGCGCGGATGCTGACCAGCGGCGCAAACGTGATTCTGCTGGATGAACCGACCAATGACATCGACGTGAACACCATGCGGGCGCTGGAGGAGGCCGTGCAGAATTTCGCGGGCACCGTGCTCTGCATCAGCCACGACCGCTGGTTCCTGGACCGCGTGGCCACCCACATCCTGGCCTTCGAAGGCGACAGCAAGGTCTTTTTCTATCCCGGCGGCTGGAGCGAATACGAAGCGGACCACCGCAAGCGCACCGGGGCCACCGTCGACACCATCCCCAAGCGCATCCGCCATCGCAAACTATCGCGCGATTAACGCGATTAAGATGGGGCCATGATCGACAACGACGAAGCCATCGTGATGGGCGGCATTTCGACCACCAACATGACCCTCTTTCACCAGCTGCGCTTCCGCGTGGGCGATCCGCTGGCCTGCGCCGAGGTGGCCACCTCCGGCGGTGGGCGTCGGCGCACCCTGATCGTGCGCGACATCGAGCTCGGTCGCGCCAAGCAGCATGCGCGGGCGGATGTCTTCGCGGTGCCGGGGGACTTCGTGCCGGCGGCGGGCCAGTCGGCGGAGCGCGATGTCGCCACCGCGCAGGCGCTGGCCGAATGCCTGCGCCGCGCCAAGGTCAAGCGCGCCGTGTGCGACCGGACTTTTCCCGCGCTCTTCGCCCACGAGCTGGGCGCCGCGGGCATCGCCCTGCGATGCGACCCCGGGCTCTTTCAATCGGCGCGGCGCAGCAAGGACTCCGCCGAGCGCCAGGCCATGCACGAGGCGCAGTGCATGACCCAGGACGCCATTGAACTGGCATGCCGGATGATTGCGCGGGCGGCGGTCAACGCCAAAGGCGAGCTGCTCCACGAGGGAGCGCCGCTGACCAGCGAGCGGGTGCGCGGCGCGATCGACCAGTTTTTCGCGGCCCGCGGGTATGAAAATCCCCGGTCGATTGTCGCCGGCGGAAAGCAGGGGGCGGACTGCCACCACGACGGCGAGGGCGTGCTGCGCAGCGGTGAACTGGTGATGGTGGACATTTTTCCCAGGTCCAAGGCCAGCGGCTACTGGGGCGACTGCACCCGGACCCTGGTGCATGGAAAGGTTCCGGCGCAGGCCGCCAAGATGCACCAGGCTGTCGTTGCGGCGAAGGCCGCGGCGGTGAAGGCCGCCCGTGTCGGCGCGCTGTGCGGCGACGTGAACGCGGAAACCCTCCGGGTGATCCACGAGCAGGGCTTCAGCAGCGGCACGCCCCCGATGGACGCGCCCGATTCTTGGTGCGGCATGGTGCATGGCACCGGGCATGGCCTGGGCCTTGACGTGCACGAGCCGCCGCTGGTCGACCGCGGAGGCCCGGCGCTGGTGGAGGGCGATGTGATCACCATCGAGCCCGGGCTCTATTCCAAGTCGATCGGCGGAGTGCGCATCGAGGATGCCTATGTCATTGAGGCCGCCGGAGCGCGTCGACTGGGCCGGGCGCTTCCCGAGGGTCTGGACTGGAGTTGAGGACTGGCCCGAGGCGCAGGCGCGTCTGCGGAGGGTGGCTCCACGATCGAGGCTTACTTGCCTTCCTTGTCGATGTCGGTTTCCTCTTCCAGGGCCAGCTCCGCGTCGAGTTCCGACAGCGCCGGAGTCTCGCTTCGCTCGAAGCCTTTTTCAGCCTCGCGGCACATTTCCGCCAGCACCTGGTGCAGGCGCTCATGGTCGGGAACCGCGTCCAGCAGCGACAGGACCGCGTCGATCTGGCGATCCAGATCCATGCCGGTGTCCACGTGGCTCCCCGAGAGGCCCGCGTTGCCCAGCGCCTCCATGGCGCCGACATACCACTTCATGCTCGGCTTCTTGGGATTCTCAGGCGGATCCAGGTAGGCGCGGACCGTCGCCGCGCCGATGGCGACCACCGGCCACTTGCCGCGCAGATTCGGCGGCTCGCAGCAGAGCACGGTCACCGGCTTTTCCTCGCGCAGCGCCGCCAGCCGCAGCCGCCGCGCGTCGGCGCCCACCAGCACCATGGGCATGAGCAGGTAGCTGCCGGATTCGATCTTGATCTCGTCCATGTTGCCGGAATGCAGGATTCGGATCTTCTTCAGGTCCAGCGCCGCCTGCACGCGCTGCCGGCGTGCCTCCTGCAGCGGAAGGCAGATCCGCGCCATGGAACCGAAGTCCTCCGTGCGCCGCGCCATCTCCATGGCCCGCTGCGCCAGCCGCTCGGCCTCGAACCACTTGCCCTTCTTCAGGGCGGCCTCGGCGTTCTCCATCTGCTCCTGCAGGCGCTCGTCTTTCTTGGCTGAACTCATGGCGGGCCTTCGGGGTTTAGTGTTTCTGAACCGTGGAGGCGGCGACCGACGGATGCGAGCGCTTGTCGTCGGGGCGCAGCGCCTCCTGGGCGCGGCCATGCGTTCCCTCGCCGGCCTCGAGCACCGCGTCGCAGACCTCGGCGATGCTGGTGAAATCGGGGAATTCCGCCCGCAATTTCGCCACCTTCTCGACGATGTTGCCGCCGCGATCGCGGAAGAGCCGCTTGTAGGCTTCCTTCATGGAGTCGACTTCCGCGTCGGAGAATCCGCGCCGCTTCATGGCGATGGCGTTGTGCCCGCGCATCTCGGCGGGATTGCCCTCGGCGATCATGTAGGGGGGCACGTCCTTGCTGACCCGCGCCATGGCGCCCAGGAATGCGCAGGTGCCCAGCCGCACGAAGTGGTGCAGGCCGCAGCCGCCGCCCACGTTGACGTAGTCGCACACCGTGACGTGGCCCGCGAGCATGGCGTTGTTGGCCAAGATGACGTGGTTGCCGACCCGGCAGTCGTGGGCGATGTGCACGCAGCCCATGACCAGGTTGTCGCTGCCGATTTTCGTGATGCCGCCGCCGTTGCCGGTGCCGCGGTGGATGGAGGCGAACTCGCGGATCTGGTTGCGGTCGCCGATCTCGAGCGTGGTGCGCTCGCCGGCGAACTTCTTGTCCTGCGGCGGGCCGCCGACGATCGTGAAGGGGTGGAGCACGTTCTCGCGGCCGAGGCGCGTGGAGCGGTCCATGTGCACGTGGCTCACCAGCTCGCTGTCCTCTCCGATTTCGCAGTCGGGGCCGATGACGCACCAGGGTCCGACCGTGACTCCGGAGGCGAGCTTGACCGAAGGATCGATGATGGCGGTGGGATGGATTTTCGTCATAAAGAATGGAGCGTCAAAAAAAGATCAGGCTTCGGTGGAATCGACCATCATAAAGCGAATTTCAGCCTCCGCAGCGGATTTCCCGCCCACGGTGGCCTTGCATTTCAGGGAGGCGGTCCGGGCGTTGGCCCGCACGGTTTCGACCTCGATCACCAGTTGGTCGCCCGGAACCACGGGTTTTCGCAGTTTCACCCGGTCCAGGCTTAAAAGCATGGCGACGCGGCCCGAATGCTCCAGAGTCTGGCTCAAAAGCAAACCGCCCAGCTGGGCCATGGCCTCCACGATGAGCACCCCGGGCATGATGGGTGTGCCGGGATAGTGGCCCTGGAAGAAGGGCTCGTTCATGGTGACGTTCTTCACACCCACGGCGCGGCGGTTCGAGTCGATCTCAACCACGCGGTCCACCAGCAGCATGGGGTAGCGGTGCGGCAGGATCTTCTGGATGGCGCGGGCGTCCAGCGCTTGACCCGCGACCAGGCTCTCGGCCAGGTCTGCGGCCTTCATGGTCCGCAGCAGGCGCTGGCACATCTGTCGGTTGAGTCCGTGGCCGCTGCGGTAGGCGACGATCCGACATTGCACGGGCCGGCCCGCCAGATAGAGGTCGCCCAGCACATCGAGCAGCTTGTGCCGCACCGGCTCGTCGCTGAAGCGAAAAGTATTCTCGATCGGCCCGTTGTCGCCGATCACCAGCGCGTCGCGCACCGAGAGATGGCGACAGAGCCCCGAGGCCCAGATCGCCTCGGCCTCTTCCTGCAGGCTGAAGGTGCGGGCCGGGGCGATGTCGGTGGCGTAGTCGCTGCGCAGCGGGTCGAAGACCTTGGTCTGCCGAGGAATGCGCTGCTCCACCGCGCCGTAGTCCAGGTCGTAGGAAATCTCCATGCCTTCGCTGTCGCGCGGCAGCGCGGCGATCATGGAGTCGGCGTCCTCGACGACGATCGGATCGCGAAGGCGGAAGACCCGGCGGGCGGCGTCCTGCTCCACCAGGCCGGCCTCGACGATGGGCAGCACGAAGGGAAGTGCGCTGCCGTCGCCGCAGGGCAACTCGGGGCCGCGCAGGCGCAGGATCGCGTTGTCCACGCGCAGGCCGGCCAGCGCGCTCATGCAGTGCTCGACCGTGTCGATGGTGGCGTCGCCGCCGCGCAGCGTGGTGCGCCGCGGCCGCGGCAGCACGTGCGTCACCAGGGCGGGAATGGTCACGGGCGGATCGAGGTCGACGCGCTCGAAGATGATCCCGGTTCCCGGCGGCGCCGGCGTGATTTCAAGCACGGCCTCCTCGCCGAGCATCAGGCCCTTGCCGCGCACGGTGGCGGTGCGCGCCAGCGTGTGCTGCGGGTCGGCCGTGGTTCCCCGCAAAGGACCGGAGGGCACGGCGGTGGGGGCCGAAGGCTTCATGATCCCTTCGCCGGATCCTCGAGGAGTTTGCGAAATTTCCGTGACCATTCAGGCAATTTACGGATCGCGGCGATCACACGCAATTCGCTGCGCAGGTCGTGGGCCGGAATCCCGCCCCAAGCCGCCCCCGCCGGAACGTTGTCCATGACAGCGCTTTTGGCCGCCAGGCGGGCGCCGTCGCCGATGGTTTTGTGATCGGCCACGCCGCAATGGCCGCCAATCTGCACTCCATCGCCCACGGTCACGCTTCCCGCCAATCCGGTCAGACCGGCGATGACGGTCATCCGGCCGATGCGGCAACCATGGGCGATCTGGCACAAATTGTCGATTTTTGTTCCCTGACCGACGCGCGTCGAGCCGAACTTGGCCCGGTCGACGCAGGTGTTGGCCCCGATCTCGACATCGTCCTCAAGCACCACGTTGCCGGTGTGTGGAATGCGGACCAGGCTCTTGCCGTCCGCGGCGGGCCGGTAGCCGAAGCCCTCGCTTCCGATCACCGCCGAAGCGTGGATGACCACGCGGTCGCCGAGCACGCAGCGCTCGTCAACCAATGCGTTGGAGTGGATGACGCAATGCTTGCCGAGCGTCGCCTGGGCGCCGATGCGGGCACCCGCGTGCAGAACGCAGCCGTCGCCGACGCGAGCCTGTGCCGCGACGCTGGCGAGCGGACCGATGCGAACTTCCTTTCCCATCACCGCGCCGGGATCGACGACTGCGGAGGGATGGACTCCCATCGCCGGCAACGAGGGTGCGGGGGAGAAAATCTCCAGCACCTTGGCCACAGCGAGGTCGGCGTTGTCGACGCGAATCAACGCTCGCTTCTCCCCGGCGTCGAGCCCGGCCTGGACTCGACGGCCCACGATGGCGATGCGGGCGCGGCTCCGGGGCCAATGCTTGGCGTGGGCGTCGCTGGAAATGAAGGTGGCTTCGTGCTCCGAAGCGTCGGCGAGCGAGGAGAGCCCCGTGAAGGCGATCGACCCGTCGCCTTCCAGCGCGCCGCCCACCAGCGCCGCGAGTTCAGAGCTTGTTCGGGGTTTCAACGCCAACGGTGGGTTACTTCCCTTGTCTCTTGGAGAAATTCTCGTTCATCTTCTTGATCACGACGTCGGTGATGTCGATGGCGGGATTGATCCACAGCATGCGGCGTCCGGAGATCTGCTGCATGATCGGCCGGGTGTCCTTGGCGTCGAAGGGCGGCGTGGCATCGTCGAGGAAGACGGCGTCGATCTGCTGTGCCTTGCAGATGTCCCCCAGCGACGACTTGATCGACTGGTAGGTGTCGCGGATGAGTCGCGACTTCTCCATCTCGAACTTGCGCCGCGAGAAGTCGTCGAAAGCCTTGAAGTTGCCGATGGCCTCCTCGATCTTCTTGGTGGTCTCGTAGAAGCCCGGGGTGTCGGCCTTGAAATTCTCCAGCTCGGCCTGCAGCGATTGCACGCCCTGGCCCAGCTTCTCGTTCTTGGCGTTGAGCTCCTTGGCGGTCTCCTCCAGGCGCTTCTCGCCCGCCTTGTGCTCGTCCAGGCCGGTGTAGAGGCGCTCCAGGTCGACGGTGGCGATGACGGTGGGTTTCTCGTAGGCGTTGAACGCCCACAGCGAGAGGGAGGCGAGCGCGACGAACAGGACGACGGGAAGTGCGGACAAGCGACGCATGCGGTTTCTCCAAAAGTGGGTGACGGGGTCTCGGCGGTGGAACGGGAATCGAAACTATTTCTTGGCCGGGCCGACCGCGGCGGGCGCGGCGGCGCGGGTGTTGTTCATGCGCACGATCAGCTTGTCGCTGACGTCGGTGGTGGGGCTGGCGAAGACGATGTGCCGGCGCCCGATCTGCTCCAGCACCTGCTGGGCCAGCGGCGCCTTGACCTCGCGGCTGGTGACGATGTCATTGGTGCCGTCGTTGACGATGATGTAGTCGTAGCCCTCGCTCTCGGCGAGTTTGGCGCTCTCGTCGCGGAGGTTGCGGTAGATGCTCTGCCACATCAGGCTGTTCTCGCGATCAAGTTCGCCGCCCTTGAGCGCCGCCCACTGCTCCAGCTGGAGCTGCTCCAGCACCACCTGCTCGGCGATCCGCTGCTTTTCGTCGTCGGAGGTCGCGGCCTCGGCCTGCTTGATCTCCGCCTCCAGTTTCTTCTTGCGGCTGTCGGCTTCATCGCGCATCTGGTTCTGCAGGGCGGTGAGCTGCACCTCCCAGTCGGCCTTTTCCTGCAGCTTGTCCAGCACCTTGGCCAGGTTGATGCTGCCGATGCGGGTGGGCTGGGCCGGAGCCGCCGGACGGCTGACGCCCCAGGCGAAGGAGCCGAGTCCGAAAGCGACGAGTGAGGCGATGACGATGGTCTGGATCTGCGTGTTTTTCATGGGGTCTCCTGGGAGACCCGTAGTGTAAGTGCCACGACGGAATTTTGCCCGCGCGGTGCCCAGCGGCCGCGGGCTAGAAAGGCAGCGCCGCGTTGAAGGAGAAGAGCTGCGTCTGGTCGGTGCTTTGCTTCAAGATCGGAAAGCCGAAGTCCAGGGCGATCGGCGCCGGGCCCAGCGCCCCGATGTAGAGGCGCAGACCGACGCCGACGCTCAGCCGGTATTGGCCAAGGCCGATCGGATTGGCGATGTCCCCGGGGTAGCTGTTGCCGGTGACCGTGCCGGAATCCAGGAACGCGACGGCGGTGATGGCGTCCTGGAAGAGCGGCGTCTCGTACTGCGCGCCGGCGAAGAACATGAACTGGCCGCCGATGTTGGTGGCGGGGGCGCCGTTGCCCGGGCCCTGCGTCGTCGGCGGAAAGGAGTCGGGGAAGCCCAGCACCTGGTAGGTCACCGGGCTGATGGTTCGGAAGGCGAAACCTCGCAATGAACTTCCACCCAGATAGAAGCGCTCGAACACCGGCGAACTGTCGCTGGTGATGTATCCGACCTGCGAGTTCAACCGAAGCGTGGTCTTGCGGCCGAGGAAATCCTCGTCGAGGGTGAGGAAGGTGGTGTAGTTGGCCCGGATCATCGGGAAGCTGTAGTCGCCGGCAAACATGCTGGCGGTCACCTCCGTGAGCGAGCCGGAGCCGGGCCGCGTCCGGCTGTCGACGGTGTTGCGCGAGAGCGAGACCGAGAAGACGCCGAACTGGCTTGGGCCGGACTGGTTTGGGGTCGAGCCTGGCGGATTGCCGACGATCACCAGCGGCGTTCCGGCGGCGAAGTCCGTGAGCGCGACCTGCTCCAGGCGCACGTTGGAGCCAAAGGTCCAGAAGTCGCCGAGGCGCCGACCCGTTCCAAAGTAGATAGACGTCCGCTCCTCGGTCCACTGGTCGTAGATGCGGTTGCGGTAGGAGAGGCTGGTGCTGCCGGACCAATCGGTTTCGAAGAGGTGCGGCTCGCCGAAGGAGATCGAGTAGGTGCTCACATCGATGCCGGGCTGGATGGCGATGCTGAAGGTCTGCCCGGCGCCACGGAAGGCGCGGCCCGCGGCGAATTCGCTCAGCGACGTGGGCACGTCGGCGATGTCGAAGTTGTACTGGTTCAGCGAGATTTCGCCGCCGAAGCCCTGGTCGGTGCCGATGGCCAGTCCGAAGTTCACGCTGCCGGTGTTCTTCTCCTTCACCTCCACCAGCACGTCGCGCGACTCGGGATGGTCGGGGTCCGGCTCCTGCGGCGTGACGCGGATGTCGTTGAAGAGGTTGGTGGACTTCAGGCGGACCTCGGTCAGCTCGATCTCGCGGCCGTCCATCGGTCGGCCGGGCTGGAAGCGCACCAGGCGGCGGATGATCTTGTCGCGGGTGATGAAGTTCCCCTGGATGTGCACCAGTCCGGTCTCGAAGCGGTCGCCCTCGGTGATGCTGACCAGCATGTCGACCTCGGCCTCCTCGCCGGAGCGGACGTAGTTGACGTTCACCTTGGCGTCGATGTACCCCATGACGAAGTACGCAGTCTGGATGCTCTTGGTGGTGGAGTCGATGCGGTTCTTCTGGTAGGCGTCGCCGGGCCGCAGCGTCATCAGCGAGCGCAGCTGCTCCGAGGAGAAGACCTTCAGCTGCCCGTCGGAGGTGGTGCTCTCCACGCGCACCGAGCGCAGCCGGTACTCGCGGCCTTCGTCGATCACGAAGACCACCTTGGCCTCCTTCTGGTCGGAGCTCAACTCCACGCGGCGGTCGACGCGCACGTCGACGAAGCCGCGATCCTTGTAGAACTTGTCCAGCGTGGCCACGTCGTCGACCAGCATCTCCTCGTCCAGGTTGCCCTTGCGGAAGAGGAAAACCCAGGGTTTGGTCTTGATTTCCGCGGAGAGCTGCTTGGCCTGGAAGGCGCGGTTGCCCACGAACTCGACCTCCTGGATGCGCACCCGCGGCCCCTCCACGATCTCGAAGATCAGGATGCCGGAATCCTTCAGCTTGTCCTCCTTCACCGTGATCTCCACCAGGTAGTGGCCCTTGCCCCGGTAGAGCTCCTTCATTTTCAGCACGCTCTGCTCCAGCAGGAAGTCGTCGCGCGGCCCGCCGGGATAGAGCGAGATGACAGCGCGCAGCTCCTGGTCGCTGACCGCCTTGTTGCCCACGGTCTGGATGTCCAGCACCAGGCTCTGCTCCACCAGCGTGTAGATCACCTCGACGCTGCCGTCGGCCTGCAGCATCGCCTCCGCCGAGACCGTCTCGAAGTGCCCGAGGCGGTAGAGGCTTGCCACGTCGGCGCGCACCGCCAGCGACTCGAAGGGCTCACCGGCGCCGATGCGCAGATTGTTGCGGATCTCCTGCTCGCTGATCCGGTTGAGGCCCTTGAGCGTCACCAGCGAGATCGGCCGGTCGGCGAAGGTCTGGTCCTCGATGTCCCCGGCCCGGGCCCGCGGCGCGGCCAGGAAGGCGGCGATCAGCAGGAGTGACAGCAGCGGATGTCGCCACGGGATCGGGCGACCACCCGAGCCACGGCGTTGACGGACGGGGCGTTGCATGTCCCGTTCGAGGATAACCATCCCGCTGCGGGATCGCATCCGCGAAGCCCACGCGTGCAACGCGGGTTGTTAGGCTTGGCGCATCGATGCCCATCCGTCTCGACGAGCTTGCCAAAAAAATCGGAGCCACCCTGCACGGCGACGGCGCCATCGAGGTGCATTCCTGCGCCCCGGTCGACCGCGCCAGCGCCGGGCAGGTCAGCTTCGTCGCCAACCAGAAGTACCTGCCCCATCTGGCCACCACCAGCGCCTCGGCGGTGATCGTGGCCGCCGGCGCCGCGGTGCGCCCCGGCGTGGCCCGGCTGGAATCCGCCGATCCCTACTTCTCCTTCCGGCAGGCCATGGTGGTGCTGCATGGATTCCGCAGGCATCCGCAGCCCGGCGGCAGCGCCAAGGGCCGGATCTCCGACCGCGCGACCATCCACCCGGAGGCCGTGCTTGGCGCCGAGTGCGCGGTGCACGCGGGGGCGGTCATCGAGCGCGGCGCCAAGTTGGGTGCCCGCTGCGTCGTCTATCCCAACGCCTACATCGGCGAGCGGGTCTGCATGGGCGACGACTGCATCCTTTATCCGGGCGTCTGCGTCTACGACGGATGCGTGCTGGGCCACCGGGTCACACTGCACGCCAACGCGGTGATCGGCAGCGACGGTTTCGGCTATGCCACGCACCAGGGGCGCCATGAAAAGATTCCCCAGGCCGGGATCGTCGTGCTCGAGGACGATGTGGAGATCGGCTCCTGCTGCGTCATCGAGCGCGCCGCGATGGAGGAGACCCGCGTCGGCGAGGGAACCAAGTTCGCGGATCTGATCTCGATCGGCCACGGCACGCGCATCGGCAAGCATTGCCTGCTGGTGAGCCTGGTGGGCATCAGCGGCAGCGTCGAGATGGGCAACTACGTCGTGCTCGGCGGACAAGTGGGCGTGACCGGGCACCTCGCCATCGGCGACGGCGTGCAGGCGGCGGGCAAGGCCGCCATCCTCACCGACATTCCCGCGGGGCAGAAAGTCGCCGGCGTCCCCGCCATTGAACACAACACCGCCAAGCGCAACTATCTCGTCTTCACCGACCTCTTCGGTATGTCGCGCAAATTGAAGGCTCTTGAGCGCGAAGTCGCAAAGCTCCAGGCGCTGGCGGAAGGCGCAGAAAAATCATCCGAGGAAACCCCATGACCACGGCCACGCTTCTGGAAACCCCGTTCCACGCCATGCACCTGCAGCACCACGCCAAGATGACCGACTTCGCCGGCTGGGACATGCCGCTGCACTTCGGCTCCATTATCGAGGAGCACCGCTGGACGCGATCCTCCGCCGGGTTTTTCGACGTCAGCCACATGGGACGGCTCAAGTTCACCGGCCGCCACGCGCGGCGCTTCCTGGACCGCGTCTGCACGCGCGGCATCCTGGGCATGACCCGCGGCGCGGTGCGCTACGGACTTGTGTTAAACGAGCAGGGCGGCTGCCGCGACGACATCCTGGTGTACTGCCTTGAGGAGGACGAGTACCTGGTGGTGTGCAACGCCTCCAACCGGGCCAAACTGCTGCAGCATTTCGCGCAGCAGAAGGGCGACCTGGCCTTCAAGCTGGAGGACCAGACCGTGTCCACCGCGATGGTGGCGATCCAGGGGCCGAAGGTCATGGAACTGGTGGGATCGATGAGCCGCGAGATCCCCACGCTGAAGCGCTACCGCTTCGTCGAGAAGAGCCTGATGGTCGTGAAGCTGCTGGTGAGCCGCACCGGCTACACCGGCGAGGACGGCGTGGAGATCATCCTGGGCGCGGGCATGGCCAAGCTGGCCCTGGGCATGCTGCTCAAGGACATGGGCGGCGCCTCGAGCGTGGTCAAGCCGTGCGGTCTCGGCGCGCGCGACACGCTGCGCATGGAGGCCGGCATGCCGCTCTACGGGCACGAGATCGACGAGACGGTGGATCCGCTGACGGCCGGACTGGGCTTCGCGGTCAAGATGGACAAAGGCGCCGGCGACGAGCGCGAGGTGCGCTTCATCGGTCAGGACGCGCTGGAAAAATTGGCGAAGCAGGGACTGAAGCAGAAGCTGGTCGGCGTCAAGCTCGAGGGCCGGCGCAGCGCGCGGCAGGGCATGCCTGTGCTCGTCGGCGACAAGGCGGTTGGCCGGATCACCAGCGGATGCCTGAGCCCGACGCTCGACGCGCCGATCGCGATGGCCATCGTGGATCGCGACGCCGCCGAGAAGAAGCCTGCGGTCATGATTGATCTTGGCCGCGAGCGCGCGTCCGCGGTGCTGTGCGAGCTGCCGTTCCACAACCCCACCAAGCCGGGGGCGTCAGCGGTCTGATTTGGGGAGCTTGCTCGGTCGCGACCGGGGCGAAGTCCGGGGCGACCGCGACTTGGAGGCGCCGCCTGGCTCGCAGGGCCGCTTGCCATCCTCGTGCTTCGAGTCGGCATCTTCCGAGTCGCCGTTGGAGAAGCGCAGCGGCTTGTCGTCCATCATCCGCGAGTAGAGCTTCTTCAGCGCATCCACCTCGATCTGACGGACGCGCTCGCGGGTCAGGCCCACCTGCTCGCCGATCTCCTTCAGCGTGAGGGGTTCCTGGCCCTCCAGGCCAAAGCGGAGCCGCAGCACATGGGCGTCGCGGTGGTCGATGGAATCCAGCAGCCGTACGATGACCATGAAATCCTCGCGCGAGCTGATGCGCTCCTCGGGTCCCAGCGTGCGCGTGTCGGTGAAGAGGTCGCTCAGGTTCGGCTCTTCGCCGCCGAAGGACTTGGGGGCCTGGTTGGGGGAGTTGTAGGCGCTGATCGCTTTCTTGACGATGTTGAGCTTGCGGACGGGAATGCCCATCTCCTTGGAGAGCTCCACGATCGAGGGGGGCCGTGAATGCTTGGCCTCGAACTTGCGCGTCTCGACCTTCCAGCGCGAGATCAGCTCCACCATGTAGGCGGGGATGTGAATCGGCTGCTGGGCGTTGATCAGGGTGCGCTTGATCGACTGCTTGATCCACCAGCTCGCGTAGGTGCTGAAGCGGGCGCCCTGGGCGGGGTCGAACCCCTGCGCGGCGCGGATCAGGCCCACGTTGCCCTCCTCCACCAGATCGGAGAGCGAGAGTCCGCGGTGGGAATAGTGCTTGGAGATGCTGATCACCAGCCGCAGGTTCGACTTGATCATCAAGTCGATCGACTCGGTGCGCACCTTGGTCTGCAGCGGGTCGCAGTCGTCGCAGTTGTTGACAATCTTCCAACCGAGGATCTTCTCCTCGTCGGGAGTCAACAGTGGCGTCTCACCAATTTGACGCATGTACGTTTGCAGATCGGATGAAGCAAATACTCTCGGCATAACTTCTTTTCGAAAGGGGGGTCCCAGCCACTCGAGTCGGTCATCATAGTTGTCGGACCCCCGGCAATGCCACCCCCAAAAAAATTATTTTTCGCCGAGCTACCATGATCCGCGTGTCGAGCACCGACGATCTGACCCCGATTTTGAAGGCGTGGTCGTGGCAATCCGGACAATTCGGCGTCCGCACCCTGACCGGCCACGACGGACGGCTGCTGATCCAGGTCCGGCTCGAGCTCGGCGTGATTCAGATGGAAGCGGACGGCCGTCCCGACGGAATCGCGCAGGGGGGATTCGGTTCGGTCCTCGACCGCGTCCGGTCGCAGGCGGGTGGAAGCGGGACGCCTCTGTCGGAGGATGACGCTTCGGATCTGGCTGGGGAGATCCTGCTGTTTCGCCAGCGCTCGATCGCCGGCGCCGTGCTGGAACTCTGGCCGCGGGTCCGCCGCGACGCGCTGCACAACATCGAGTGTCTTGAGCTGCTGTGGACGCGATCGGCGGGAGCCCAAGACCGTCTGCGCTTCGAATCGTGGCGCCCCAACGAGATCAAGATGCAGGCCCGGGCCGAAACCGCGATCGCCCTCGCGTCGGGGCGCAAGGCGGACGCCTGCCTGGCCATCGATCGCGGCTTGGAGGCTCTGGCCCGGGCTTTTGCCCGGTCGGGCAACACGGACGCATTCGAGCGGTCGATCGAGGCCCAGTATTTGCGCGGATTGCGCGAGTCACTCACGCTGAAGCTTCCGGCGAGCCAGCGGCTGGAGTTGGAGCGGCGGATGCACGTCGCCATCCGCCAGGAGAACTTCGAGCTGGCGGCGATTCTCCGCGACGAGCTCCGCCAGTTGGGGCACGCCTCTTGATCTGGGTCCAGTACATCGCGGCGTCGATCTTCACCCTTTTCGGCGTGGTCTGCGTCGTGGTCACGCCGCTGGGCATACCCGGAACCTGGATCCTGATTGGGGTCGCGGGAAGCGCCGACCTGGCGTCCGCGTGGTGGATGCCGGACCGGCCGATTCCCTTTCCGCTGCAGGCCCTGGTCATCGCCTCCATCGTCGGCGCCGCCGGCGAGATTCTGGAATTCGTCGCCGGAGCGCTGGGCGCCAAGGCGGGGGGCGCCTCGAGCAAGGGAGCCATGGGCAGTCTCATCGGAAGCCTCGTCGGCCTGGTCATCGGCACCATCGTGATTCCGATTCCCCTCGCGGGCTCCGCCATCGGCGCCATCGCCGGCGCCGTCGTCGGCGCGATCGTCGGCGAGCGGATGCACGGACGCGAGATCAAGGACTCGCTCAAGCCGGCCACGGGCGCCGCGGTCGGCCGCATCCTCGGGGCGCTCTCGAAGGCGCCCTTCGCGCTCATTGTGTGGGCGCTCCTTGCCTGGGAAGCGTTCGCTTAGCGATTCAAAATTCGAGCACGCGGGTCAGGCGGTCGCCCTCGAGGATCACGCGCATCGGTTCGGCGCCATCGAATCGAAGCACGAATCTTCGGCACGCCTTCGAACCCACCGGGCCCGCGCATTCCTCGGCGAAGCCGCGGGCCACGGGCTCGACGCGGCCGCGGTTGCGATCCAGATCTCGGGGCGCGTCCAGTGTGAGGTAGAGCCCGCGGTGCGAGGGGAGTTCCTCCACCCGCATGTGCTCCCCGCATTCCAGTTGCGTGAGCGGCCTGGGGCATCTCCAGCAATGCGCGTCTGGGCCATCGGCCCCGATTTTTTCGCGGGCCACAAGCCAGTCGAAATGGTGCCGCCCGTCGGCGGTCGTGTGGCGGAGGAGGGCGGTCGCAAGGGGGTCCATGGGCATCACGCTGTTCAAGGGAAGACCTTATCATCCCGACTCCCATGAATCGCTTCGCCGCCATCATCGTCCCCACGCTGCTCGCCGCTCCGCTCCTGGTCGGGTGCAGCGCCACGCCGCCCATCGAGAGCACGACCGCCGAGGCGCAGCACTTCATTGACTTCAATCAGTGCCGCGAGGCCGCGGACCTGATCCGTCCCGTCGTGGAGAAGTGGCCCGGCGAATGGAAGGCGCAATTGATCTACGGTCGCGCGGAGCTCTGCCTGGGCGACCTGCCCGAGGCGCGGCACGCGCTCGAGGCCGCCAACGCGCGCAAGCCCGACAACATGGAGGTCGTCTTCGCTTTGGCGGACTGCATGGAGCGGCAGAAGGACATCCCCGAGCTCTACCAGCTGCTGCGCAACGCGGGCGCCGAGTTCCGCAGCGCGGAGGCCTACGTCAAGCTCGCACAGATCGCCGACAGCGTGGGCGACATGGATTCGGAGAAGACGGCTTTGCTGGCGGCGATCGAGCTCGACGAGGGCTACGGCATGAAGCGCATCATCAGCCCCTACCTGCAGATGGCCGCGCTTCAGGAGAAGCTTGGCGATCAAGCCGACGCGCTGCGCCGGCTGCGTCAGGCCTACGGCGTGAACCCCGACGATCCCAGGGTGCAATCCCTGCTGCTGGCGCGCGGTCAAGTGCTTGGACCCACGCTGGCCCTGCCGGGCGGCATTTGACACCGTGATGCAATGAGCCGGCGCAACCCACGCGACGCTGGGGATTCCGATCGCCTGCTGAGCCAATTGGCGGCGCTGGGGGATGTGGTGCGGCTGCGCATGCTGCGGCTTCTTGCCGAGGAGGAATTGAGCGTGGGCGAGCTCGCGCGCATCCTGCAGGTGCCCCAGAGCACCGCCAGCCGCCATCTCAAGCCGCTGCTGGACGGGGGCTGGATTGCGCGGCGCAGCGAGGGCACCGCGGGGCTCTACCGCATGGCCACGTCCACCATGCCCGACGATTCCAAGGCCCTGTGGGAGGTGGCCCGGCAGGGCATCCAGTCCCATCCGGAAGTCGTGCAGGACCGGGAGCGGCTCGCCAGCGTGCTCTCCTCGCGGCGCGTGGACAGCGAAGCTTTCTTCGGACGGGTCGCGGGAGAATGGAGCGACGTTCGGCAAAAACTTTTCGGAACCCGCGCGACGCACGAGGCGCTGCTGGATCTTCTGGACCCCGCAACCGAGGTCGCGGACCTGGGCTGCGGCACCGGCGAGGCGAGCGAGGCGCTGGCCGGACTGGTGCGCAAGGTCATCGCGGTGGATCGCGAGAAGTCCATGCTCGACGCGGCCCAGAAGCGACTTGCCCAGGCCGGCACCGTCGAGTTCCGACGCGGATCCTTCGAGGCGCTGCCCCTGAAAAACGGCGAAGTGGACCTGGCCGTCGCCATGCTCGTGCTGCACCACATTGCGGACATCGACAGGGCCCTGCGCGAGGCGGCCCGAGCCCTCAAGCCGCAGGGACGCCTTTTCATCGTGGACATGGTGCCGCATGATCGGCGCTCCTACGCGGCCAGCATGGGCCACGTGCACCTTGGATTTTCCGCGGAGGCCATTCGGCGCCACGCCAAGTCGGCCGGATTTGAGCTGCTGCGCTACCGGCGCCTCGCCCCGGATCCGGTCGCCACGGGTCCGGGCCTGTTCGCGGCGCTGCTGCGGCGCTCGTGAGTTTGATCCAGGCACACTCCGCACATCGCTTCAAAAAAACAACCGCAGAGGAGAGGCTCCTCTGCGGATGTCACTCCAATTTAGATCTTCAGGACCGGACTAGTTCTGGTCCTTCACTTCGAATTCGGCGTCGATGACGTCGTCCTTCTTGCCGCCCTCGGGCTTCGCGGCGGAGTCGCCTCCGCCCTTGGCTCCGGCGGCCGTGGCTTCGTACACCGCCTTCCCAAGTTCCATGGCGGAATCGTTGAGATTCTTCATGGCGGCCTGGATGGAGGACTTGTCCTCGCCCTTGAGCTTGTCCTCGAGGTTGGACAGGGCGCTCTCGACCTTGCCGCGGCTCTCCTGCGAAATCTTGCCGCCGTGCTCCTCCAGGCTCTTCTTGGTGGAGTACACCAGCGACTCACCTTGGTTGCGCAGATCGATCAGCTCGCGTCGGTTCTTGTCAGCCGCGGCGTTCTGCTCCGCCTCCTTGCGCATGCGCTCCACCTCTTCCTTGCTCAGGCCGCTCGATCCGGTGATGCGGATCTCCTGCTTCTTGCCGGTGGCCTTGTCGGTGGCCGTTACGTTGAGGATGCCGTTGGCGTCGATGGCGAATTCCACCTCGATCTGAGGCAGGCCTCGCGGTGCCGGGGCGATCCCGCTCAGGTCGAAGCGTCCCAGGCTGCGGTTGTCCGCGGCGAACTCGCGCTCGCCCTGCATCACGTGGATCGTGACGCTGGTCTGGTTGTCCGCGGCCGTCGAGAAGGTCTCCTTCTTGCTGGTCGGAATCGTGGTGTTGTGCTGGATCAGCTTGGTCATCACACCGCCGAGCGTTTCCACGCCCAGCGAGAGCGGCGTCACGTCGAGCAGCAGCACGTCCTTCACGTCGCCCTGCAGCACCGCGCCCTGGATGGCGGCGCCGATGGCGACCACCTCGTCGGGATTGATGCTGCGGTCCAGCTCCTGGGTCTGGAAAATGTCCTTGGCGATGTCCTGGACCTTGGGAATGCGGATCGATCCGCCGACCATCACGACTTCCTGAATTTCCTTCGCCGTCAGCTTGGCGTCGCGCAGCGCGGACTCGCAGGGGCCGCGCAGCCGGTCGAAGAGGTCCTTGCAGAGATCCTCGAAGCGCGAGCGGGTGACGGTGACCTGCAGATGGCGCGGGCCGTTCTGGTCCGCCGTGATGAAGGGCAAATTGACCACGGTCTCCAACTGGCTGGAGAGCTCGATCTTGGCCTTCTCGGCCGCTTCCTTCAGCCGCTGCAGGGCCATGGGATCCTTGCGGACGTCGATGCCTTCCTTCTTGCGGAATTCCTCGGCGATGTAGTCGATCAGTCGCTGATCGAAGTCATCTCCGCCCAGGTGGCCGTCGCCGTTGGTGCCGAGCACCTCGAAGACGCCGTCGCCGATGTCCAGGATGCTGACGTCGAAGGTTCCACCACCGAGATCGAAGACCGCGATGCGGGAGTTCTTTTTCTTCTCAAGGCCATAGGCCAGCGCCGCCGCGGTCGGCTCGTTGATGATGCGCTCCACCTTCAGGCCGGCGATTTCGCCGGCGTCCTTGGTCGCCTGCCGCTGGCTGTCGTTGAAATAGGCCGGCACGGTGATGACCGCGCGATCCACCTTCTCGCCCAGGTAGTCCTCGGCGACCTTCTTCAGTTCCTGCAAGATCATGGCGCTGATTTCCGGGGGCGTGTACGCCTTGCCGCGGATGTCGACCTTGACCAGGTCCTGCGGGCCGCCGGTCACGGTGTAGGGCACCATCTTTTCCTCGCCCTCCACCTCGACATGGCGCCGCCCCATGAAGCGCTTGATGCTGAAGACGGTGTTCTTCGGGTTGGTGACCTGCTGGTGCCGCGCGGGCTGCCCCACCAGGCGCTCGCCCTTTTCGGTGAATCCCACCACGCTGGGCGTCGTGCGGCTTCCCG
The DNA here is from genome assembly GCA_021414025.1 of Planctomycetota bacterium. Taxonomy (NCBI): domain Bacteria; kingdom Pseudomonadati; phylum Planctomycetota; species Planctomycetota bacterium. Next base: position 135,837 of record JAIOPG010000008.1, on the reverse strand, counting down.
AGGCGTTGATCAGCACCTTCGGCTGTCCGCCCTCCATGATCGAGACGCACGAGTTGGTTGTTCCCAAGTCAATTCCAATAATTTTTCCAGCCATTTGAATTTTCCTTTTCTGTCCAGGATCCGATCCCGGGCAGTTTCCTAGTGCAAGGGCGATGCCAAACGCTCTAGAATCGATCCGTTGCGAGGAGAAGGCCTGTTGCAACGCGGTTTGTGAACCGATAAAGGGGTCATGCCGATGCCAGACCAATTGCGGGATCGCCCACGGGGCCGCTGTTCTGCCAATTCGACACCCTTTGGAATCCAGGCATGACGCAGGAGGTCGCGGGATCGACGGCGGCGCCTCTTCGGAAGTCATCCATCCTTCTGAATGTGGCGGTCTGGACTCTCGACGCATTGTGGTTTTTTCTTTTCGCATCATGGCTGACGGGCAGGATCGCCGGCGATCGAACCATCGTGCTGCAGTGGGTCTCCTGGATTCCAACCCTTGGCGTGGTCGCGACCGGGTTGATTTGGCTGGCGTGCAGGGCGGGATTTCGTCGCCGCGATCGCCGGCGGCGCTGGGGCGGTTTGGCGTGCGTTGCGATCACCATCGGCGCCGCGGTTCGCAATGAGTGGCGACCCTGGTCGAGCGCTCCGCCGGCCTCGCCGCAGGATCTCCGGATCGTGCAATGGAACACGGACTATCCAAGCGGCAACGATTCGCTGAGCGAGGCGGCGCTGGCCAACCTGGAGGCGGATATTTTCCTGATCAGCAATCGCGGTTCGATCACGGCCCAGGAACGCGCCCGCACCTGGGCAGGCCCGGACTACTCGGTCGCCGGCGCCGGATTGTTCGCCTGCGTCACGCGTTTCCCCGTCGAGGAGGCGCGCACGGTCGCCGTGGGAGGCCAGGGCCGTGACCTGGTGTGGATCGCGAAGTTCACGCTTCGCCCGCCCTCGTGGGGGGCGCGGCCGCTGCGCATCGCGATGATCGACCTTCCCAGCAAGCCCTCATTGCCCAGGGCCGAGGTGACTCGTGAACTGATCGCGGACATTCAACGCGGCGGACTGGGGGAGGTCGACCTGGTCGCCGGCGATTTCAACGCCCTGCCGGGAAGTTCGACGGTCCTGAAGGTCTTCCCCAATTTTCACGACTCCTGGGAGGAGGCCGGCAGCGGAATCCGCAACTCATGGCCGCGCAAGTTTCCGCTGTGGTCAATCGATCATGTGCTGTTGTCGCCGGAACTGCAGGCCGTGCAGAGCACCACCCGGGACCCCGGCACGTCGAAACACAGGATGAATGTGCTGATCCTGCGGCCGAGATGACTCAGTCGATCTCAGTGCCCGACTTCAATTTGAATCGAGCTCCAGATCTTGGTGAAGGAGATCTGCTCCTTGACCGTCAGCTCCTCTTGATCGATCGGCAGCCTTTCCAGGTTGTAGCCCACGGACTTGTTGCCGTACCAGGAGATCGAGCCGTCGCCGCGCAAGGCGTTGCCGCCCATGATGTGGTTGAAGTCACTGCCGGTTCGAAGTCCGTCGCTGACCAGGATCGTCTGGTTGTTGCCGTCGTCGAAGAGCGGACGGTCAGTCATTGTCGTGTCGCGGTCCCCGGCGTACTGGTAGTTGCAATACAGCTTGCGGGTGCTCAGCGCGGGCTGCGGCGAATTCATCGGGGAGTTCAGTTCGGCCTCGGCATCCGCAAAGTGATGCTGTCCATGATGGGAGGGGCAGAAGAGGCACTGGCAGCTGTCAAGATAGGAGCCGCCGCCGGAGTTGCGCCACAGCAGACCGAGGCCGTCCCATTCCTGAGCTCCGGTGAAGGTGTCGGTCATCGCGGTGAGCGCCATCGTTTCCTGGTAGCGGCGCTGATCGGAATGGAAGCAGTAGGGAAGCCTCCGTCGATTGTCGTTCGAGTAGCCGTGGATCCCGTAATGGATCATGCGCATGTTGCTCGCGCACATCAACTTCTCCGCCGAGCCGCGCACCATCTTGAAGGTGGGCACAAGCATCCCGAACAAGATCGCGATGATCGAGAGCGTGATGAGAAGTTCGATGAGACTAAAACCAGCCGCCGATTTGAAGGGTCGGTCTGAATGGGTCAATGATTGATCGGCGATGATTTTCATCCGATAACAACCCAGTCCGTGAGAGTACACCCACGCCCAATCCAAACCTCTACATCGTATCTTGTCACGGTTTTTATGAAAGTAAAAATTAATTTCAGATTCTTCGTGACTTTTCCCAAATCCGGACTAGGTTGACTCCATGGTGATTCCCAATTCAGGGGGTCGCTTACAACCAGGAGGAGTGGAAAATGACCTTTCAATCAGGTGAAGAAGAGTGGGTTTTTATGTCGAAAGTTGCCTCTGGAGATGAGGCTGCGATCGCACAGTTGTATGACGCTTTTGGTGCCTTGGTCTTCAAATCCGCGCGTCAGGTACTGACACGCCGGGCCGAAGCCGAGGACGCCGTCCAGGACATTTTTGTGCAGCTCTGGAAGACGGCCGACCGCTTCGATTTTCGAAGGGCGCGGCTGGTCACCTGGGTGATGCTGATCACCCGGAGGCATTTGATCGACAAGCTCCGCCGCAAGGGTTCCCGTCCGGAAACCCTGGGTTTTGACGCGGAAAACACCTCGTTCCGTCAATTGAACGAGCGTTCCAATGATGCGGCCCAGCCCATGGTGGCAAGTGAAAGCAAGAAGGCGCTTCGCGCCAAAGTGGCCATGCTGCCCGAGTTGCAGCGCGAGGTGATCGAGCGGGCCTATTTGAATGGATTCACGCTTCGCGAAGTGAGCGAGCAGTTGAATGTCCCGCTGGGAACCGTCAAAAGTGCCCTCAGTCGGGGCTTGGGACGCTTGCGGGAGCGCATCGGCGGCACTGCCGAAGAGTTGGCGTAATTAAGGACATCCAGGCCCGAAAGCGGGTCTGGATGCCAGACAGTTCGAAGGGCATTTTCACCTGGGAAGGGTTACCTTCCCAGGTTTTCTTTTTCAAAGACGCCACCAGGCCGTGCAAACCGATCCTCAACAACGTAAAGCCTGCAAATTCGAGCATATATGTGGGGATCTTCTGAAAAAAATGAATTCGATGGAGCCGTCGGGGCGACCCATGCGGATAGCCCGATGACAATGAGGGAGTGGCGAGAGACCAATAGGGCTCTCGAATTACGGGTTCACTCCTCGTTCGTAGTCTAAGTTGGACTGCAGGGGGACCCATCAAAGGGATTTATTGCTTTGCGAAGCAGTAAAGATTTAGGTCTAAAGGGCGAGAGAGCTTGGACCGATGGAGATTGATGTCATGACTGCTCCCGAACCAATGCGACGAGACGAACTGCTTGAGATGGCCTCCTTGGATGCCTTGGGAATGCTCGAGGCGGACGAGGCTGCGTTCTTCAGTCGGAGCTTCCTTGAGGCGCCCCGCGTCGTGCAGGAGGAAATTCGCGCATTGCAGGCGAGCGTCGTTTCGGATGCCCAGCTGCTTTCCGACGAGGAGCCGCCCGCTTCACTTCGAAGCCGTGTCATCGGTTCCGTGCTCTCGGCGGTTGATCAGGAGAACCAGGGCCTGGCGCCCATCGCGACGATCGGCTCCCTGAAGAAGGCCCGCCCTTCGGCCTCCACGACCACCGCGCTCCTGAACGAAGACGTTCGAACCATGGATCAACTGGATGAAGTCGAGAGGCGACTCCAAGTGGAGCGGCAGTCCATCCGGACCCGCTCGATGAATCGCTCCCTGATGGCGTGGCGCGCGGCCACGGTGGGCTGCGCGGCTTCGCTCCTGGCCACCTTTGTCTGGGTCAGCGTGATCGCGAACCAGGCCTTGAAGGTCACCCAGCTCGCCCAGAACACATCGACCCAGCAGGAAATCGAGAAGCAACTTGGATCGAGCCTCACGCAGTTCTACTCCAGCGCGTGCAAGGTGCGCTCGCTGGTGACGACCAATGCCGAAAGCAATGTGGCCGGGGTTCTCTACATCGACCGCAAGAGCGGAGAATCCTTCCTGGTGGCCTTCGGCCTTCAGGCCAACGCCGACTACACGCTGCGCTTGAAGTCGATCGACGGATCCTCGACGGATCTGGGCAGACTGACCGGCGGCGGCAAGATCGCGGGCGCGAAGTTCGCGTCGGCTGATGTGACCAAGCTTCAATTCGAGGAGATCGAAGTGCTCGACGCCAAGGGAACGGTCGTGCTTTCGACCCGAGCGATCCTGTAAGCACCGTCGGTACGGCGGGCTCCTCAGGACCCATTCAACGATTGAGGCCGGGCATTCCGAACAGGAATGCCCGGTTCAATTTTTGGCATGCGTTACCTTGTGGCGCATGGTGATCTGGCTCAACGGAACCTTTCTCTCTCCCGATGACGCGCGGCTCTCCCCGCTGGATGCGGGGCTGCAGCATGGGGTCGGCTTGTTCGAGACGCTGCAAGCCCGGGGGGGACGGGTGTTTCGCCTGCAGGATCACCTGGAGCGATTGCGCCGCAGCGCGGAATCGCTGGAGCTGATGAGCACGCTGCGAACGGAGCCTCTGGCGGAGGCCGTGGCCGAGGTGGCGAAGAAATGGGGCGAAAAGGACGCACGAATTCGCGTCACCCTGACCGGCGGCGTGGTCAACATGCTCAAAGCCTCCCGGGACGCGGCGCCGGCGGTGATCGAGCCGACTTTGCTAATCGTGGCGAGCGCCGCAACGCCCTTCCCGCCCCAGCTGTTTGAACGCGGCGTGGGGGTGGCGGTCTCGGATCAGCGTGTGGCCAGTTCGGATCGATTCGCGGCGCACAAGACTGTGGCCTATTGGCCGCGATTGTTCGCCTTGCGACAGGCGGCGCGGCTCGGAGCGAGCGAATCCCTGTGGTTCGACACCCGCGGGCGCCTGGCCAGCGGATGCACCAGCAATGTCTTTCTCATCAAGGGAGGTGAATTGCAGACGCCCAACTCCGGTGATGAGGTCGACGGGAGCCCGGTGCTGCCGGGCATCGCGCGGCGCACGGTGTGCGAGCTCGCGCCAACCCTGGGCATGGAAGTTCGGCGAAGGGAACTCGTCATCGACGACGTGCTGTCGGCGGATGAATGCTTCCTGACCAACGCCGCGTGGGGGGTGCTGCCGGTGGTCCGGGTGGAGCAATCGAAGGTGGGCGGCGGCGAGCCGGGCGAAGGGACGCGCAAGCTCCGCAAGGGATGGCTTGAGCGGGTGGCGGCCGAGTGCTCGAGTTCCGCGGCGTAGTCCCGCGTTTGTGGACAACCCCGGAAGATGGTGTGGCGGGATGGTCGGGCGATTACCATGGCTTCGTCCGCTGACCAATACTCGAAGAAGGAGCTTCAGTGCCCGACGACGTTCACGCCAAGGAGAGGCCACAGTTCGCGCATCTTCACCTGCACAGCGAGTACAGCCTGCTGGACGGAGCCAACAAGCTGGAGCGGCTCGTCGAGCGCGTGAAGGAGCTGGGCATGGACTCGGTGGCCGTGACCGATCACGGCAATCTGCACGGCGCGGTCGAGTTCTACAACGCGGCGCGGAGCGCGGGTGTGAAGCCCATCCTGGGCATCGAGGCGTACGTCGCGATCGGGGATCGGCGCGAGCGCGTGCAGACCGGGATCGCCGACGGCGGTTTCCATCTGGTGCTGCTGGCGGAAAACCTCGCCGGGTGGCGGAACCTGATGAAGCTGAGCTCGGATGCCTATCTCAACGGGTTCTACTACAAGCCGCGCATGGACAAGAGCACGCTTGAGCAGTGGGGTGCGGGCCTCATCGCCATCAACGGCCACCTGGGCTCGAGCCTGGCTCATCACCTGACTCTTTTTGCGCAGACGCAGGACCCCAGGCACTGGGAGGACGCGCGAAACGAGGCCCTATGGCACGCGAAGACCTTCGGGGCCAACGAACGCGGCGAGCCTCGCTTCTACGTCGAGCTGCAGCGTCACATCGAGGAGCAGTGGCGGATCGATCCGCTGCTTCAGAAGCTGGCGCAGGAACTGGGCCTGCCGCTGGTGTGCGACAACGACGCGCATTTTTTGCGAGCAGAGGACCACGACACGCACGACACGCTCTGCTGCATCAGCATGGCGAGGACCAAGGACTCGACGGATCGCCTGCGCTATCCGGAGCAGCTCTATGTGAAGAGCCCCGAGGAGATGTCCGAGTTGTTCGCGGATGTTCCGGATTCGCTCCGCAATGCCTGCGCCATCGCGGCCCGCTGCAACGTGGAGCTGCCGCAGGACGAGAGCCATGCGCCGCTGGTGCGGGTGAAGAAAGTCAAGCGGGACAAGGGCCCGGAGGCGATGGACGCCACCGAGGCGTTCACCGAGTTCTGCCGTGCCTACGAGCTGCGCCCCTTTGACGCCACGCAAGCCTCCGCGAAGGACCGGACGGCGGCCAAGTCGGAGTGCGACGAGGCGCTGCGCGAGCTCTCCGAGGCGGGCCTGATGTGGCGCTACGGAAAGGCCGGGATCACCGAAGCCATCCGCACGCGGCTGGAGCGGGAACTGAAGATCCTGGCGGACAAAAGCATCTCGGCCTACTTCCTGATCGTGTGGGACTTCGTGAACTGGGCGCGGCAGCAGGGCATTCCCGCGATCGCCCGCGGCAGCGGCGTGGGCACCATGGTGGGCTATGTGCTGGGGCTCTCCAACGCCTGCCCCGAGCGCTTCGGCCTGCTCTTTGAGCGCTTCACCGATCCCGATCGCAGCGAGTATCCCGACATCGACGTGGACATCTGCCAGGACGGACGCGCCCGGGTCCTGGAATACGTGCGCAACAAGTACGGCCATGTGGCGCAGATCATCACCTTCGGAAGGCTCAAGGCCAAGGCGGCGGTGAAGGACGTGGCCCGCGTGATGGGTTTGTCCCCCTCGGAGGGACAGCGCCTCGCCAACATGGTGCCGGCGGAACTGCACATCACGCTTGCCGAGGCGATCGAGCGCGAGGAGGAATTGCAGAAGGCGATGAAGGCCGATCCGCTGATCGCGAAGGTCCTCGAGCACGCTCAGGCGCTGGAGGACCACGCGCGGCACGCGGGCATTCACGCGGCCGGCGTCGTGATCGCCACGCGGCCGCTCGACGAGATCGTTCCGCTCTGCCGGGCCACCGGTGGCGGCGACGAAGTGGTGACGGTCACGCAGTGGGATGGACCCACCTGCGAACAGGCGGGACTTTTGAAGATGGATTTTCTCGGGCTGCGGACGCTGACCACGATCGAGCGCTGCCGGCAGATGATTCGAAGCGGACTCTCCGAGGGCGCGATCTGGGCCGCGGTGGGACGCAGCGAGGGCGACGGCGGGCCCCATCCGCTGGACCTGGACCGGATCCCGACCGACGACCAGCGCGTGCTTTCGCTTTTCCGTCGCGGCGACACGATGGGCATCTTCCAGTTTGAATCCGGCGGCATGCGCAAGTTGCTGGTGGACATGCAGCCCGACCGACTGGAGGACTTGATCGCGGCCAACGCCCTCTTCCGGCCCGGGCCGATGGACCTGATTCCGGATTTCAACGCGCGCAAGCACAAGCGGCAGGCGGTGCCCAAGCTGCACGATCTGGTGGACAAGCTGACCGCGGAGACCTACGGCATCATGGTCTATCAGGAGCAGGTCATGCAGGTGCTCCACCAGCTCGGCGGCATTCCGCTGCGGGCGGCCTACACCGTCATCAAGGCGATCAGCAAGAAGAAGACCGACGTGATCGAGTCGGCGCGTGCGGATTTCGTCGCGGGCTCGGTGACTCGCGGCGTGGATCCGCAGGACGCCGCCAACCTTTTCGAACTGATTCTTCGATTCGCCGGGTATGGCTTCAACAAGAGTCACTCCACGGGGTACGCCATCGTCGCCTACCAGACGGCTTACTTGAAAACCTTTTTCCCCGCCTTCTACATGGCCTCCGTGCTGAGCCTGGAAAGTCAGGCGCGCAAGATCGAGGAGTGGGCGGTCTATCTCGATGATTGCAATCGCTGCCTCTGGCCCGATTCGACCAAGGCCAAGCCCCACGTCGGCGTCGAGGTGAAGCCGCCCGACATCAACCGCAGCGAGAATGACTTCGCCGTGGTGTTCGAGGAGGGCGAGACTGCCGACGCCTGTCACGGGCATGTGCGTTTCGGCTTGCGGGCGATCAATGGAGTCGGCGACAACGCGGTCCGCGCCGCGGTGGCCGAGCGCAAGAAGGGCGGCGCCTACCGTGACTTCTTCGAGTTCTGCGAACGGGCCGACGCCAAGGCCGTCACCAAGGCGACGCTCGAGTCGCTGGTCAAGGGCGGAGTCTTCGATGCGCTGCACGGCGTGGCCTCGCGGGCCGCGCTGCTGGCGGCCATTCCGGAGGCCGTGCGCGCTGCGCAGCAAAAGGCCAAGGACAAGCTCAGCGGCCAGCTGAGCATGTTCGGTTCCTTCGACGAGTCTGCGACCGCGGGGAAGAAGGAAGGCGCCGCAACGCCACTCCCGAATGTTCCGCCGTGGGACCGCGCCACGATGCTGTCGATGGAAAAGGAGGCGCTCGGGTTCCATGTGAGCGGCCATCCGCTGGATGATTTTGCAATGGAGATCCGCAGCTTCTGCACTGCGGACAGTCGCGCCATCGCGGAGATGCCTGCCGACGCGCCGCTGGTGCTCGCCGGGGTCGTGAGCCGGGTCCGCGCTACGGTGAGTCAGAAAGGGCGCGAGCCGGGCCGCCGCATGGCGATGCTGACCTTCTCCGACCGCGTCGGACAGGTCGACGGCGTGATCTTTCCCGAGTCCTTCGCCAAGCATGGCGAGCATCTGCAGGTCGACCGCGTGGTGATCGCGATCGGTCACCTGGACCGCTCGCGGGCGGAGCCGAGCATCATCGTGGACCGCGTGATCCCGATTCAGCGCGCCCAGGAGTGCCTCGCCATGAAGCTGGAGATCCGGCTCCGGGGCGGCAACGGGCAGACGGATTCGCAACTGCGCGGCGCCTGGAACATGGTGGCCGGCGTGCTGCGCCAATCCGCCGGCGGCATGCAATCGCTCGACGGGCGCCCCGTGGACACCTGGTTGCGCCTGCAACTGGAGGATGGGCGAGAGGTGGTGATGATGGCGCGCGGCCTTCGCGTGGTGCCCGACCAGCAGCTGCTTTCTCGCGTCCGCGCGGTGCTCGCGGATCTGGGCGAAGTCACCGTGCATGGGGGCTGGACGCCGCCGGCGAAGAAGCCGCGCGGATGGCAGGGGTCTTCACGGCGCGGCGCCGAAGTGATGGCTTGATGGCGCTGCGCCCGTACCGTCAGGGGCAGAGGCGCTGCACCGTCCAACCGGAGCCGGCGCGGGAGTAGAGCACGCGATCGTGCAGTCGCTGCGGATCGCCCTGCCACAATTCGATGCGCTCCAGGGAGACCCGGTAGCCGCCCCAATGCGGCGGGCGCGGGACATCGCGGCCCTTGAACCGGGACTCCTGCTCCTGCTGCGCCTGCTTCAGCGCCGCGAGGTTCGCCACGGGATGGCTTTGATGGCTTGCCCAGGCGTTGATCTGGCTCTCGCGCGGCCGGGTCTTCCAATAGTCGTCGCTCTCAGCATCGCTGACATGGGTCGCGGCGCCCTCGATCCGGATCTGCCGGCCGATCGGCGCCTGGTCCCAGTGAAAGAGCAGCGCCGCGGCGGCGTTGGCCGCGATCGCGATGCCCTTGCGGCTCTGACGGTTGGTGAAGAAGACGGCACCGCGCTCGTCGAAACCGCGCAGCAACACGATGCGCGCCGAGGGCCGCCCGTCGGGATCGATCGTGGCCAGCGTCATCGCGTTGGGAAAGGGCAGCGGCAGTTGCTCCGCCTCTGCAAACCATTGGCGGCACGCCGCGACGGGATCGGCGGGCGGATGGTCGAAGTCAATCGGTGCGGATGTGGGCGCGGTCATGGTCGGTCCTTGCTCTTGGAATCACCGGAGAGCCCGAAGGTTTCCAACCAGTTCTGGACGCTCCGCGGGTCCAGCGTAACATTGCGATCGGGCGACTGAGGGCGCGGAGTGCGGCGCAGATCACTGGCCAGATGCTGAAGAAATGTCGCGCTGGACAGGGTCCGGGCGCCGAGTCGCGTCGCGGTCTTCTGCACCTGTCGATCGGAGGAAACCACCAGATGGCGGCGCGGATGACTGGACTCCTGCAGGGTGGCGGCGATCCGGTCGTCGGCTTTCTGGGCGCCCGTCCAGACCAAGGTGACGAAACTGCCGCGCAGGAAACTCGACGAAGAGGGCTTCTGTCCGTCGCACACCAGGGAGACCTTCTCGCCGCGGTAGCGGCTTCGCTCGATCCATCCCGCCAGATCCGCCGGCTCGGGCCCGGCCATCTCCGGCGGCAGGACGCCCGTCACGTGCAGCACATTCAGGGCGTCGACCAGGACGGGCATCGGGCCATTATGGCTGAAAAATCAAGGATCGAACCGCTTGCGGGGAGGGGGGAAAACGGTCATGATACGAGGCTCTTTACCTCAAACCCGAAGGACAACTGCAACTATGGCGATTCGTATCAAGGCTCGTGCCGGTGAATCCGCGGAACAACTTCTGCGGCGCTTCAAGAAAATCTGCGAGAAGGAAGGCCTGACCAAGGAGGTCAAGAAGCGCCAGTACTACGAGAAGCCGTCGGAGCGCAAGCGCCGCGAAGTGCGGCGCGGCCCGCCACGCGAACTCGGACGCCCCGGATCGACCGCGGTCGGCGCGGGATCGCGCGACGGCGGACGCAGCGGCGGAGCGGGCGGACGCGCCGGCGCCAAGAGCAAGTCCAAGTCGGGCGGACGCGGCATGTCGCGGGGCCGCAGCGAGTGACCGTGCGAGTGTCTTCGAAGAGCCAGGCCCCGGTCGCGAAGAAAGCCGAAGCACCACTGAACGTGTCGCGCTCGCAGAGCCAGGGCGACGCCAAGGACATTCGCCAGTTCGCGATCGAGCTGGCGCGCATGGCCTCGGAGCTGAAGTGCGAGCAGGTCACCCTGATCGATGTGCGCGGCCGCAGCCAGCTCTGCGAATATCTGGTCATTGCCAGCGGAACCAGCGACCGGCAGATGAAGGCCGTCGCCGACCAGTTGAAAGCCTATGGCGCCGAGCATGGCATGCCCCGCTGGAAGCGCGACCGCGACACCAACGGCACCTGGATCGCCGCCGATTTCGTCGATGTCGTCGTGCATCTCTTTGAGCCCGGGCAGCGTGCGTGGTATGACCTCGAGGGGATGTGGGTGGATGCGCCGCGCGTGGAGTGGCGCAAGAAGACCATCGAGAAGTCGGAGCCTGCACAAGCAGCACCGGTCGCCAAGGCGCCGGCGGTCAAGAAGGCGGCTGCGAAATCCAAGGCCGCCAAAGTCGTGAAGGCGAAGGCCACCAAGGCGAAGGCCCGCGCCACGGCCAAGAGCGCCAAGAAGTCGAAGAATAAGACTTCGAGCAAATAATTCGATTGAGCGAGCGAGCGCACCCAGATCTGAGGCCGTGGGGCTGGAATCAGCGGGATCTGACGGCGCCGGAGCAAGGCCGGATCGCCGCGGATTTCTTTTTCCCGGGGCGCGACGAGTCTCGCCCCTTCGAGATCGAAATCGGGTCGGGCAAGGGGACTTTCCTCGTGCAGGAGGCGACGCGCTGCCCCGAGCGCGACTTCCTGGGCGTGGAGAACGCGGGCGAATTCTTCCGCCACGCCACCGACCGGGTGCGGAGGCATGCCTTGCCCAATGTGCGCATGCTCTATGCGGACGCAGTCGAGTTCATCGCGCACTGGCTGCCCGACGGTTGCGTGGCGATCATCCACTTGTATTTCAGCGACCCCTGGCCCAAGGCGCGCCACCACAAGCGCCGCGTGCTGCAGCATGCGGCGCTGGCGCAGTTCCATCGCGTGCTGCGCCCGGGCGGCGAGGTGCGACTGGTCACCGATCACGACGAGCTGTGGAAGTGGTACGAGGAGCTGCTGGCGGCGCAGGATCTGTTCACGCGCAAGGCTTTCGCCCCGCCGGCCAGCGCCGAGGCGGGCGAGGTGGTCGGCACAAATTTCGAGCGGAAATACCGGCGCGAGGGTCGGCCCTTCCACGCCACGACCCTGGTCAAGCGCTCGTGAGCGGGCGCTTCCATCCGGATTCGGCGTCCCGCTCCAGCGTGCGCGCCGCCTGAACGGCGCAGCGTCTGCAGATGCGGGCGGCGGAGCGATCGGCGGGCGAAAGCGGCGGGGCGGGAACGCTCCAGGCGGGCTCCTTCCGGGCCTCCAGGCACATGGTGCAAAGGTCGGCGCAAGCCGTTTCCGTGGGCACGGACGCGAACGCGCTCATCGCCGCGGTCAGGCAGCGCCCGCAGATGCAGCCTCCCTGGTGTCCCTCGACGAAGGGCTGGGCGAGCGTCCACGGGCGGCCGCAGAAGTCGCAGAGAAAATCATCGGGCTCCATGCGATCGGAGTTCGATCCGGGTCGGTGCATGTCGACAGGGTACGCACGCCCGCTATGCTCCGCACAGCATGGCGAGACTCAGTCTCACACAACGCAGCCAATTCGTCATGGGTGCCACGGCTGCGCTGGCCATCTCTGCGGCGATGGTGACGCCGTGGATCCAGACCCGCGTGTCGGCGGAGGCGGAGCTGCTGCAATCGATGCGAGACGTCGCGCAGGTCTGGGCGCACGCACCGGACCTCTCGTCGACCGGATTCCGCTTCGTGAAGGGCTCGGACGCCCAGGCCGCCGCGGGGGATCCCTTCCTGGCGCAGGCCTTTGAGGAATTCGCCCGGGAGCCCGCAAAATTCGACCATTTCGAGCTGCAGCAGGAGGTGGCCCCGCCGCTGTCGCGCTACGTCCGAGCGCTGCGCGGCGACCAGGCCGATCGCGTCGCGTCCGGGGAGCCCGTCGCACTGGACGTTGTGGACGCCGCGTGGCAGAAGCTGCCGTTGACCGGCGTCTTCTCCATCGAGCGCTCCGGCGGCGCTCCCGCCCGGCGGATACTGGAGGACCGCATTTATCTGCTGATCGGCGGCGGGCTGGCGTGGATCGGCATCCTCTTCGCAGTGCGCCTGCTGGTGGTGCGCGGCTATCTGCGCGCGGTGCGGCGGCTGCGCGACGTGGCCAACCGCGTGCGCGGCGGCGACCTCTCCAGCCGCAGCCAGTTGCGCACCGGCGACGAACTGGAAGAGCTGGGGACTTCCTTCAACTCCATGGTGGCCACGCTCGACGCGAGCCAGAAGCAGCTGCAGAGCATGAACGAGAGCCTGGACTTCAAGCTGCTCGAGCTGAGCGAGGCCAATGTCGGGCTCTTCGAAAGCAACCGGCTCAAGAGCGAATTTCTGGCGAATGTCTCGCATGAGCTGCGCACGCCGCTCAACAGCGTGATCGGGTTTGCCGAACTGCTGGCGGAGCTGGCCCGCGCCGATCCCGACGCCGATCCCAAGCGGATCCGCTACATCGAGCACATTCTCAAGAGCGGGCGCGGCCTGCTGGAGATGATCAACGAGCTGCTGGACATGGCCAAGATCGAGGCCGGCCGCATGGAGCTGAGCGTCTCCAATGCCAGCATCCTGGACATGCTCGAAGGCATCTCCGCGATCATGCGGCCGCAGGCGGACCTGAAAAAGATCGCGATCGAGATCCAGCGGCCGGAGAATCTGCCCACGGTGGAGACCGACCCCGGCAAGCTGCAGCAGATTCTCTACAACTTCGTCAGCAACGCGATCAAGTTTTCACCCGAGGGGTCGCGCGTTGTCGTGCACGCCGACCTTTGGGCGGTGGACGGCGCGCCGGGGCTGCGCATCACCGTTGTCGACCATGGGCCGGGCATCCCGCTGGACATGCAGCAGACGATCTTCGAGAAATTCCGTCAGGTCGACGCGAGTCACACCAAGCGCCACGCGGGCACCGGCCTTGGCCTGGCGATCTGCCGCGAGCTGGCCACGATGCTGGGGGCAAAGCTCGGGGTCGATTCCAAATTGAACCAGGGATCGAGCTTCTGGGTGGAGATGCCGCTGGAGTTTCGCGCCAAGAAATTGCCGCCGCTCATGGCGGATCGCGCGGGATGAACAAGCTTCGAATCTGAGCGTCCGCGTCGGGGTCGAGCCGACGAGCCAGACTGGCGTCGAGGCGGTTGGAGAGTTGATCGGAATCGCCGCGACCGATCATCCAGCGCAGCACGGTCTCCGCGACCAGCGAAGGCTCGGTTCCGCCATCGGGGCAGAACAGGTCGTAGTCCGCCCAACTGAGGGTGAACGTAATCTTGCGAAGCGTTCCGCCGGGCTCGATGAACTGCGCATCGAACCGCCAGCCGTGGTCGGCCTCGGTTTCATTCAGGAGTTCGAGCGGGCCGTGGAACATGCACGAAGGTTAGCGATCGGTAGCTGGTGGATCGCGCTGCCAGACGTCGATTACGCCACGGCCCCAGTCCACCCAGCCGTGGAATCCGTGGTATTGATCGCTCTTCCAATACCGCCGTGAGACCGCTTTATAGTTCTCGTGCCGCAGCAGGGCATTGACCGAATCTGGAACGGAGTGCGGATACAGCACCACGATCCAGCACGGCGGCGGCTGGGTCGAACGCAGGCATGCCTCGAGTTCCGATCCGTATTGCCCAGTGGGCAGCAGCTCGAAGTTGTGGGCGAGTGCATACCACTGCCCGACATTGTCCGCCGGCGTGATGATGGCCACAGTGTCCTGCGGCGCCTTGCGCTCCGCCACAAATTCGACCGCTTCGCGCAAAGGCTGCTTGGGCTCAAACATGATGATCTGCCCGATCCACAGCACGCCGACGAATGCCATCCAGGTGACGGCGATCCAGCGGCGGAAGTTCCATATCGATGACAGCCCGACCGCGAGCAGGAACGCGGTGGCGGGCATGGCGAAAAGCAGGAATCGGGCGTAGAGCCAACTGTTGCCCAGCCACGCCGCCAGCAGCGCCACCGGCACCCCCAAGCCCGCGACGGCAAATGCCAGCCGCAGGTTGCGCAGCCGTAAAGCAGCCACCAGGCCCCAAATTGCCAGCGGCAACCCAATCAGCGCCGCGCTAAAATAGGAGCCGCCGAATTGAAGGATCAGCATGACGGCTTCGTCGCTCATGTGCCCGTTCTTGAAGAATCGCGGCTCATTTCCAGTGACGGCGAAGAACTGCTCGCGAGTGTGGAACAAGTCCGGAAGCGCCGGGGACCAGAGACCCAGCGACAGGCACCCAGCCCAGAACACGGCGATGATCGCGCTCACCGCCGCCGCGCGCTGCTCGCGCAACCGGAGCATCCACAGCAGGACAAGGAAATGCCCGACCGCCAGACACGCGGCCACAAAATGCGCCCACGTCGCCAGCGCCATGAACAGGGCATACCACCAGGCGGTTCTGCGGCGGCTGGTTCCCTGCAGCATGGAAAGCATCATGGAATTCGCCAGTGAGCAAAACGCGAAGGAGAGCGCGTAGCCGCGGGCCTCGTCGGAGGCGAACACCGCGGCCGGCGCAAATGCCATCGCGGCCGCCGCGACCAGGGCGACGCGCTCGCTGGTCACTTGCCGCGTGAATTGCCAGACTCCAAACACCGCGACCGGTCCTGCAAGAATGGAAGGAAGTCGTATGCCCGGATCGATGCTCAGCGGCATCGACATCCATGAGAGCAGCGATTGCAGCGGATGATTCGCGGTGGTGAAGGCGTTGCCCATGATGACGCCGGGACCATGCACGACATAAGTGGCCAGCGATGCGATCTCGTCGTACCAGAGGCTTTCGTTGACCCGGATCAGCCGGACGATGAGCGACACGATCAGAAGTACGAAGAGTGGCTTGGAAAAAATCGGGGGTGTATTCGTTGAGGATGGATTCGGCGCGGCACGTCCGGCGCGCCGAAGCAGCCAGGGGAAGAGGCAGAGCGAGAGGCCAACGACGGTCCATCCCACCCGGGCCGCCGCGGCGGAATCCATCGCATGTGCCTGAGCGTTCAGCCGCACCGGATGCAGGAAGAATTGCGCGAGCGCGTCCTGCGAAAGAATCCAGCTGGCGGCGACGATGGCGATGCCGGCGAGCCAGAGGAAAAAATCCGGTTTACGAAGGTTGACGATGGCCGCATTGTCCCTCATGCCGCCACCTCGCTCGCGAGCGCCGGCTCAATCACTTCGACCGTGGCCGGACGAACGCGCGACGGCCGCAGCCAGAGCACCGCAAGTCTCAGCACGCCGGAGAGGACGAAGATGGAGATGTACGCGCTGCCCGAAGTGCCCATTGCCTCAAGGACGGACGCGCCGACGAAGGAACCGGCGGCGATCGCCAGGTAGGTGGTGAAGTTGTAAAGCGCCATCATGGAAGTGCGCTCGCTGTGGCGGATGCTCTCGAGCAGGACCAGGAAGGCCGACAATTCCCACGCCGCCCACATGAAGCCGCTGAAGACCTGGACGAAGGTGAGCCAGGCGAGATTGGAGGAAAGCGAAAGCAGCAGCACGCCGACCGAGGTGCCCGCTGTGCCCAGCAGCAGCACGCGGCGGGCGCCAATCTTGCGGATCACGCCGCCCAGCAACGTGAGCGCCACGCACTTGGAGGCGAAGAGCGTGCAGATGATCAGCAGATAGGAAGCCTTGTCGAACTTCAGGTAGTTCAGGAGCCAGGGATTCACGAAGGGCCCGCTGACGTTGGCGGCGAACTGCAGCGCGATCAGGCAGAGCAGGATGCGCAGGTCGCCGTGCCGCGCGAATCGCGCGGGCAGTGCGTGAAATTCCACGGGGGCGATGTCGGCGGGTCGCAGTTTCACATCGCCCTGATGGTGGAGAAACCAGACGCTGGAGAGGCGCGACAGCGCCGCGAAGATCATGATCAGCATGAAGGCGTTGAGCTGCCAGCCGCCGCGCTCGCCGAAGGAGAGCAGGGCACCCGCGCCGAGCATCGCCGAGAGCTGGGCGATCTGGCAGAAGCGGTTGCGCCCGCTGAAATACTTGGCCCGCAGCGATTCCGGAAAGAGCCGCGCCACCCAGGTGGTCCAGGCCGGGCTGGCGCCGAGGGCGGCGCTCCAGTAGATGGAGATGGTGAGGAAAGCCAGCCAGCTGGGAATTTCACCCATGCCCGCGGCGATAATGAGCGGCACAAACGAGAGCGCCTGCACGATGGAGCAGCCCTGGATCCACTTGCGCGGCGAGCCGACATGGCGCAGTCCCGCGGGCGAGGCGAGCTGGACTGCGGCGCCGACGAGCATGGGAATGGTGGCAATGAGCCCGCCGACGAGCGGACTTTTTCCCAGGGCCAGCACCAGCGCCGCGAAATAGGTCTCGCCCGAGCCGACCATCAGGCAATAGGTGGCGCCATCGCCCGTGCACGCCGTGAAGTCACGGCGGGTGGCGGTCGAATCCGGCTGGCTGGCTTCATCCATTTAGCGGGATGATCGGAGCGTGGGGCGAGTGTCGGAAATTTCCCGGTGGACAAAATCGGGGGCGACCACGATCAGCTTGTCGTTGAAGACGGCAATGGTGCAGGGGCCGCCCGCGGTCTCGGACCAGACATCCGTCTCCACGGTGGATTGAATCAGGCCCTTGATCTTCTGGTAGCGAGCTTCGTTCTGCGAAGGAGTGAATGGTGGAGGTGAGCCGCCGGAGCCGCCGCCCGATCCACCACCCGATCCGCCGCCCGAACCGCCTCCTGAGCCTCCGCCATTTCCGCCGCTTGGAAGTTGCGGCACTTGGAAGTCCGCCGGCCTGAAACCAAGATCAATCACAGAATAGGCGCGCCGCTCCATGGCGCTACTGCGCATCAGCCGGGACTTCGGCCCCGCCTCGATGCCGCCCGGAGTCGCTTGCCAGCGGCATTCTGTGTGCGTGGCATCGCTGACCTGCTGCAGGATATTTTCCAGAACCCGAATGGCCGGCTGATTCTTCGCCTCGAGATCGACCGTGATGGCGGGATCAATCCCTGCCGTGCCCGCGGGCTGGTCCTGCATCAGGGCCTGGATCGGCACACCCGATTTCTTGGAGATCGCCTGGATCGCCTCGGCGAAGGGGAGATGATTGAAGGAGACCGTGATGGGGCGAGTGCGAAGCGTGGAGACCCAGCGACTCCGGGCGGCGTCATTCTTCGCGGAGGATTGCAGCGGCATCGCGAGGGCAACCATCTCGAGCGGAGCGCCCGTGAGGAGGATCGCCGCGATCACAGGGAACGCCAGTCGAACAAACAAGCCAGGGCGATGGATTCGCATTGGGCTGATTTTACGGCAAACCGTCGACGGAAGAATCAATTGTTTTTGGCCGCTGAATCCTCCGCCAGAAGCCCGCGGGCTTCGAGCAGGGTCAGCAAGGTTGTCGCATTGGCGCCCAGCGGCTGGTTGCTGTCCCAGGGAGCTGCGCGAATGCCGCCGATCGACTTTTCCGGATCGCGGAAGGCGTAACAGGAAGCCTGATCCACCTGCAGTTGCTTGAGAAAGCGAAGTGCACGCCTGAGGGAATCCAGGCTTGAATCGTTCGCCGCCGCGGAACTTCCGAACAAGGAAGGATTCATCGCCAGCGCGAGCGTGAGCGCCGGTCGCGATGACTGGGCCGTCGCCACCGCAGCGCCGGTGGCGGTGGTGGCCCAACCTCCATCGAGATCGGCGGCAAGGTCGGGATCCAGCTTCCGCGAGAGCTGATTCCTCACGAGCAGGGGCTGCAGCAATTCCCAAGCCTCCTTTGCCTTCACGTGGTCGGAGGCCTTGCCGACGCGCTGCTCTGCAAGCAACAACCATGGACTTGCAGCGAGCAGTTGCTCGACGGGCCGGACCTGCCACGCTTTGTCGAGTTCAGCGGCGACCTCGTCCGGCGCCTCCTCCGCGAAGGCCGCCGCGCAGAGAGCCCAGGTCTGCAGATCGGCGCGCTCACTCTTGCGAAAGTGCTCCGCGACCTTGGTCTTGAACAATTTCGACCACTCCTGCGTCGGTGGATCCTGCCATGCGGCGCCGGTCCGGTTCAGGGACTGGATGGTCAAAGCACAGGCCGCCGCAGCGGCGGGGTGATCCAGCGGATTTCGCTCCTCGCCGACGACGCGCTGCAGCGCATGCAGCGTGGAGATCGCGAAGGCCCGCGCGGCAATTCGATCGCTTTCGGAAAAGGGAAGCTCCGCGAATCGTGCCATGGCGTACGCGGCCATCGCCTGCTCAAGCGGCGAGCAGACCTGCTGCGTGGCGCAGCCAAGCGCCGGCTGGTACTCGCCCGCCGGACCGAGGGCCTGCAGCATGTCGATGGTCTCGGGCGTGAGTCCATCGGAGGGGCGGATTCGACCCCCCAGATGCGCCGCGATGGCGATGGCCATGCGGTCGAGCGACGCGGCATTGATGTCGGAGAGGGGCACAGTCAGCATGCCGCGGGTCACCTCGAACGGCGGGGCCTTGGCGGCGATCTGGGCCAGCCGGCGCGTGTCGGCGCGGTAGACGACCACTCCCTCGGGCAGCTGGAACTTCTTGTCGGCGCCCGCCTCCACGCCGACCTCGCGGGCCATGGCGACCATCGTGTACCAGGGCAGCTGCGTCTGATTGAGCGACTGCTGCATCGAAGGAAGGGAGAAGGCCCAGCGGTCGCCGGCGCGGATGGCCATCGCCTGGCGCCCATTGTCGATCCGCGCCGCCAGCGCGTCGACGCGGTCGCCGATGAGGGGGCGCGCCTCGCCGACCAACTCGATCTCAAGGGAGATTTTTTGCGGAGCCTCGGCGCGCTCCGCCTCGGGCAGCGCGGCAAGGATCCGGTCCGCGTTCGCCTGCTGCAGCGCCTTGAGCAGCGCCCTGCCCAGGCAGGCGGCTCCATCCGAATTTGAACTTGCCCAGGCCTGTCCCACCGGGCGCCCGTTCAGGCGCAGCACCACGCCCGCCGCGGTCGCGGAAAATTCCGGCGCGAGCTTCGGGTTGCCCGAGAAATCCGGCGCGCGCGCGTCGAGAGGCTCGCGCAGCGATTGCCGGTCGAGCCATTCGCGCGAAGCCTGAAAGAGGGCTCGGGCATCCGCGGCCGGGCAGACCTGAGCCAGGGCGGGCGTGATAACCAGAATCGCAACCAGCAAAATCGCCAGTGGATGCGGGAAACTTCTGGACACGCGGCGAAGTCGCGACATGGTGGCACTGTAACGGAGGCGCCCGAGTCAGCGTTTCGACCCGGTCTTCCCTTCCTCCGCAGAGAGAGCTTTTCCCTTGAAGTTCCTTCGACTCAACGATGATGATCGCGCCGGCCTGAAGCGAATCCTGATGCTCGCGTTCATGGGCTTCATCGCCCTGTGCTGACCCACGGGCCTGCCCTGAACGTTCTTCCGCGGCCGCTTCGCGCATGAGCGGCCCCGGAAAAGAAAACGACCGCGGCTGATGAGGCCGCGGTCGTCATGTTTTCAGGACTTCAAAGAACTCAGAAGCGGATCTTGTCCGTGCCCAGGGCACCGTGATCGTCCATGCCGCCGCGGGTCGGACGCTCGCGATTGGCATCCTCGGCCATCTCGGCGCGCATGTCGGGATCGATGCCCGCGCCCCACTGGGCGCGCTTCAGGCTGAGGCCGATCTTGCGGTCGGCAGTGTCGACGCGAAGAATCTTGACATCGACCTCCTGGCCGGGCTTGACGACGTCCAGCGGATTCTCCACCTTCTGATCGGAGAGCTCGCTGATGTGCAGCAGGCCTTCCAGTCCTTCCTCGAGCTCCACAAAGACGCCGAAGTTGGTGATCTTGGTGATGGTGCCCTTGACGATCATGCCGGGGCGGTAGGCGCCGGGGATCGCCTCGACCCACGGATCCTCGGTGAGCTGCTTGGTGCCCAGGCCGACGCGCTGCTTGTCGCGGTCCACATCGAGCACGACGCAGCGGACGCTGTCGCCCTTCTTGTAGATCTCGTTGGGATGGGCCACCTTCTTGGTCCAGCTGATGTCGCTGACGTGCAGCAGGCCGTCGATGCCCGGCTCGATCTCCACGAACGCGCCGTAGTTGGCGAGGTTGCGGATCTTGCCTTCGATGATCGTGCCGTTGGGGTACTTCTCGGCGACGAGCTCCCAGGGATTCACCTCGGTCTGCTTCATGCCGAGGCTGATCTCCAGCTTCTGCTTGTCGATGTCGAGGATGACCACATCGATCTCGTCGTTCACGTTCACGACCTCGCTCGGGTGGTTGACGCGTCGCGTCCAGCTCATCTCGCTGACGTGCACAAGGCCCTCGATGCCTTCCTCGAGGCGGACGAAGGCGCCGTAGCTCATCAGGCTGACCACGGTGCCCTTGAGGCGGGAATTGACCGGGTACTTCTTCTCGATCTCCTCCCACGGGCTGGCTTCCTTCTGCTTGAGGCCCAGGGCGATCTTCTCGCGCTCGCGGTCGATGTTGAGGATCTTGACCTCGATCTCGTCGCCGATCTTGACGATCTCGGTCGGGTGGTTCACGCGGCCCCAGCTCATGTCGGTGATGTGGAGCAGGCCGTCCAGGCCGCCCAGGTCGACGAAGGCGCCGAAGTCGGCGATGTTGGTCACGGTGCCGCGGACGATGTCGCCCTCGTGCACCTTGTCCATCAGCTTGCGCTTGGAATCCTCGCGCTCATCCTCGATCAGCTTGCGACGGCTGATGACGATGTTGCGGCGCTCGAGATCGATCTTGAGGATCATGGAGCGCACGGTCTTGCCGATGAATTCGCCGATGTCGCCGGGACGGCGCACATCCACCTGGCTGGCGGGCAGGAACACGGGGACGCCGATGTCCACCAGCAGTCCGCCCTTGATCTTGCGAAGGACCTTGCCCTCGACGACGTCGCCTTCCTTGCGGCTGACGAGCACCTGCTCCCAGCCGCGGATGCGGTCGGCCTTGCGCTTGGAAAGCAGGATGCTGCCGTCCGGAGTTTCTGTTTCTTCAACCAGAACCTCGACTTCGTCGCCGATGGTGACGCCGCCGGATTCCTCGAATTCTTCCTTCTGAACCTGACCTTCGCTCTTGCCGCGAATGTCGATGATGACGAAGTCGCCGCTGATGGAGACGACGCGTCCCTTGACGATGTTCCCGGTGCCCAGCGACGCCACTTCGGCGCCGAGGATCTCCTCGAGATTGAGTTCGGTTTGTCCGTACGCTTCGCGGAGCATTTTGTCCGCGACGCCTGCTTCGAGAGCGAGGGCTTCAATGAGATTGTGGTTGACCATGTTGTCTTTTGAAAGGGTGCGTGTTGCGCCGTTGCGGACCGCGCCGCAAACTCGGCTGGAAAGAAATGCCCCGGACGCGCGTCCGTGAAAGGCACCGGCAAAAATCGACCGGGTCGAAGATGGTAGCGGAAAACCCGCTGCGATTGAAGGGGCTAGGCCTGCGGCAGGGGGCGCGGCTGGGAGTCGCTGACCAAAGTGGCCTTGCGGTGCCGTTTCCGGTCCCGTCGCATGGCCACGAAGCCCCACGCCCCGATCGCGTTGACCACAAAGCAGACGAAGAAGGCCCAGGAGCCCGCGTGCATCCCCTTGAGCCATTCGTAGAGGCCGACCGCCAAAAACGGCGCGATCAAGCCGCGAATGCCATTGAGCGTGACATGCACGCCCATGTATTCGGCGTCGCGCTCGGGCGGCGCGAAATCCTGGTGGCCGATGTTCCACGCCAGACTGCCGCCGGCGAAGCCGATGCCCAGGAACAATCCTGAGACGTAGAAGATCGTCATGGATTTGGCGATCGCCGCGACGAAGACCAGCCCCGCCGCGGTCACGAAGCTCCACGCATGGATGGCGCGGAAATCCACCACGTGCGAGCGGTCCAGCATCCGCGCCCAGAAGGGAATCGCCAGCGGCATCACCAGCAGCGGAATGACCGTCGTGACCAGGATGCCCTGCGCGTAGGTGGCGTTGAGCTCCTCCTCCAGCACGATCGCCAGCGGCGCCGAGACCATCAGGTTGCCCAGGCCGAAGACCGACATCCACAGCATGAACTTGGCGTAGGCGCGGTCCTGCTTGAGCACGCGCAACACCGAGACGGGGTTGATCTGCGGCCCGTCGCGCCGCGGCGCCGCGAGCTCGGCGCGGAGCAGGCGCCGCTCGCCGCGCATCGGCACGCGGCGCCAGAGCACATTGCCGGCGATGCCCAGCAGGGCCAGGGCCGGAAAGAGGAAGTGGAAACTCATCGGGCTGAAGTCCATGGCGGCGCCGATCGCCCAGCCGCAAAGGGCCAGCACCAGGCTCTGCACCGTCGCCATGTTTCCCGCGATTTTCGCCCGGATTTCCCGCGGATAGTTGGCCCTCCACACCGCCGAGCGCAGGGTGATCACGCCGGTCCAGGTGATGCGGGCCAGCGTGGCCAGCAGGCAGAGCGTCCACAGTCCCCAGCGCTGCTCGGGCATGGCGGCGATGGCGGCGACGCACACCGCGGTCATGGTCTGCAGCGTTGCGATGTAGGCGACCTTGGGCTTGCCCTGCGAGTGCGCCGCCCACATGAAGCTGGACAGGTTGGCCACATTGGGTGCGGCGGTGACCAAGGCCACCGCGAGATTGAGCTCGATGGGGCTGATGTCCGCGACGCCGGTGAAGGTCTTCTTCACCACCACGCCCAGCGTGCCGCCCTCGATGGCGCCGAGGAAGAAGGGCAGGAAGGCCCAGCTCAGGATCTCGTTGACGTAGGCCGTGCGCGACATGAAGGGCAGATGGCGCGGATGGAACCGCGCCAGGAGCCCCTCAGACTCATTTGGGTCACGCTTCGTGTCGTTGGTCGCGCTCATCCGGATCGGGCAGCATAGGCGTTGGGCGGCGGAGACAAACGCATCCCATGTCTTCGGCTCTTTGCCCCGTCGGAGGAACAGAAATTGCGTTCTGTCGCTTCGATGGGAAGCGCTCTCCGACGATGTTGTCCGAACCCAGCAATCAAGTGGGCTCCCCGGCCGTCGTTCCCGAACTTCCACGCCGCACAAGTGCGGGAGGCATGTTCATCGACGCAGCCATTAAGAAGGGATCCCTGCGGGTTCGCATCGGTCCGGACGCGTGGTCAGAGGTCGCCCGACGGGGCGAAGAGTCGAAAGTTCGAGTCTAAACGGAGGCGGCTATGGGCCCACCCGCTTTCTCGCCTCGGGAAGGGCCTCGCGGTAGAGCTGGGCGACGCGGTCGAGCGATTCGGGAATCACCCGGACGCCTGCGACCGCGGACATGAAGTTGGTGTCGCCATTCCAGCGCGGCAGGACATGGGCATGCACGTGCTGGGGAAGCCCGGCGCCGCCGGCGCGCCCCTCGTTGACGCCGATGTTGAGTCCCTGCGGGCGCAGCGCGACCTCGATGAGCGCCGCTGCGAGATCGACCAGCCGCCAGAAGTCTGCGCGGGCCTCCGCGGGATAATCCGCCAGGCGCGGCCGGGCGTCGCCCAGCGCCGCCAGCAGGTGGCCGTTGGCATAGGGATAGCGGTTGAGCAGGATCAGTCCATGTTCGTTTCGGTGCACGACATGCTGCGTGGCGTCCATGGAAGGATTGCGCCATGTGGCCAGAAGAAAGTCGCCGTCGGAGTCCGGCGGAGGATTGATCTTCGCCTGGGCCGCCTGCGACTCGATGTCGCGGATGTAGGCCATGCGCCAGGGTGCCCAGAGGTTGCGCTGCATGCGCAAATGCTACACGCCGCGCATCCCACGGATCGTTCGTGGCGCGGAGCCGCGGCTCAGCGGGTCGCGCCGATCGGCTTGCTCACGTAGCGCTGCAACATCCACACCCGACCGCTGCGCTCGCCGGATTGGTCATTGACCGCCATCGGCATCTCGATGGTTCCCGACCACCACTTGGTGACCGGCGGCCCGGCGTAGAGCCCGGCCGCCCGTCGCGCCAGCTTTTCATCACCGCGGATCCGCAGGGTCCAGTGGCTGTTGGCGCTGGCTCGATCCAGCGCCTCCTGGTCCTCAAGCGTCACCTTCCAGCCGGAGCGCGAGCCGCCGCGCCCGCCGCGCCACCACACATGCAATTCGCGCCGCGGCACACCGTCCTCGAGCGCCTCGACGACGAGGCCGAAGGCGACTTCCTCGAGGTCGCTTGAGGAGGTGTTGTACGCCTTGTATTGGAAGGCATGGCGCACGCGGCCGCTGGGCCAGCGCAGCAGGCCCGGCTCGAAGGCTTCGCGCACCAGCGCGTCGATCTCCGGCGAGGAGATCGGCGTGAGCGGCTGCGGCGCGGCCTGCACCTCGATCTCGACCGGAATACCGACCACACCCTCGTCGCGCCGCGCTTCGGCGGTCGGCGTAGGGGCCGGCAGCGTGGCCTCCCATCGCAGCATGATCTCCCCGGCGTGCTTGCCCACCGGCAGCGTGCCCAGGTCAAAGGCAAACATCGTCGAGGAAGAGAGTGTCGGCGTGACCCGCTCCCACTCTTCCTGGCGCAGGCGTCGCAGCGCTTCCTCGCTCAGCGGAATGCCGCTGGCGGATTCGAAGCGCAGCTCGATCTTTGAATCCTCGGGCCACCAGTTGCGGACCCGCGCCGAAACCACCACCGGCTCCACCGCGTTCCACATCTCCGGCGTGTCCAGGCGGATGTAGGGAGGCATCGTGTTGAGGCCCAGCTCGAGGTCCCGGACGAACTTCGCCGAGGCTTCCGCATGGGGAAGCGAATTCTTCAGCGTGGCGGCGATCGCCTCGTACTTGATGCGCCATTTGTCGCTGCCGGGCGGGGCCGAGGCATCGCCGCCGGCGCACTGGGCCAGCAGCCGCAGCGCGTTTTCCTCGGACATGTCGCCGCGCTCCAGGCGCACCGCCAGATGCTGCGGGATGTCCTGCAAAGCGTCGGCGCTGTCGGCCCAGGGCAGAAGCAGAATGACCACCCGGTCGGGAAAAAGCGTCCACCAGCTGCGCATCGAAACCTGATCGCGCAGCCAGACCGTGCCCAGGAGCATGGTGACGATCGCGGCCACGGCCCAGCCCCAGCGGCGGCGCGTGCGAAAAATGTTTTTCTCGAAGATTGTCACGTAGCCGCACTCGCAGCAGCGGAAAGGGAAGCGGTCCTCGAGCGTGTGCCAGCACTTCGGGCAGCGGCGCCGTCCCTGCGGCCGGTCCCAGTAGATCGACCACCAGAGCCCGTAGATCGAGGTGGCCGCGAAGAGCAGGACCGCGATCCAGATCAGGGTCAGGGAGAGGTCAGAGTTCATTCGCGCCGATCACCGCGCACGGATCCACCGGAGCAGCTCCATGGGGGTCGGCGGCTTCCCCTGCATGAGGACGCCCACGCGGAAGATGCGGGCGCCCGCCCACACGATGACGCAGACCGCGGCCACGCTGGTGAGCACGGCGAGCATGGATTGCCAGATGGGAACCGGTTCGTTGGCGGCGGTCAGGCGCAGGATCATGACGAAGGGGGCGGCCGGCGGCAGGAAGCTGCACACGGTGGCCAGCATGCCGTTGGGGCTCTCCACGATCGGCAGCCACAGGATCAGCGGAATCATGAGGGTCATCATGGCGGGGCCGACCAGCGCCTGCGCCTCGCGCAGATCCGAGACCGCGCTGCCGATGCTGACCATGATGGAGGCGACGGTGAAATACGCCAGCGGGAACCAGACCGCCAGCCACAGCAGGTGGGTGGGCGGAACGATGTCGAGCATGGCGAAGGCGCCCAGGCCCGCGAGGCCGACGCCGCCATACATCGCGAGCATGACCGACGCCACGCCGGCCTGGCCGACGAGTTTTCCGGCGAGCAGCTCGATCGGGCTCGCGGCCGAGAGCAGCACCTCCATCACGCGGCTGGACTTCTCCTCGATCGTGGAGGTCAGCAGGTAGTTGCAGCTGGTGAAGACGGCGATCCACAGCAGGAACATGAAGCCGGCGGGCACCAGCATGCGCAGCTGGGCGATCTCCCTCGACTCGCTTCCCTCGGGTGAGACGCGCTTGGTTTCGACCGACGCGCGTTGCATGAGTTTGCTGAGCCGGTCGTAGTCCTCGTTCGCCTGGGCGACGCGGGCCCGGGTGAGCGCCTCGCGCAGCGAGGACTCGAGGATCGTGGTGTGGCGCGGGCTGGCGCCGCTGGGGACCAGAAGCTCGGCGGTCGGCCCCTCGGGCGCCGGCGTGACGATGATCAGCGCCCGCAACACACTGTCCTTGAGCTGCTTGCGGAATTCGTCGGTGCGGGCTGTGTCCGTGACATTTTCCACGGTCAGCGAAACCTCGACCGCTTCGCTTCCCATCAGGCTCTTTTTCTCCTTTTTCAGGGAGTCCTGGGGCGTGGTGGGCAGCGACAATTCAAATGGCTTGGCCAGCTTGTCCGAGGGATCGATCACCACGACGCGCCCCACCAGCGGCGCGGATTTCGAACTCATCAGCATCGGGATCAGCGGAATCGCCGCAAACATGATCAGCGGCAGCACGATGGCGCCGATCACGAAGCCCTTGGTGAGAACCGTGTAGCGGAATTCGCGCCACGCGATCGCGCGGATCCGCCGCGGGGAGCCCTTCTCATGCATGGTTCACCTGCAGCTTTCCGGTGGAACCCGCTTCGTTGAAATCCACCACCGAGCCGCCGACCAGCTTCACGAAGACATCGTCCAGCGTGGCTCGCTGCAGCTCGACGCGGCGGAGCGGGACAGCGCGCATCACATTCACCATCGCATGCTGGGGATCCACGCCCTCGGCGAGGCGGATCTGAAACACTTTCTGATCGGCATTCCAGCGAACGGTTTCGACCGAGGGCAGATCCTGCAGCGTGCGCAGACTCGAGTCGATCCCGTTGGAGGGCTCCGCCAACACCGTTCGCGGGTCGAACTGCCCGCGGATTCCATGGATGGACTCATCGAGCACCTTCTCGCCCTTGTGGATCAGCAGCACCTGGTCGCAGAGATCCTCGGCCTGCTCCATCTGGTGGGTGGAGAAGAGAATGGACGTGCCCGCGTCCTTCAATTGTCGGACGATGGAGCTGAGCAGACGGCGATTCACAGGATCCAGACCGGAGAAGGGCTCGTCCAGAATCAGCAGCGGGGGCTGGTGCAGGACCGAGGCGATGAACTGCAGTTTCTGCTGCATGCCCTTGGAGAGCTCCTCGCAGCGCTTGCGCGAGACGCCGGGCAGCTCGACGCGCTCGAGCCAGGCGCGGATGCGCAGGTCGGCCTCGCCGCGGGCGATGCCCTTGAGCTTGGCCATGAAGCGCAGGAAATCCTCCACGCGCATCTTGCGGTAGACGCCGCGCTCCTCGGGCAGATAGCCGATGCGGTCCTTGGCGTCCAGCGCCGAGCCGCCCAGCACCTGGATCGAGCCGGAGTCGGGCAGCAGGATGCTCATGATCATGCGGATGGTGGTGCTCTTGCCGGCGCCGTTGGGGCCCAGAAATCCGCAGACCTGTCCGCGGCGGATCTCAAAGCTGACATCCTTCACCGCGTGCAGCGCGCCAAAGCGCTTGTTCACCTGATCGAGCTGGATGACGAGATCGCTCATGGCTTGATCCTCGGCGCGGCGGCGGTGGTGCCGGCCCGCGGCGCTTCGCCCGGCTCCTTGCCTTGCGAGAGGCGCACCACTTCGGCGGGTGCCGCGAACCGCGCGGCGTCGATGGGATCCACCGAGATGGTGGTGAAGTCGCTGGTGGTGAGGGCGGTTCCCCTGCGGATGGAGAGGCGGCGCGGAATGTCCAGCTCGCCCACCTTGGTCCACGCCTCGATGGTCATGACCGTGGGCACACCCGGGGCGGCGCCTTCGGAGGTCTGCAGCACCCGCAGTTTCCCGGTGGATTCCTCGAACCAGGCCGTTGCCTCCAGGCCTTCGCGGTCCTTCAGGTCGACCCGGCGGCAGCTCACGCCGTCCTTCTTTTCGACGGGGCCGAGCTCGCGGATCGGAAAGCGCTCGAAGATGGCGGCCATCATCCGATAGGGAAGCACGCCGACGGTGGCCGTCAGCGCGCCGCGCCGATCGAGCAGGCGCCACGAGCCATCGAGCGGGCTGCGCAGCCAGGCCAGGTCTCCGTCCGTGCCGGTCTCCATGCTCTGGCCGCCCGGCAATTTCTGGGTGACGCGGAACTTCTCCGGCCCGGCGCCCTGCACCAGCATCTCGACGCGGGTGATGCCCTGCGGCGAGCTCACCACGCCCTCGATGCGAAGCGAGCGCACTTCCTTGAAACCGCCCGTGACTTCGATGGCGCGCTGCACCACCGAGTCCGCCGAGACGTCGTCGGCCTGGGCCACGGGCGCCGCGCAGAGCAGCGCGATGGCGAGTCCGATGCAGGCATCCTTGATCGTGCGGCGGGGCGTCATTGATTCAACTCATGGCGTCGTGGAGGTTCGCGTCAGCGCGAGCCGCCAGGTGGCGGTGTCGTTGGAGGAGCGCTCGGCGGCGTCGATGCGGGCGGTGTCGTGGCAGGTGGCGGAGTAGCAGGCGGAGTGGAACCGGTCGCAGTTCCATTGCCGGCCTTGCTCGAACCTTTGGGTTTTTTGGGTGACTTGGCCGCGGCTCCGGGCGCCGCGGGATTGCTCTTCGCGGCCACCAGCGCCTTGATTTCGGGCGGCAGGGCAAAGATCGCCGGATCGACCGGCGCGTAGCTCACGCTGTCGATCACCAGCGCCTGCTTCATGCCCATCGCCTCCACGTCGGTGTGCGTGGCCATCTTGACCCCGTCGAAATCCTTGTACTCGCTCATGAGGGTGGTTGTGGGAACCTTGCCCATAGCGCTTTCGACGGTGAGCACCATGCCGCGGGTCAGGCCGCTTTGAATCTCGTAGTACAGGGCGCCGTCGCCGGGGGCGCCTTCGACGGCGATTTCGTAGCAGGGGACGCCGCCGAAATTCACCGCGCCCTTGGTCTCGGCCTTGGTCCAAATCTTGCTGGGATCAAGATCCTTGTACATGTCGCCGGACTTTTTCAGCTCATCCAGCATTTTGCCTTCGATCAGGTTCGGGCCGCGCATCGGGTCCATGCTCCACCCCACGGTGCCATCGAAACCCTGGCGGATCTGGCCCACGCCCGGAAATTCCATCAAGGTGAGGACTTTGTCGGGGGCGAGCGTGGTGATCTCCAGTTTGCCGTTCATGCCGGCCGCGGGCATGGACAGGGTTCCCTGGGTCACCATCGATGTGTGCTTGCGGATCGCGTCGGCCCCGCCGATCGCGTTGATGCCCTTGGCGAAGAGTTCGCTTGCCGAGGGAAGCGGACCCGCGGGCTGCGGCACCAGCGGAGTGACGACCGGGCTCGGTGCATCGGCTGGGGCGGTCTGCGGATTCGCGCCCGGTGCCGCGGGCGCGGCTTCATCGCCCTTGCCGAGCGACTTCTTGGGAGTCGCGGTCGGTGGAGTCTTCGATGGCGCACTCGTCGGGGGCGCGGTGGGCGCCGAGGTCGGCGGAGCGCCGGGCGTGCCCGAGGGCTTCGACCCGAACGAGTCGCCCTGGGCCAGGACGGTGGTGGTGAACAATGCCGCGGACAGGACGATTCCAAATGGTTTCATGAGGCTCCTTCGAAGAGCGGGAAGTGTACCTGCCGGTCGGACCCGGCCCGGATCCCCTCAGTTTTCCGCTTGAATTTTCGAGGAAATCCAGCGCGCCGCCGCGTCGACATCGGCGTCGCGATTGTTCGACCAGTCGCCGCGGCGCGATCCGGTGGGCTCATCGGGCTTCACGCCCGCGCCCTCGATGGTGGTGCCGTCGGGCAGCGTGTAGTTGGCGAAGGCGTAGAGGATGGCGTCGCCCGAGGCAAGGGATTTCATTTGTGCGGGCAGCGCGGCGCCGGCGCTGGTGCGGCCGAAGACGCGGGCGCGGTCGAGCTTCTGCAAACCGCCCGCGAAGATCTCGCTGGTGCTGGCCGAGAGCGGATCAACCACGACGGCGACCGGGCCGGAGAAGGGTTCCACGCTCTCGCCCAGGCGCGTGCTGCGCCGGGGATTCACCTTGAACTCCAGCGTGGTGTCGCGGGTGCGCATGGTGCCCAGGCTGAGCGGTTCGTCGATCACATGGCCGGCGATGCCCATCACCATGCCGCCGGCCCCGCCGGGGTTGCCGCGCAGATCGATGATCAAGCCGTCGGCGTCTCGATGGCGCTGGAAGGCGTCGTCCACGCTCTGAGCAAGCGCGGGCATCCAGATGTTGAAGGCGATCACGGCGATGTCGAGGTCCTCCGGCAGGGATAGGGCGCGGAGCTCCTGCTTGCTCAGGACCCGGTCATCGCAGTGGGCTTGAAAGGGCGGCAAAAGCCCGAGTTTCGTGCTGATTCCTTCGCTCGGCTCGCGGGTCATGGAGAGGGCTTGCGCGTCACCGGAATCCTTCTCGAAGATCCAGGCCTCCTCGCTCTCCTCGTCGCCGGCGTCCGCGCTTTGCAGGATCAGATCCTTGACGTATTTCGCGGCTTCGCCGGAAGCGTTGGCGTCCGAAGCGTGAAACTCCACGCCATCGATGGACTTCACTGTCCAACCCAATTGAACGCCGGCCTTCTGGGCAGGGGAGCGATCGCGCACGCCGGTGACGATGGGCGCGTCCTCGATCCAGCGCAGCGTCAGGCCGAACGAAGCTTCCGCCTCGGCGGCGCGGCGGGATTTTCGATGCGAGGATTTTCCCACGGCCGACTTCGTCGCAGTCGACTTTTCCCCAGCTGAAATTTCCGCCTCATGACTGGAGGTTGGCGCGGAAGCCGACGTGGCCGGCGCCGAGGTTGGCGGGTCGCTCTCCGGTGCACTCGAAGGCTCCGCGGTGGGAAGGGCATCCACGCTTTCGGCGGGTATCAATCCGTAGTGGCTGCGATGCAGGCGCGAGAGCATGTCGCTGAGAATCAGCCGGAGTTCCTCGCGGCTTGCGGCCTTCTCGGCCTTGGGACGCAACTCCACCTTGACCGCCATCCAATCCACGCCTCCATGTCCAGAGTCGAAGTCCGACCGTTCGACCGTGCTCCAGGTTTCATCGAAGGAGGCCAGGGCGACTTCCCTGGAAATCGGAGTTTGGGGCTCAGAAGGGGCTTTTTGCGGGGTGCTGCAGGCGGATGCCATGGCCAGGCCGATCGCGCCAAATGCTTGGAGAATCGGCCTTTGATTCATTGGTTTTGATCCTATCCAGCCCGCAAGGCATCGGATCTATCCGTTTATCCGGATACACGGTTGAATACCCGCCCGAGCCGATATAGAGTGCCCTCATGGCCAGCCGGTTTCTCGACACCCTGCACAAGAATGTCCTTCTCTTCGACGGCGCCATGGGCACCAGCATTCATTCCTGCGCTGATTGCAAGCCCGAAGACTATTTGGGCCGCGACAACTGCACCGACATCCTGGTGAAGTCGCGGCCCGACATGATTCAGCGCATCCACGAAACGTTTTTGCTCGCGGGTGCCGACGTGGTCGAGACCGACACCTTCGGCACCAACAAGCTGGTCGGCGCCGAGTTCGATCCCGAGCTGATGGCGTGGACGCGGGAATTGAACAAGCTGGGTGCGCAAGTCGCGCGGGCTGCATGCGCCAAGCACGCGACCAAGGAGCGCCCGCGCTTCGTCGCCGGCTCCATGGGTCCGGGCACCAAACTCATCACGCTTGGCAACACGTCATGGGAGGCGATGCTCGACTCCTACACGGAGCAGGCGCGCGGACTCATCGACGGCGGCGTGGACTGCTTCATGATCGAGACCTGCCAGGATCTGCTGCAGGTGAAGTGCGCCATCAACGCCTGCCTGGACGCGCTGGGCGAATCCAACCGCACGGTCAACGACATTCCGATCCTGGTGAGCGTGACCATGGAGACCACCGGCACCATGCTGCTGGGCAGCGACATGGCCGCGGTGGTGAACGCGCTCAAGCCCTTCCCGATCGTGAGCCTGGGACTGAACTGCGCCACCGGCCCCGTGGAAATGGCGGAGCACATCGCCTATCTGGCCAAGCACTGGGATCGCGCCGTGAGCGTGGTTCCCAACGCGGGGCTGCCGATTCTGGTGGAGGGGCGCACCGAGTATCCGCTTCGCGCCGATGCCTTTGCCAACGCCATGCGGCGCTTCATCGAGGAATACAAGATCGACATCGTCGGCGGTTGCTGCGGCACGACGCCGGAGCACATCCACGAAGTGCGGAAAGTCTTGGGCGAGTCGCGGGCGCGCATGAAGAGGGCCACCACGCCGCAGACTCCCGGTTGCAGCAGCCTCTACGGCATGACGGAGTTCAAGCAGGACAACTCCTTCCTGATCGTCGCCGAGCGCACCAACGCCAACGGCAGCCGCAAGTTCAAGCGCCTGCTCGACGAGGAGCAGTGGGACGCGCTGGTGGGCATGGCCCGCGAGGAAACCAAGGATGGCAGCCATCTGCTGGATGTGTGCGTGGACTTCGTCGGGCGCAATGGCGTGACCGACATGGGTGAGTTCGTCTCGCGCGTGGTGCGGCAGGTGAACGCGCCGCTGATGCTCGACAGCACCGAGGCGCCCGTGCTCGAAGCGGGGCTGAAGCGATCGGCGGGGCGCTGCATCGTGAACTCGATCAATCTGGAGGATGGCGAGGGGCGCATGAACAGCGTCTGCCCGCTGCTGAAGCGCTACGGCGCCGCCTGTGTGGCCCTGACCATTGATGAGGATCCGCAGGCCGGAATGGCAAAGACCGCCGAGCGTAAGCTGGAGATCGCCAAGCGCATTCACGACCTCTACACCCGCAAGTGGGGGCTGGACGAGAGCGACCTGATCTTCGATCCGCTCACCTTCACGATTGCCACCGGCAACGAGGACGACCGCGAGCTTGGCTGGCAGACGCTCGACGGCATCGAGCAGATCGCAAAGGAATTTCCCAAGTGCGGGATCATTCTCGGTCTGTCAAACATTTCGTTCGGCCTCAAGCCCTCGGCGCGCACCGTGCTCAACACGGTGTTCCTGGGCGAGGCCCGCAAGCGCGGACTCACCGCGGCCATCGTGCACTTCTCGAAACTGCTTCCAAAAAACAGAATTGCGCGGGAGCAGTGGGAGGCCGCCGAGTGGCTCATCTTCGACCGCCGCGGCAAGACGCGTCCGGAAGGCAAGCCCGCGGACTTCGATCCGCTTCTCCACTACATCAGCTTGTTCCCCGACGGCGAGGAGCAGGTCGAGAAGAAGAAGGGCATGTCCGACCTGCCGCTGGAGGAGCGCCTGCAGCGCCACATCATCGACGGCGACGATGGCGTGCTGGCGGAGTCGCTGACCGAGGCGATGAAAAAGTACGACCCGCTGGCCATCATCAACGATCACTTGCTTGCGGGCATGAAAACTGTCGGCGATCTCTTCGGCGCCGGCTCCATGCAGCTGCCGTTTGTGCTGCAGAGCGCCGGCGTGATGAAGAAAGCCGTGGCGTTCCTGCAGCCTTTCATGGTGAAGCAGGGGGTCGCCGAGAAGCCCAAGGCCACGGTGGTTCTGGCCACCGTCGCCGGCGACGTGCATGACATCGGGAAGAATCTGGTGGACATCATTCTGTCGAACAATGGCTTCAAGGTGCACAACATCGGCATCAAGCAGAGCCTGCAGCAGATCGTGGACGCGTGGAAGAGCACCAACGCCGACACCATCGGCATGAGCGGCCTGCTGGTCAAGAGCGTGACGGTGATGGAGCGCAATCTTCAGGAGCTGAACGAGCTCAACATCCGCATCCCGATCATGCTCGGCGGCGCGGCGCTGACGCGCCACTATGCCGAAGGACATCTGCGCGGCATCTACAAGGGACCTCTCTACTACGGCAAGGATGCCTTTGAGGGGCTCTCCGTCTGCAACGCGCTGGCCGGCGGCACGCTGGCGGAAGTCGACTCCGAAATCGCGGCGCGTCTGACTAAGCGCGCCGAGGTTGACGCCAAAGTTGGCCAGCGCCTCGAGGCCGCTGCGTCCTCCACTTCGACGGCGACGGAGCGAAGCGAAGTGAAGCGGGATGTCCCCGTCCCCAAGCCGCCCTTCTGGGGCGACCGACTGGTCGAGGAGATCGACCTCGACGCGATCTATCCCTTCGTCAACAAGATCGCGCTCTATCGCGGCCAATGGGGCTTCAAGCGCGGCGACATGGACGAGGCGCAGCACGAGGCGATGATCCGCGACAAGGCCGAGCCGATCTTCGAGCGGCTGAAGATTCAATGCAAGGCGGAGCGCATCCTGCGGCCCGCGGTGGTCTATGGGTTTTTCCCCTGTGCGAGCGAAGGCAACGATCTCGTGGTGTACGACCCGGCCGATCCCGAGCGCGAGATGGAGCGGTTCTCATTCCCGCGACAGACGGCGCGGCAGCGGCTCTGCATCAGCGATTTCTTCCGCCCGGCGAGCAGTGGCGAACGAGACGTTGTGGCCTTCCACTGCGTGACCATGGGCATCGAGGTCAGCCACCGCGCCAAGCAGCTTTTCGAGCGCAACGAATACACCGAATATCTCTACCTGCACGGCATGGGCGTTGAGTGCGCTGAAGCACTCGCCGAACTCTGGCACAAGCGCATCCGCGCCGAGCTGGGCATCGGCCATGAGGACAGCCCGCGCGTGAAGGAGTTGTTCACGCAGAAGTACCGCGGCAGCCGCTACAGCTTCGGCTATCCGGCCTGTCCCGAGATGAGCGACCAGGAGAAGTTGTTCAAGCTGCTCAAGCCGGAGCGGATCGGCTGCCATCTCTCCGAGAACTGGCAGATCGATCCCGAGCAGAGCACCAGCGCCATCATCGTGCATCACCCTGAGGCCAAGTACTTCGCGATTTAGCTCAAACGCATTTTGCCGGGAGAAATCCTGCAACTTCAGTGCCTGTGCCGTGTCCTGAGGGCATGACTCGAATCGCGAACCTCGGAGCATGCGTTCTCGTGGCACTTTGTGGAAGCATTCTGCCGCGGTCGGCGGCCGCGGTCGATGAATCAAAGGCCGCACAAGCGGTGCAAGAAGCCAAAGTTGCAGGGAAATTGTTGTCGACGGCCGAAGCCCTCAAAGACATCGACATCCTTCAGGCGGCGCTGGAAGAGGCGCACCCGGGCGTTCATCGGTACACCCCGAAGGCGGAATTGGACGCTCGGTTCGATGCGGCGCGAAAGGCAATCACCCGGCCGATGGAATCGATCGAGCTCTATCGAATCCTCGCCCCGGTGGTGGCTGCCGTGAAGTGCGCGCACACCTCTCTGCTGCCGGCGGTGGAAACCACGAAGAAACTGAATAGTGTGATGGCTCTCTTTCCCTTTGCCGTGCGGGTGTTGGGCGACGAGGTCTATTTGACTTCCGACTTCACTGACGATGCCGGCAAGTTTCGCGGCGCCCGGCTGGTGAGCGTGAATGGGCGGCCGGCAAAGGAATTGCTTGCGATCCTGCTTTCCTCCGTGACCGGCGATGGAGACTCCCGGACCGCGGGACGCGGACGATTGGCGGATCAGCTTCTCTTCTCGAAACGGCTGTACACGATGGCCGGGATCGAGTCACCTTTCCGGATCGAGATGGATGTGCAGGGGAAAAAAGTCGAAGCCACAGTGGAAGGCATTCCCTTTCCAAAGCTCCAGGAGCGGGCCGAACAGGCGCGCATCGCCGCGGGCGGACCGACGAGCGATGCCGACTATCGCGCAATTGGAAGCGACACGGCAGTCCTGCGACTGGGCCAATTTTCCGAAGAGATCAATGGCAAGCCGGGCAACGCCTACTTGAACGAGGTGTTCCGGGATCTTGCCGCGTCCGACAAGAAGACCTTGATCCTTGATGTGCGAAACAATGGCGGGGGATCGGATGAACTTGGAGCGCAGCTCTTCGCTCATTGTGTCAATCAACCCTTCCAGTATTACCGCGACCTGGTGGTGAACAAGCTGAACTTTGACTTCTGGCGCGACGATCCGGAAGCACGGCCGTTGCCGGAGGATTTTGTCCAGAAGCAGCCCGACGGGAAATACCGGTTGATCAAGCACCCGAACTGGGGAGAGCTGCAACCCGCGGAGCCGTACTTTGGCGGCCGAGTGATCATCCTGGTGAATTCCAGAAGCTATTCCACGACCTGCGAATTCCTGGCCAAGATGCAAGACAGCGGCCGGGCGACCCTCATCGGCGAGGAAACCGGCGGCGGATTCTCAGGCAACACTTCCGGCCCGGGTTCGATGCTCACGCTGCCCAACTCGAAACTGCGGATCGAGATCCACTTGGTGGGGTACTACATGGCTGTGGGCGACGATCACGATCATCGCCGAGGCGTGCTGCCCAATGTCGAAACTACTTACACGATCAACGACATTCTGAAGGGCTCGGATCTGGAATTGGAGGCTGCCCTCAAACTGGCGGGCCAGAATTAGCCGCTCTCTTGTGAACTTCGTTTGACTCGGGTGCATTCCGTGGTATGACTGGACGGCAGGCCGTGTCCGGACGGTCTACCTGTACCTCTTGCCGGACGAGTTGACCCTTTCGAGAGAGCATCAATGCCCAAGACCAATTTGCAGGCCGCCTGTCTTGCCGTCGGACTCGTTTCAGCGTGGGCCCCGGTGGCCAGCGCGGATGTCGTGACTGAAGTCCGCAACAACGCACACCTTGGGGGCGATCTCACTCATACCTTGCTCATGTTCAGTGGAACCGGATCGGGCGCCCCGGGGATCGTGCTCACCGATCTCATGATCTCTCCTGAATGCAGTTGCAGTTGGGGAGTGACGAACCCCGCCTCGGAGTTCGGAGATTCCTTTGCCATGCTCGGCCTTGCCGGTGGAACGGGATCCGGTAGCGGTGGCGACGGATATCACTTGGTGATGTCGTTTGGAAGCCTCACGCGCCTCTTCGGCAACGAGTTCAGCACGGCGTTCCCGGGTTTCCAGGAAAGCGCCATCATCGATTCACTTCTCACCGACACCCAGTTGGCACAGGCGTTTCTCCGCGCCCAGTTTGGAGACATCGGCACCGCCAACGGAAAAACGAGCGGCGTGGTGGCCTTCAGCGAGGGAGTTGACTTCGGCACCGTCAACTTCTCAGTGGTCCCCGTTCCCGCTCCCTCCGCGTTCGCGTGTCTGCCGTTCTACCTGTTGCAACGCAGACGCCGGCGCTAGACCCGGTTCGGGTACGTTTACCTTTCGATGAAACTCAGCGTCTGTCTGATCGCCCGCAACGAGTCTTCGCGGCTCGCCGATGCGATCAATTCCGTCCGTGCGATCGCGGACGAGATCATTGTCACCGACACCGGCTCGACCGACGACACCGTCGAGCTGGCCAAGCGGCTCGGCGCCAAGGTGTCGCACTATGCGTGGACCGATGATTTTGCGGCCGCCCGCAACGCCTGTCAGCAATACGCGGCGGGGGAGTGGATCCTCTGGCTCGACGCCGATGAACGGCTCAAGCCCGGTTGCGAGAAGGATGTCCGCGAAGCGATGGCCAACCCGCGCGCCATCGCCTACCAGATCATCCGCCAGGATTTCTTCGCGCTGGACCGTCCCGATTGGTTCAGCGAGATGCATCAGTTGCGGCTGGTCCGGCGCGATCTGCCCGCCAAATTTGTCGGTGTCATTCACGAGCACCTCTCGCCGGAGCCGGTCGACATCGCCCGCGGCATGGGAAAGGAAGTCCTGGTCTCCAACATCCGATTCCAGCACTGGGGCTACATCGCCGAGCGGCTTCCCGAGAAAATTGCCCGGGCCGCGGTGCTTTGCGAGAAGGAGCTGCAGCTTCGCCCCGGCCAGCTCTACTACCTCGTCGAGCTGGCGCGGGCGCTGTTCGAAATCAAGTCTCCCAAGGCGCCCGCCGTGCTGGCGGAGGCGGCGGCCGTCATGCTGCAAAGCCGCGCCTCGCCCCGGGCGCCGACGCTCATCGCATCGTCGCTCATCGAGCAGCTCTTCGCGTTTCCAAGCCAGAAGCTGGTGCCCGTGGACGAGCTCATCGCACTCACACATCGCTGGTTTCCGCGCAATGCGCCGCTGATCTGGGCGGTCGCGCGCACCCACGCTTTGCGCGGCGAGTGGCCGCAGGCCGAGCAACAGCTGCGTCACCTGCTCAAGATGCTCGACACCGGAACCCACGACCGCTACATGAGCTTCGATCCGCGCATCACCGAGGACGCCCGCTTCAATCTTGGCGTCGCACTCATTCGCCAGGCCAAGCTCGATGAGGCGGAGACTGTCTACACGGCGCTCCTGCAAAGTCCCCGTCGCGGCAAGGAGGCACAGCTCAACCTCGACGCCATCGCCAAGCTGCGGGTGTTGGAGTAGCCTCTTCGAGCACCTCAACGAAGAGGAATTCTTGAAACGCTTCGCTCGCCATCGCGAGCCGTCCACCCGCAGGAGAAGTCATGAGCCAGCAACCGCTCGTCTTCAAGATCGCCAGCGAGGATTGGGAATTCGAGGCGATCCATCATCTCAACTACAAGACCTTCGTCGAGGAGATTCCCCAGCACGCCGCGTCGCCGTCGAAGCGGCTCGTGGACAAGTTCCACAATGAGAACACCTACCTCACCTGTTTCAGCGGCCGCAAGCTCGTCGGCATGATGGCCGTGCGCGGCAACCGCCCATTTTCGCTCGACGGGAAATTGGAGAGGCTCGATTCCTATCTGCCGCCCGGGCGGAAGATTTGCGAGATCCGTCTGCTGGCCACCGAAAAAAAATACCGCGGCTTGATCGGCGGGCAGGTGCTCGGCGGCATCCTCGCGCTGCTCTGGCAGCACGGAATGGAGCAGGGCTACGACCTTGCCATCATCTCGGGCACGACGCGGCAGGAAAGACTCTACCGCCATATCGGCTTCACCCCATTCG
This sequence comes from Planctomycetota bacterium, assembly GCA_021414025.1. Taxonomy (NCBI): domain Bacteria; kingdom Pseudomonadati; phylum Planctomycetota; species Planctomycetota bacterium. The sequence goes on along the minus strand of JAIOPG010000008.1, from coordinate 96,498 downwards.
GCCCGCTCGTCGGCAAGGGCGATGCTGTGTTTCAACCGATGTTCATTACGCTCGAAACATTTGAGAGCGCCGCGAAGGACTTTCTCCGCGACTCGCCCACTCGCGCGTTCCAGACGGCGGCGGCGAACTTTCTGCCCGGCCCGGTCGCCATCCCCCGCGTCGTTAAGCGCGCGTTCGAGCAGACTCCCGAATCCCATCGGACCGACGTCTTTGTCAGCGACTTTCAGGCGGCCAAGCAAGCACTCTGCAAGCTGACTCGCTCCGCCAAAGTCGAAATTCTCCTTGGCTCCGGTTCGCTCGCCAACGACGCTGTCGCCGCCCAACTTTCGCTGGCGTACGAACGCGGATTGATCCTGGTCAACGGAGAATTCGGCGAGCGACTTGTCGACCACGCGCGCCGGCTGGGCCTGGAGTTCGACACACTATCCTTCGAATGGGGCGACACGATTGATTTCTCCCTCGTCGAGCGCCAATGTAAAGGTGCCGGAATATCTGGAATCGAAAATCAGAAATCGGGCATCGGCTGGCTCTGGTGTGCGCATTGCGAGACCTCCACCGGCGTGTTGAACGACCTCGACGCGCTGAAAAAGATCTGCGCCGACTGCAGCATCAAATTATGTTTGGACGCCATCAGTTCCATCGGCACGCTGCCCGTGGATTTGAGCGGGGTGCATCTGGCGTCGTGCGCCAGCGGCAAGGGCTTGCGCTCCTATTCCGGACTGGCCCTGGTGTTCTACCACCACGAGCTCGCGACCAGCCCGCGCCTGCCGCGATACCTCGACCTTGGCCACTACGCGCAGCACCAAGGCATCGCCTTCACGCACTCCTCCAACCTGGTTCACGCCCTGCACGCATCCCTCAAGCACACGGACTGGGAAAAGCATTTCACAAGCGTGGCTGAGGTGTCCGCCGCGCTGCGAACTTCGTTGCGCGGATCCGGTTTTAGTCTCATTGATGTGGACGGGCACTATTCGCCCGCCATCATCACGATCGTCCTGCCGGCGGAGCTGGACTCGGCAATCATCGGCGGGCAGTTGATGGAGGCCGGTTATCTCCTGAGTTACAACAGCGATTACCTCCGCCGCCGGAACTGGATTCAGATCGGCCTCATGGGCGAGATCGCGCAAGGTAAGCTTGCGTCCCTCGCGAGCACGCTGCACCGAATTTGCTTCACTCGGATGCACGCCGAGACTGTCATGGGGTAGAACAGAACCGATATAATCCCGCCCAAAGGACGGCACCATGTCAAACGCAACTTCCGGCGGTGTTTCTTCGGCCAATCAAAGATTCCTCGGCGAATCGCAGTTCCGCGAGAAACTGTTCAAGCCCTTTTCAGGCTGGCTGATGATTCCAGTCTGGATCTTCCTTCTTCTTTTCTCGATCGCCATGTTCGTGGGCGGAGTGAAGAAGGGTGAACCGCCAACGATCATCTTGGCAATCCTGATCTTTCTCGGGTTGGTGATCAGCCTTGCCGGATTCTTCGTGGTCGGCCCCAACGAAAGCCGCGTGCTGGTGCTCTTCGGCCACTACCGCGGCACCGTTCGCAAGCTCGGTTTCCACTGGACGAATCCTTTCACGCGCAAGACCCGGGTCTCCTTGCGCGTCCGCACCTTTGAGACCGGTTCCAGTGAAACCGAAGCGGTCAAGGACGCCGCCGGCAAGATCATTCGCGAGGCGACGCGGTCGCGCCACCCGGTCAAGGTGAACGATCTCGACGGTAATCCCATTGACATCGCGGCGATCGTGGTCTGGCGCGTGGTCGACACCGCCGAGGCACTTTTCGCGGTGCAAAAGTACGAACAATTCGTGGAGATTCAAAGCGAATCGGCCCTGCGCAATCTGGCCAGCCGCTTCCACTACGACTACCCCGACGCGGAGGGCATGAGCCTGCGCGGCAGCACCGATCAGGTCGGCGCCAAGCTGAAGGAGGAGCTCGAAGGACGGCTTGGCGGCGCAGGGATCGAAGTGCTCGAAAGCCGCATCTCGTGCCTGAGCTACGCACCGGAGATTGCCTCGGCGATGCTGCAGCGCCAGCAGGCCTCAGCCTTCGTCGCGGCGCGGTTCAAGATCGTCGAGGGCGCGGTCGGCATGGTCGAGCTGGCGCTGGAGCAGATCGCCGCAAAGAAGCTGGCGGTGATGACTCCGGAGCAGAAGGCGCAGATCGTGTCGAACCTGTTGGTCGTGCTGGTGAGTGACCGCGGCGCCCATCCGGTGGTGCAGATCGGCAATCCCAACTCGGCATGACGCCCATTCAGAAAACCTTGCTGCGCTTCATGTTGATAGCGCTGGCCGTCTGCGCCGGGGCGGGGGTGCTGATCGTCCTGATTCCCGGCAACGAAATCATGGGGCGGGTCTGCGGCTCCGGGTTCCTGACGGCCGTCGCGATCGGATTCGCCATGCCCGCCGCGAAGGTGATGGACAATCCAGCGATGCGCCTCGCGGGCGTGTGGGCTCTGGGCGCGACGGTGGCGACGTACTTGGCCGCGCTGCTGTCAATCTGGATTCAAATGTTCTACCCGCTCATGGATGAGCGGATCGTCGCGACCGCCTTCGCCTTGTGCGGGTACGGGATCACGTCGACCATGGCCATGATCGCGATCGGCTTCAAGGCGGGGCGACTGGCGGGACAGGTGTGGTTTGCGTGCACTGCGGCCATTTTCATTTTGCTTCTGGTGGGCATCTGGCAGCACACCTTCTGGGCCAATGCCTACAGCGACAAGTCCTTCGAGACGGCCTGGCTTCTCTTCGGAATGGGCATGCTGGCGTTCCTGGCCATGGTCGGAGCCGGAACGGACTCGGCCCATTGGCGATGGATCGGCGTCGTCGCCTGCGCCGCCGTCTTTTCGATGGGCTGCTGGGGAATCTGGAACGACATTCATGAGGAAAGCAGGATTTTCAACGAGTGCTGCATCGTGGCGGTGGGAGTCGCCCACGCGAATTTCGTGCTGCGTTTCCATCTGCCCGCTGCACAGCGATGGATGGCGATGGCCACCATCGCTGCGATGGCGGCGACCTGCGCCGGAATGACCTATGTGAATCTGGTCTACACGAAAGGCTTCTTCGATCATGTCTTCGGGTCCAACGACTTGGCGGCCCGTCTGACCGCCGCGTTCGCGATCGCCGCGTGCTGCGCCACCCTGGCCGTCATCATCCTCAGCCGCTACAACAAGCGCGTCAACCCGCTGGAAGTGGCGACCAGCGCCGACACGATCCGTGAAGTCTCGATCCAATGCCCCAACTGCCGCAAGCAGCAGAAGGCGCCCACGGGCTCCTCGCCTTGCGTCGGGTGCGGGCTGATCCTGACCGTGCGCGTGGCGCTGCCGCACTGCACCCAATGCAACTACAACACGCTGAACCTGGACGCGCTGAAGTGCCCGGAGTGCGGGACGCCGCTGCCGCCGCGCGGGGTGCGCATGGCGGCGCTGGCCGGACAGCCTGGCGCCTAGACGCGGGCGCGCCATTCACAACAGGAAGTCACCGCCGCTCGCGCGGCGTCAGTCCGTTCGCCGCCGGCGAACCGCGAAACCCATGCCCAATCCCAGCAGCGCCGAGGCTCCCGGGGCGGGAATGACTTCAGGCACGAAGTCGTAGCTTTCGATCCACACATCCTCGCTGGTGGCGGGATCGAACGGATTTTCAAAATCGAAGAGCCCGCCTCGAATGAACCGGTCGCTGAGAATGTTGGCGTTTCCGATTTTGATGGACAGGAAGCCCTTGATGTCCCCGGCGGGATCGTGATAGGTCCACGGCGAGCGAATCTCCGGTCGAAATCCATTCAACGGATTGCCGTTGAGGAACTGGGTCACTCCCAGAACATCCCGCTCGCCCAACGCGCCCATGGCCTTGATCTGCGCGTTCTCAACATCGATGGCGGCCCGGTGCGATGCGTCGTATCCCAGGTTTCGGTTGACCGCGGTGTACACCTCCGCCAGCTCGTGCAGCAGGATTGCCTGCTGGAAATCGCCCTTGGGCTTGAAGGTGATGTCGTCGGAGAATGTCGCAATGTCGGTCAGGTCCAGCCGCTGGATGCCGCCGCCCATGAAGGAACCGACCAGCACGCCGGGCTGATTGCGGCCCACTTCCAGCGTCAGCTTGAATCCCGATCCGTCGTTGTAGCCCTTGGTCTTGGTGGCAAAGTTGTTCAGCGGCTTGCCGTCGGCCGTGAAGGCCAGTTCGTTGTCTGCGCCGACCTGCTTCCAGGCGCCGCCTGTGGAAAACGAATTCAGCATGGTGATGAACGAGGTGCGGTCGGCGGCGGCGCCATCCAGCACGAACTGGGCCGATGCCGGCGTGGCGAACGCGGCAATCACGAGAGCGGCGACCATCGTCAAGGCATGCACAAGGGAAGTGCGATTCATGTTGTTTCTCCAGCAGCAATTCTCGCCGTTCCGGCTTGAACACCCGGCGGTTCAAAGGGAAGCCGGAACGACGACCAGCAGAGTAATGCGGAAGGGGGCCAAGTCAAAGGTTTTACATGGGATTTTAGAGATTTCACCCGCCCACCATTCCCTTTCTCACCCGCGGCGTCAGGGTATTCTTGACCTCATGCCAAACACCACCGCAACCCCGACATCGTCCAAGTCCGCCGAGCGCATCATGGGCATCATCTGCTGGAACGAGTTGCACACGCGCGACACCAAGCGCGCCGCCGACTTCTACACCAAGGTCGTGGGCTGGACCACGCACGGCTGCCCCGATGACAGCAGCGGCAGCTACACCGAATGGGTCACCAAGAGCGGCATGCATGTCGGCGGCATGATGAACATGCCCAAGGAAGTTCCGGCGAGCGTGCCCGCCAACTGGGCCGTGTACATCAATGTGCCGGACGTCGACGTCGCGGTGGCCAAGGCGGTGAAGCTGGGCGCGCACAAGATCATGGACGCGATGGACTTCCCCAATGTTGGTCGTATCTGCCAGATTGCCGACCCCACCGGCGCCGTGGTTCATCTCTTCAAGGGCGTGGATCAGTGCGGCATGCGTGCCCCGCAAAACGAGACGGGCACATTCTGCTGGGCCGAGCTGCTCACCAATGATCCGGCCAAGGCGGAGACGTTCTATTCGCAGCTCCTCGGATGGACCACCACCGTGATGCCGATGCCCACGGGCGACTACACGCTCTTCTGGCTGCCCGGCGCCGACAAGGCGAAGAAGCAGGGTGGCGTCGGCGGCATGATGAAGATTCTGCCGGAGATGGGTCCCATGCCGTCGAACTGGCTCACCTACATCATGGTGGACGATGTCGACGCGGCCGCGGCGCGGGCGACGCAGCATGGCGGCAAGGTCTGCTGCCCGCCGACGGACATCCCCAACGTGGGGCGCTTCGCGGTGGCCACGGATCCCACCGGTGCGACCTTTGCGCTCTTCAAGAACAAATAGATCAGGTTCGGACATCATCTTTCAAGGATTGAAATTGTGAAAACTCAAATGACTTGCGTGCGCCTCGCGATCTTTTCGATCGGCGCTGGACTGCTTGCCCTGAACTCCGCTACGGTCGCAGCGCCGCCCTCCGCGCCGCCGACGACTCCGCCCGCATCCACTCCGGCGACGACGCCGGCCGCCAAGCCCGCGGCGACGAAATCCACGGCGCCTGCTGCGGCACCGCAGGCGACTCCCGCTTCCAAAGCGCCCGCCTCAAAAACAATCCTGACCATGCCTCCCAAGACGCTCGCCCACACCGAGGAGCGAGGCACCGGTCCGATCACGATGATCCTGATCCCCGGCCTCTCATGCGACTGGAGCGTCTACGAATCCTTCATGGCACGCAACGCCACGAAGTACCGCATGTTCGCGGTGACGCTGCCGGGATTCGGCTGCAGCAATCCGCCTGAGCTTGCGGCGGGCGCGTCGCCGATGGACAGCCCTTGGCTGCAAAACGCCCAGGCCGCGATCCTGAAATTCATCGAGGTTCAGAAGCTGGACAAGCCCGTCATCATCGGACACTCGATGGGCGGCAACCTGGCGATCCAACTTGCGGCCCTGCACGGCGACAAAATCAAATGCGCGATCTCCATCGACGGACTGCCGGTGTTCCCGCCGCCTCAGCCGGGACAGCCTGACACCAGGGAGGCGCGAGCGGCGATGGTGGCGCAATTCACCTCGATGATGAAGTCCATGCCTGAGGAGTCCTGGCCCGCGGGTCAGAAGCAGTCGGTGGCGCGGATGGTGACGGACCCGGTGCGCGCGAAGGAGATCGGCGAGATCTGCTCCCTGGTGCCCAAGGACACCACGATGGAGTACATGCTCGAACTGGTCGGATCGGACCTGCGCCCGATGCTGAGCAAGGTGCAGGTGCCGTTGCTGGTGATCAGCGCCATTTCCGACGACATGGGTCCGGAGATGGCCGCCGTCATGAGGAAAGCGGTGGCGGGGGAGTTTGCGGATGCCTCACCCAGCGTGAAACTGGTCACGATCGAAGACTCCCGTCACTTCATCATGGACGACCACCCGAAGGAGCTCGATGAATTGGTGGCGAACTTCATCGCGGGCGGCAAGGTCGGCGATGTCGCAGTCAAGAAGGTCACGCACTCGCCGGCAGCGAACGAAGCTCATCACGAATAGCGCGGAGGGCATCAAGGTGCGCCGCCGTCCAGGCCGGCGCATGGCCGCGTCCCGGCGCGGCGAGTGATTCGCTTGCTCCGGCGAAGGAGTGGCTCGGAAGATGATGCTCGTCGCCCAACCCGGCGCTGGTGCTGGCGCGAACCTGGGCCATGATCCGATCGCGAACATCCGCGGGATTGTCGATCCCCTCGATGACCGCCTGGTGCGTTGAGCCGCCGCCATGCTTGGGATCCCCTGAGGCGCCGCCGGCAGTCTGCACCACCACCGATCCGATACCGAAGTAGCGCTGCAGCGGCCCCTGGTCCACGGTGACATTCTGGACATTTTCGAAGGTGATGGTCATCTCGTGCAGCACCATGACGCCGCGGCGGAGGCGCATGCTGCGGTCGGTGAAGACATACCAGGTGGTGTCGTAGCGCAGATGAATGGCGATGTAGGCCACGATGTCGGGCAGCACGATGATGGCCAGCGCGGGAATGGCGAGCAGCCCGGCCAGGATGTAATGGTCAGTCTTCAGCAGCACTGCCGTCAGCACGAACCAGATGATGCTGAAGACAATGTCCATCAACAGCAGGATCACCCAGAACTTGAACTTCATGTAGCGCAGGTAGCCGGGGCCGGGCTGGAAGGTGTCATGGCGATGGCCGGTGGACACCGGAAGCGCGGGCGGTTCACGTGGCACCTTGAAGAGCTCGACGAGCACACCCCAGATGCCCTGGTACATCCATTGCGCGGCTTTGTCCGCCTGGCCCGTCACGATCGAGCTCCGCTGGTTGGTTTCAGGCGCCGGATCTCGTCGCGGATTTCGCGCAACAGCGCCAGCGCCTCGTCGGGATCGCGGCCCGCGATGTGCACAGGATCGCCGGGTCGCGAAATGCCCGATGCGTCGGTGGTCGTGGGATCGATCTCTCCATGGGCTCCGCGCATGCGGCGGTAGAGGAAATCGCGCAGCGCGTCGTACTCCACGATGCCCTCGATCAGCATGTCGGAGCCCATGCCGCCCGAGGCCGTTTGCACGGAGATCGTGGCAATGCCCAACCAGCGCTGGATGATGCCGCGGGTGACGTGGATGTCCTGGATGCGGCGGTAGGTCAGGTACATCTCGCGCCGGAAGAGGATGCCCCAGGACATGGCGATGCCCTCATCGTCGAAGCGGTAGCGCAGCGACTTGTACTTGAACATCAGCAGCGGCAGCGTGATCACCACGGCCGGCAGGGTCAGGATGGCGACGATGATGTAATAGGTGCGGAGCACCGGATCGGGACGCGTGATGGTGCGGGGGTCGATCGGCGCGCAATTGGAGGGGGTGCGGTCGACATCCATGGGCGGATTCTACTGGCCTGACGGATTTGGGCGGTCGGCTTCGTTCTTCAAAGGGCTAGCATTCCGCTGGCTCCAACAACAGGAGATTGCCATGCTGCCGACCGCCCTACTCGCCTCGCTGCTCGCTCTGACCGGCACCGCGCCCCAGACATCGCCCGCGACTTCTTCCGCATCGAACATCGCTCCGGCGGCGCCATCCGTGGAGGCACCACAGACGCCATCGCTTCGCTTCGAGCCCGCGCAGCTGGATCTTGGCGAGATGGTCGCCGGCCAGAAGAAGACCGGCAAGCTCACGGTGTTCAACGCCGGCGACAAGCCGGTGAAGATCCTCCGCATCGTTCCCGCGTGCGGCTGCACGACCATCAGCGCCGCGCCCGCCGAGGCCGTCGCCCCCGGCGCCCATTTCGACATCGACATCACCATCGACCCCGGCGCCAAGACCGGCATCCCGCTGAGCAAGAAGATCACCTTTCAAGTCGAGGGCGCCGCGGCACAGCCCTTCACGATCACAGGATTCGTGAAAACGTTCGTCGCGGTGAAGCCGGAGGTTCTGGAGGTTTCCGACGCCTCCGAGGCGGCGCCGACAAGAGTGACGCTGGAAAGCAAGGAGGGCGTTCCCTTCCTGGTCACGGGCGTGAAGCCGGATGGCGTTGCCACGCTTCCCGCGGGAACCGCCGGCAGCGGCCTCCACCAGGAGTTCCTGATCGACTGGAAGGCGTGGCGAGCCGCCGGCAGCCCGCCGAAGCTGACCATTGTCACCAATCATGCCAATGCTGAGCAGCTCATCCTGATGGTGAAGTCGACTCCGGCCACCGCGCTCTTCCGCCTTCAGGAGGCGCAGCGCGCCGACGCCTCGACGCAGCGGCAAGTGGAGGAGGCCCAGGACCAGGTCATCCTTGCCATCGACAGCGCGCTGGAGAAGCAGGGCGGCACCGGCGGCCTCTCCATGAAGATTCACCGCGAGACCGGCACGCTCTTTGTGCACGGCAGCGACGCGCAGATCGCCGTGGTGAAGCAGGTCGTCGACGCGTCGGGCGCGGGCCGCTGATCAAAGTCGATCCACCGACCATGCCCTTGCCCAGCGCCGAGTCGAACCGCCCGACCACGACCGCCCTCGCCGACGCGAAGGCGGAGTCGTTGACTCGGTCGATGGTCGGCGGCGACCGCAACGCCTACGCCGAGCTCTTCGTCATGCGCTGCGACTTTGTCGAGCGCATGACGGCGCGGGCGCTGGGCCATCGCGGAGACCTGGTGCCGGACGCCGCGCAGGATGCGTGGATCCGCGTCGCACGAAAGCCGGTGCATTGCCCGTGCGCCGTCGCCCTGGACGCCTGGCTTCGTCGTGTCGCTTCCAGCGCCGCCATCGATCTGCTCCGCAACGAGCTCTCGCGCCGACTGCGCGAGCAGCGCGTGGCCCGCAGCCGTGTTGAAGCGACGGCATTCCTGCAGGACGCCTCGCTGCTGGAGCAGGCCCGCCACGAGCTGGGCGCACTGCGGGCGATTCCCGATGAGGATCGCTCGCTGCTGGAGCTCCGCGCCCGCATGGCGGGAACGGTTTCGCAGATCGCCACCGCACTTGGAATCGGAACGTCCGCCATTGACAGCCGCCTGCGCCGCGCCACCGAGCGCGCCCGACAGGCCATCGAAGGAGTCACGCCATGAACGACCATCACGCCCGCATCCTCGAACGGGGACTTGCCGAATTCGACAAGGCCGTGGCCCGGCGCCGCAGCCGAAGGCGAGCCGGCATCGCCGCAGCCGTGATGCTCATCGTCTTCGGGTCGTATTTCCTGCTGCCGGTGGTGGGCACGGAATTTCGCAACCAGAACCTCGTGGCCACGGCCCATCGGCCGCTGCCCGCGTACGTCGAGGTGATCAACGACGACGCCCATCTCGCGCTGGAACTGGAAGTTGCCAACGCCTGCGAGCGCGTCGGTCGCCGCGGCGACCGCGTCTACATCGTCGAATGCAACTCGTCGCACGAGCCCGGCTTCGATCCGCTCGCGACGCCGTGACGGGGGCGTCGCCGGATTCGCGAGAGCGTCGCCATCGCCTCGGCGGATCTTTCCATTCGCTAGGATCGCGGAATGGAAACACCTGTTCGCGAAGGTAGGAAACCGTGATCAGCCGCAAAGCCAAGGCGACCTTCTATGCGGCCGCGGGTCCGCTGATGTGGCTCAATGGAATCCTCTACCGCGCGCTGCGGGCGCCCAAAACCGACCGGCTGAAAGTGCACCTGGGCCCCGGGCAGAAGAACTATCTCGATGGCTGGATCAATGTGGACGCCAACATGTTCACCGGCAAGTGCGATGTGTGGGCGGACCTGCGCAATCCGCTGCCCTTTCACAGCGCATCGATCGACGCGATGTATTCGCACCATGTGATCGAACACCTGCCCGATGTCGCCGCCCACTTGAAGGAGGTCTTCCGCTGCCTGAAGCCCGGCGCGATCTACCGGGTGGGCGGGCCGAACGGGGACTCGGCGATCGCCAAGTTCATGCAGAAGGATCTGAACTGGTTCATCGACTTTCCCGACAAGCGGGCCAGCATCGGCGGCAAGTTCGAGAACTTCATCTTCTGCCGGCAGGAGCACCTGACGATCCTGACCCGATCGTTCCTTGAAGAGCTGATGACGGCGGCCGGCTTCACCGACTTGCGCGTCTGCATGCCGACGCGCGAGACGCATCACCCGGATCTGTTCCAGGAGTGCTTGTCGAAGGAGTTCGAGGATGACTTCGCCACGCCGCACACGCTGATCATCGAGGGGCGCAAGCCCTCCTGAGGGATCCATGGATCCGGTCCTCCAGTCCACGCTGATCAAGTTGCTCGGGCCACTGGTGGCGTGCGTGGTGCTGCTCTTCGTGGCGAAGAAGCGCGGCATCAAACTTCGGGACGCGAGCGGTCTGGGCCTGCGGCTACCGACGTGGACCGCCGCGGCCTTCTGGCTCGCGGCGTGGATCGCGTGGATGGCGCTGAGCGAAGTCGCACTGGCCCAATTCGGCATGGAGCAGCCCAAGCCCTGGCCGGAATACTCGGCGCCGATCTTCTGGATGCGCGTCGCGGCCATCGGACTCGTCGGGCCCGTGCTCGAGGAGCTTGTCTTTCGCGGCGCGGTGCTGAGCCTCATTGAGCGCACCCGTTTCGGATTGCGCGGCGCGATCCTGGTGACCTCCGTTGCGTGGGCCGCGATCCATGTGCAGTACGCGCCGGCCTTCATCTTCTTGATCTTCCTGGACGGCATCTTCCTGGGCGAGTGCCGCGTGCGCAGCGGCTCGCTCATCCTGCCCATGGCGATGCACTCGATGGGCAATCTCTACTCCATCTGGCAGTCCACGCACTCATAGGTCGCCGCGCGCCACGATCCGTCTGCCCAGCCACTTGTGCCAGAGGGCGATGGCGATCCAAATGGCGAGAACAATCGAGGCGCCCCAGATCGGCATCGGGATGAATGCCGTCGCTGCTTCGACCCTCCGGCTCAGTGCGGCCATCGTCGCGTCCATCGCCTTGGTCTTGGCATCGCCGGTCGCGGCGTCCTCCGCCGCGCGAGCCGCGAGAAAATCCATTCGCGCTGACACCATGGCGATCAGTCCGGGCACGACGATGGCGAGAAAGAGCGCGACGGACGACACGATCAGCACCGTGAGTTTCCAGTAGATGCCGGCGGGCGCCGGGTTGGCGGCGTCGTAGGGCTTGAATCCCCACTCGGTCCAGGCGCGGACCACCTCGTCGATGGAATAGGGGGTTCCGCATTCCGGGCATGTGCCCGAGTCTGGAGCATGGGTCAATTCGTATTCGCACGCGGTGCACATTCGGCCGCCGCACTGCTCGGCCTTGACGCGCAGTCGCAGGTCCCGACGCGAGACGATCGCCGTGAACGCCACGGCGAAGATCGCCATTGCCAGGATCGGTGTCGGAAGGGATCGGAAGCGGGAGGCGGGACCGCTGGAAGCGATGTAGAGAGGCACCACGAGCATCGCGATCAGCAGCGTGGTCGGGATGGCGCGGATCCACCAGCGCTGCCGGGCGCATTTGGGTTTCGGCGTCGTTCGGATCCGGAACGGATTTGGAAACTGGCCGCGCACTCAGGCGTCCATCGCTTCAACGTTCCAACAGGGGGGCTTCCATTGATTCCACTGCTCGCGCACTTCGCTCTCAGGGCGATGGGCGTGGCACTGGGCGCACTTGGTGTCCGAACCGCTGGCCACAAGGTCGCCGCCGCACTCCAGGCACACCAGTCCGTCGCGCGCCGTGACGTGCCGACATAGACGCATCGACACAATTGATTGCGCGCATTTGATCGCGAGGATCAGCAGGACAAGGGTCCCACACATGGCCAAGGCCGGCACCGTGCGATAGATCGACTCGGGGAAGAGTGGGGGGAAGCACGAAAATAAAAACATCGGCGCGAGCAAAAGGACCCCAAAGACTCCGGCGATATTGCGCAGGTATTTGGGAACCGTGCCCTTGGCGATGCCGCCTGCCATGGTTTGGCTTCTGAAATTCTCGCAGCGCTTCCAGAACCCACGAAGTTTTTCAGGATCACACTGCGCCCCGCATCGAGGGCAATGCCCAGGGGTTTCCATGCCGCCCAAGTCGCATCCGCAGTGCCCGCACGCACGGAAGCCGATTTGCTTGACGCGATCCCACACCGTGAGCGAGGTCCAGGTGGACCAGATGAGGATGCAGAACGCGGCCAGGAAGAGAAGGGTCGGAACAGTGATCACCGCGACGAGGACCGGCCACGGGCCGAAGCCATTCGGCATGAATTGAAAGCAGGCATCGAAGAGAAAGCACGCGCCGACGGCACCCAGCATGGAGAAATAGACCCATCGCTCCTTCTTCCGAAGAATGGGCGGCAGCATCTTGATGCATGAGCACATGCCTGAAGGATATATGACGGTCCTCAGTGAGCGAATATCCCTATGATCGTCGACCCGTCCTTGCGACTGGTCCCTTCCCATGCTCCTCGTCGCCAAAGATCTTTCCAAGTCGCACGGCCTGCGTGAACTCTTCCACGGAGTGTCGTTCAGCGTCGCCGATGGCGACCGCGTGGGCTTCATCGGCCCCAACGGCGCCGGCAAGTCCACGCTGATGCGCATGCTCGCGGGCCTCGAGGAGCCCGATCACGGCGTGGTGCGCCTGCAGCGCGGCACGGTGGTCGTGTTCGTTGGTCAGCGCGACGATTTTCCCGCGGGCTTGACCCCGCGCTCGGCGGCCACGGCCGCCGCGCTGAAATCCGCCAGCGTGCACGGCGACAAGCACGAAGCGGAGGTGCTGGGCAGCGTGATCCTGGGCAAGCTCGGCTTTCCCGACTCGCGCATGGACGAACCCGTCGAGCTTCTTTCCGGCGGCTGGAAGAAGAGGCTGTCCATCGCGTGCGGTCTCTGCGAAGCGGGGGGCACGCCCGACCTGCTGCTGCTGGACGAGCCGACCAACCATCTTGATGTGGAGGGCATCCGCTGGCTTGAGCAGTTCCTCGCCAAAGGCACCAACGACATCCGCGCCGGGGCCTGCGTCTTCGTCACCCATGACCGCGCCTTCCTTGAGCGGGTGGCCACGCGTGTGCTCGAGCTCAGCCGCGCCTATCCGCAGGGGACGCTGATGACCGAGGGCAACTACAGCGAGTTCCTGCGGCGTCGCGCGGAATTTCTGGCGGCGCAGGAACAGGCCGAGGCGACGCTGGCCAACGAGGTGCGCCTGGATGACTACTGGCTGTCGCGCGGACCGCAGGGCCGCGGCACCAAGGCCAAGAGCCGCATCGACGAGAGCGCCGACCGGCGCGACGAGCTCAGCGCGATCGCGGCCCGAAACGAGGCGGCGGGGGCCGGCGGAGCCCGCGTGGACTTCACCGCCAGCGGCCGGCGCACCAAGCGGCTGGTGCAGGCCACCGGCATTTCCAAGGGTTTCGACGGGCGCACGCTCTTCCGCGAGCTCGATCTGGAGATCGCGCCGGGCGACCGCATCGGCCTGATGGGCCCCAACGGCAGCGGCAAGACCACACTTCTTCGCATCATCTGCGGCGACCTCAAGCCCGACGCGGGCACCATCCGCTTCGCCGATCCGATGCCGCGCGTGGTGGTGCTGCGCCAGCAGCGCACCGACATTCCCGAGAACACACTGCTCAAGGACGCCATCTGCCCGCTGGGCGAAACGGTCGACTTCCAGGGGCGCTCGATGCACATTACCGCCTGGTCGCGCCGCTTCCTCTTCAAGGACGCGCAGCTGCTGCAGACCGTGGGCAATCTTTCCGGCGGCGAGCGGGCCCGCGCCCACATCGCCCGCATGATGCTGGAGCCGGCGGACATCCTGGTGCTGGACGAGCCGACCAACGACCTGGACATTCCCACGCTCGAGGTGCTCGAGGATTCGATCGAGTCCTTCCCCGGTGCCGTGCTGCTGGTGACGCACGATCGCACCATGCTCGGGCGCCTGGCCAAGAGCATCGTGGTGATCGGCGCGCCCGACGCGAGCGTGTCGGTGGTCGCCAGCCTGGATCAGGCGCTCGCCGCGCTGGAGCGCGCCGAGAACGCCACCACGGTGCGCGACCGCGCCGCGCGGGCCGAGGGCAATCGCGCCGCACGGGCAAGCGGCACTCTCACAAAGCGGACGCGGCTGAGCTTCAAGGAGCAGCGCGAGCTGGATGGAATGGAAGCCGCTGTTGAAACCGCTGAAAAGGAGCGCCTGGTCGCCGAGGCGAAAGTGGCCGATCCCGCCGTCGCCGCCGACCACAAGAAAATGGCCGCCGCCTGCAAGGCGCTCGACGCCGTGCAGGACACCATCGCCACGCTCTATGCGCGCTGGCAGGAGCTTGAGAGCAAGCGCGGCGCGTGACTCACGAGAAACTCAAGAGCAGCAATCCCATGTCGGCACCGTCGACGTAGCCGTCGCCGTCGAGGTCGGAGGCGCAGCCCGGACAGGGGCCGTAGTCCAGCAGCATCAGGCCGACATCGCCGCTGTCGACGACATTGTCGCCGCTCAAATCGCCAACGATTGGCACTTTGAGCGCCATAGTGTGAAGGCCTCCCGCGGCAATCGCTTTGCAAGCGCCAAAATTGCTCTTGACCCAGTATGCGGTCGGGCCTGCCCCAATTTTTTCGTCGAGTGTTCCACATTGGCTGTTGCCGTTGTCCCCCCAGGCCACGATTGTTCCATCCTGTCGAAGTGCCACGGTGTGACTGAAGCCCACGGCAATGGCCTTGCAGGCGCCGAGCGTCGCGGGCACATTGCATTGACCGCTGCCGTTGTACCCCCACGCCACGACTGTTCCATCGACCTTGAGAGCGACCGAGTGGTATTGACCTGCGGCAATGTCTTTGCAAGGTCCCAGGCTGTACTTCGGCCAGTACGCGGTCAATCCAGTTCCAACTTTCTCGCTTGCAGTTCCACATTGGCCTTCGGCGTTGTCGCCCCAGGCCATGACGGTTCCATCCTGTCGAAGGGCCACCATGTGGGTGGTGCCCGCCGCGATTGCTTTGCAAGGGCCAAGCGGCGCCGGCACATTGCATTGTCCGGAACTGTTAAGACCCCAGGTTGCGACAATTCCATTCGCCTTGAGAGCCGCGGAGAATTGAGAACCCGCTTCGATCGCATTGCAGGCGCCAAGAGTCACCGGCACGGTCGATTGACCGAAGGAGTTCTGGCCCCATGACGCGACGCTTCCATCCTGGCGCAGCGCCAGACTGTGAAAACCACCGCCGGCGACCGCCTTGCAAGCGCCAAGATTCACCGGCACCGCGCTTTCGCCAAACGTGTTTCTGCCCCATGCCAGGACTGTTCCATCTTCCTGAATGACCAGGGTGTTGTAGCCACCTCCGGCAAGGGCCACGCAAAAACCAAGGTCGCTGGGCACCGTGGTTTGTCCCAAGTTGTTGAGGCCCCACGCGCTCACGATTCCTGTGAAGGGCAATTGAAGCACGACCGTGTTGAGGCCGCCGGCTGCGATCGCGGTGCAGGCGCCGACATCGGAGGGAAGATTGCACTGGCCATCCGTATTTTGGCCCCACATCACGACGGTTCCATCGACTTGCAGGGCAACGCTGTGGAAATCGCCCGCGGCGATGGCCTTGCAGGCGCCAAGCGATGCCGGGACATTGCACTGACCATCGCTGTTTGAGCCCCAGGCCGCCACCGTTCCATCGGCTTTCAACGCGATCGAGTGTGCGTATCCCGCTTCAATGGCCGTGCAGGCGCCAAGTGCCGGAGGAACCGTGGATTGACCAAATGGATTCCAGCCCCAGGCCACGACCGTTCCGTCGACCTTGAGTGCGACGGAATGAAATTGTCCAGCGGCAATCGCCTTGCAAGCGCCGAGCGCTGCGGGCACGGTCGATTGACCCACCGTGTTCGCTCCCCACGCCACGACCGTTCCATCCACTTTGAGCGCCAGGGTGTGAAAGCCGCCTGCGGCAATCGCCTGGCAGACTCCGAGCGTTCCCGGCACCGTGCATTGACCGTAGGAGTTGTCGCCCCAAGCCGCGACCGTGCCACTTTCTTTCAACGCCACGGAGTGGTAGGCGCTGGCTGCCACGGCCTTGCAAGCGCCAAGTGTTCCCGGCACGGTGGCCTGGCCATAGTCGTTCCATCCCCAGGCGACGACCGTTCCACTGTCCTGGATCGCCACGTGGTGGGTGTACCCCGAGGCAATGGCTTTGCAGGAACCCAGATTCGTCGGCACATTGTTCTGGCTGTAGTCGTTGTTGCCCCAGGAGACGACCTGTGTCGTGACGGCCGCCAGAGCCGCGGACGAGTACGCGAAGAAGAACACAGCCGCCAGCGCCACATGCTTGATGAAGTTTTTCGAATTGAGGAACGATGGCGAAGCGTGATTCATATTTGTCTCCCGACAAAGAGTGTTCCGCAGTTCGAATGGGGCGTGCAGGAACCAATTCAAATGCGAATCGCAATTCAAGAAAAACTCAGCAGCAGCAATCCCATGTCGGCGCCGTCGACGACGCCGTCGCCGTTCAGATCCGACGCGCATCCCAGGCAGGGGCCGTAGTCCAAAAGCATCAAGCCGACATCGGCACTGTCGACCACATCGTCGCCGCTCAGATCGCCGACCAGCGCAACTTTGAGTACCAGGGCGTGGAAATCACCGGTGGCCAGGGCCTTGCATGGACCAAGACTCGCCGGCACATTGCATTCTCCACCGGAGTTGCCCCCCCATGCGACGATCGTTCCATCAAGTTTGAGGGCCAAAGTGGAGGTATTCGTCGTTGCGACTGCGATGCATGCACCAAGATTGGCCGGGACGTTGCATTGTCCACTTGCGTTGCTGCCCCATGCCACAACGGTCCCATCCGCCTTTAGAGCAACAGTGTGATCGGAGCTCGCTGAGATGGCCTTGCATGCTCCAATGCTTGACTTCGTCCAGTAGGCAGTGGTTCCGGTTCCGGTTTTTTCGCTCGCGGTCCCGCATTGACTCAAGCCGTTGTAGCCCCAGGCGACGATCGTTCCATTCGCCGTCAGCGCCACTGAATAATCATGCCCCGCCGAAATCGCCCTGCAGGCGCCAAGCGTGGCGGGAACATTGCATTGTCCGAGCGTGTTTCTTCCCCAGGCAACGACGGTTCCATTTTCCTTCAGGGCCAAAGAGTGACCGCTTCCCCCAGAAATGGACCTGCATATGCCAAGGTTGGCGGGGACGTTGCATTGTCCTTCACTGTTTAGACCCCAGGCAAAAACGATTCCATTTTCATCGATGGCCAACGAATGGAAAAACCCGGCAGCAATTGCAATGCAGGGTCCCAGGCTTGGAGGCACGATGGATTGTCCATAATGCGGCGAGACTCCAGTATTCGTCGCACCCGCTCCCCAGGCCACAACCGTTCCATCGACTTGCAACGCAATGGTGTGCTTGTCGCCCCCATCGAGGGCCGTGCAAAAACCGAGACCTGCGGGCGGCGTGGAAATACCCGATACGTTTGAGCCCCACGCATCCACAACTCCTGCGAAAGGCAATTGGACGGCCATCGTGTTTGCGGAGCCGGCACCAATCGCGACACAGTCGCCGAGCTCGGAAGGTGCCGTGCATTGGCCATCCGTGTTCAATCCCCAGGCCACGACCGTGCCATCGACTTGGAGTGCAACGCTGTGGGACTCGCCCGCCGCAACGGCGATGCAGGCGCTCAGAGTCGCAGGCACGGTGCTCTGGCCCTTGTTGTTCAAGCCCCAGGCCACCACGGTGCCGTCGGCTTTCAGCGCCACGGTGTGGCCAAATCCGCCGGCCGCCTGCGTGCAAGCTCCAAGCGCGACCGGCACATTGCACTGACCGTAGGTGTTGCGGCCCCAAGCCACGAGGGTTCCATCGACCTTGATGGCCAGAGAGTGGTAGGAGCCGCCGCCGACTGCCTTGCACGCGCCAAGCGTTCCCGGCACAGTGCGTTGGTTGTATGAGTTGTCGCCCCAGGCCACGACGGTTCCATCGACTTTGATGGCCAGCGCGTGAAAGCCGCCCGCCGCGATGGCCTGGCAGGTGCCCAGAGTTCCCGGCACCGTGCTTTGTCCAAAGTTGTTGGAACCCCAGGCCGCGACCGTTCCATTGTCCTTGAGAGCAAGGCTGAAGTAGGTGCCTGCCGCGATGGCCTTGCATGTTCCGAGCGTGCCCGGCACATTGGTCTGCCCCTGGGAGTTGTCGCCCCAGACCAGCACGGTTCCGTATTGGGTGAGAGCCATGTTGTGCTGGAAACCCGAACCCACGGCTTTGCAATATCCAAAGGTCGCGGGGATAGTGTTTTGGCTGGAAGCATTGCTGCCCCATGCAAAGACGGTTCCAACTCCGGTGCTGGCGTTCGCCACGGAAGCCATCGTGGTCAAGGCCATGAAGGCCACGGCCGCACATCGGAGGAAGCCATTCAACTGGAGCGGCGAAGGCGACGCGTGATTCATAGGAACTCTCCGGGAAGGTGTGTTGTGCAAATCAAATGCTTCGTAACCTACATCATTCCGGGCACGGACCGAAATCGAGCAGCACCAGACCAATGTCGCCGCCATCGACTTCGCCCGAGCCATCGAGGTCGGTGGGGCAACCGGGGCATGGCCCGAAGTCAAGAAGGATCAGCCCGATGTCTCCGCCGTCCACTTCGCCGGAACCATCCATGTCGGATGGACAGAGCGTTGCACTCTGCAATTGAAGCGCGACGGTGTGGTATGTCGCCGCGGAAATCGCGTGGCAGACGCCAAGATCCGCAGGCACGTCGCATTGCCCATCCAGGTTGTTGCCCCAGGCCACGACCGTTCCGTCCTCCCGCAACGCCACACAGTGGTCGGAACCTGCCGCCACCGCTTTGCAAGCTCCAAGATCTGCGGGCACATTGCATTGGCCCAGGGCGTTGCTGCCCCATGCCACGACGGTTCCATCTGCCTTGATCGCCACAGAGTGGTAATCGCCGGCGGCAATCGCTTTGCAGGAACCAAGTCCCGCCGGCACATCGCATTGGCCGAAACTGTTGTAACCCCAGGCCACGACCGTTCCATCGACCTTGATGACCAGGTTGTGTTCCCAGCCCGCAGTGATGGCTTTGCAGGCGCCAAGGGATGTAGGCACATCGCTTTCGCCGGAAAAATTCGAGCCCCATGCCACGACCATCCCATTGTCCTTGAGCGCCAAGGTGTGATTGTCATTCGCTGCAATGGCTTTGCAGGAACCGAGTCCCGCAGGCACATTGCATTGGCCGAACCCGTTGTATCCCCAGGCCACGACCGTTCCATCCGCTTGCAGCGCAACGGAATGCAACGAGCCTGCCGCAATCGCCCTGTTGCAGGCGCCGAGATTGGCGGGCACATTGATCTGTCCGGTCAAATTGTTTCCCCAGCCCGTGACCGTTCCATCCTCTCTGAGAGCAAGGGTGTGGGTATATCCCGCAGCGATGCCCTTGCAGGGGCCAAGGTCTGCCGGCACATTCGCCTGGCCATTTTGGTTGTTCACATTCGCGCCCCAGGCCTTCACCATTCCAGTCGCGGGCAAATGGAGCGCCACGGTGTGGTAGGCGCCGGCGGCAATGGCGCCGCAGGCGCCTAGGTTGGAAGGAGTGACACATTCGCCATCTTGGTTGTAGCCCCACGCCTCGGCGGTTCCATCTTCGCGCAGCGCCGCGGTGTGAAAATCGCCGCACTCAATTGCCTTGCATGGACCAAGGTCGGCCGGCACATCGTTCTGACCCCAGGAATTGTTCCCCCATGCGACAATAGTTCCATCTTCCTGCAGCGCCACGATGTTGTAGACGCCCGCCGAAATGGCTTTGCAAGGAGCAAGAGTCGCAGGCACATTGCATTGACCGTAGAAATTGTCTCCCCAGACCACGACCGTTCCATTTTCCTTCAGCGCAACGGTGTGACGGAAGCCCGCCGCGACTGCCTTGCAGGCGCCAAGATTCGCCGGCACATCGCATTGTCCCGACTCGTTGAATCCCCAGGCCACGACGGTTCCATCGTTTTGGATCGCCACGGTTGTGTAGTCGCCTGCTGCAATCGCCTTGCATGCGCCAAGAGTCGGGGGCACATTGACGGCACCGTAGAAGTTGTAGCCCCAGGCCCAGACGGCTCCACTGTCATCAATGGCCACGCTGTGGTAGGAGCCCGCCGCGATTTTCTTGCAAGTGCCCAGACCGAAAGGCAAAGTGGATTGACCGAAGTCGTTCCAGCCCCAGCACGCGACCGTTCCATCGGCACGAAGAGCCATCGTGTGCGCGTAGCCCCCCGAAATCGCTTTGCAGTCGCCAAGATTGACGGGGGTGTTGAGCTGGCCGTAGCCGCCCCAGCCCCAGCCAACGAATGTGCCGGTGTCGCAGGCGAGCGCCACCGATGCGCGGGTGGTCAAAGCGACAATGGCCAACGCAGCAAGTTGAAATATTTTTTTCATTTGAATGTTCCGAAAATAATGTTCCGCACTTCGAATGCGGCGTGAAAGAATCCATCAAGGGCACGGACCGAAATCAAGCAATGCCAAACCGATGTCGCCGCCGTCCACTTCGCCGGAACCATCCAGATCGGTGGGACAGCCGGGGCAGGGGCCGAAATCAAGCAGCATCAAGCCGATGTCGCCGGAATCAACCTCGCCGGAATCGTCCAGGTCGGAGGTGCAAAAGACTCCAAACGGGTCAACGAGCGCCAGAGTGTGAAAGCCGCCCGCATCAATGGCGAAGCAAACTCCAAGGCCGGCGGGAATGTCGGTTTGGCCGTTGAAGTTGTGACCCCATCCCACAACTTTTCCATTCTCCTTCAATGCCAGCGTGTTCGCTTGATTCGCTGAAATCGCCTTGCATGCGCCAAGCGTCGCGGGCACTTCGACTTGACCGTAGCTGTTGGAGCCCCAGGTGACGACGGTTCCATCTTCCCGCAGTGCCACGGAGTGGAATCCGCCCGCCGCAATGGCCTTGCATGGGCCAAGCGTTGCAAAAGGCACATTGAGTTGGCCGTAGCTGTTGTCACCCCACGCCACGACTGTTCCATCTTCTTTGAGAGCCAGGGTGTGGTATATGCCCGCCGCAATGGCCTTGCATGGACCAAGTGTCGGAGGAACGATGGATTGACCGTACTCAAGTCCATAGGCTCCACCGCCGGCCTGAATTGTTGTTCCAGCGCCCCAGGCCACGACTGTTCCATCTTCCCGCAGCGCCACGGTGTGCATGTAGATGGTGTCGATCGCTTTGCAGGGACCAAGAGTTGGCGGCACGATTGATTGCCCGAGATTGGGAAAGACGCCGTTGGTCGTTCCTGCGCCCCAAGCCTTCACCGTTCCATCTTCCGTAATGACCACCGTGTGCCAACCACCCGCTGAAACGGCTTTATTGCAGCCGCCAAGATTTGCAGGCACATTGGTTTGACCTAAGTTGTTAATACCCCAGGCGGCAACTGCCCCATCTTCCTGTATCGCAACGGTAAACCCGCTTCCACCCGAAATGGCCAGGCAAGAACCAAGGCCGACAGGAATATTCAATTGGGAGTAGGAGTTGTCACCCCAACAATTCAACACTCCAAGCGAAGGCGATTTTTGAATGGCCAAGGTGTGGTAGCTGCCCGCGCCAATTGTGGTGCAGGGACCAAGATTTGTCGGCAAAGTGGCTTCGCCATCGTCGTTGTCGCCCCAGGCCACGACCGTTCCATCCTCTTGAAGAGCCACGGTGTGAAAATCGCCGGCGGCAATCGCCTTGCATGGGCCAAGAGTCGCCGGCACGGTGGATTGTCCGTAGAAGTCGTTTCCCCATGCCGCGACGGTGCCGTCATCTCGCAAGACCACAGTGTGGAAACCTCCCGCAGCAATTGCTTTGCATGAGCCGAGCGTGGGGGACACTGTGGCCTGGCCGTTGAAGTCGTAGCCCCAGGCTCGGACCGTGCCATCATCCTGCAGAGCGACGGTGTGGCCGTAGCCCGCGGACACGGACTGGCATGTCGCCAGGTCGCCGGGCACATTGGTTTGGCCGTAGTCGTTGTTGCCCCACGCCACGACGGATCCGCTCACTTGGACGGCCACGGAGTGGTAGGCGCCGGCGTCAATGGCTTTGCAGGCGCCAAGTCCGCCAGGGACCGTTGTTTCACCGTAATTGTTGTAACCCCAGGCCACAACCGTTCCATTTGTCTTGAGTGCAACGGTGTGGTAATCGCCGGCGGCAATCGCCTTGCAAAATCCAAGATTCGCGGGGACGGTGGCCTGGCCGAAATCATTCCACCCCCAGGCCTTGACCGTTCCATCTTCCTGCAGCGCCACCGTGTGGCCGTAGCCGCCCGACAAAGCTTTGCAAGAACTCAAAGAGGCCGGCACGGTGGTTTGGCCGTAGCCGTTCCAGCCCCAACCAACGGCGCTGTCCAGACAGGGTGTGGCGGGAGATTGAATAACCAGGGTGTGGTATTGCCCCGCGGCAATGGCCTTGCAATGACCCAGGTTGTAGGGAATGCTTGATTGACCGTTGGAGTTCAATCCCCAAACGATCACGACTCCATTTTCTTTCAGTGCCACGGTGTGGCCGACGCCCGCTGCAATTGCTTTGCAGGCGCCAAGTGTCGGGGGAACAGCTGTTTGACCGTAGCCATTCCAACCCCAAGCCACGACCGTTCCATCCGCCTTGAGCGCCACAGTGTGAGATTCACCTGCGGCAACTGCGATACAGGCGCCAAGCGTGCCCGGCACATTGCACTGGCCATCGATGTTCTTGCCCCAGGCCACGACCGTTCCTGTGGTCTTGATGGCCACCGAGTGGTTCGGTCCCGCGGCGATGGCCTTGCATGGACCGAGCGTCGGTGGAACGATCGATTGACCCCACTCAAAACTGCTCGCTCCGCCTGCCGCTTGAATGGTCGTTCCCGTGCCCCAAGCCACGACCGTCCCATCTTCTTTCAAGGCCAGGGTGTGGTAGCCGCTTGTGGCAATGGCTTTGCAGGCTCCAAGTGTTGGTGGCACGATGGCCTGACCAAAGTTGGGAAGACTCCCTGTGTTTGTAGTTCCCGCGCCCCAGGCAACGACAAGGCCGTTGTCCTTGAGAGCCACCGTGAACAAATTGCCCGCCGCAATTGCCTTGCAGGAACCCAGAGTTCCAGGAACCGTGCATTCACCCCAGCCGTTGTATCCCCAGGCCACGACGGTTCCATCTTCCTTGATGGCCGCGCTGTGGGAAATCCCTCCCGAAACAGCTTTGCAGGCGCCAAGATTTGCCGGCGCACTGCTTTCTCCGCTGAAGTTGCTTCCCCAGCCCACGACCGTACCTTCGCCGCGAGCATGGGCGACCGAGGCGGGGAGCGTGATGCATGCGACCGCGGCAAGCGCCGCGAGATGGAAATAGCTTTTGAAATGGACGAGCGATCGAGAGGTTTGATTCATTTGAATGTTCCGGAAGGATGAGCTCGGCATGATGGACTGAGACAGCGCCAAGGATGCCCGCGCAGTATGACTGAAAACCCGCTTGGGGCAAACAATTAATTTCATAAATCAAAAGATAAAAAGGCACAATTGCGCCCAAAGTTTCCGGTATCGCCTGATCGTCCAGCTCACTTTTGTGCGGGGGCGGTCAACGCTTTGTGAGCGTCGACAAGCTTGGCCATGATCGCGTCGTCGAGCTGCGCCGGCGGGCCCTGCCAGCGCACGATGCCATCGCTGGAGACCACGGCGCAGTTGGGCATGCTCTTGACGTCGAAGTAGGAGCTCAGCGTGCGGGCGGTGTCGATCGCCAGTGCATACTCGAACGAGGCGAGGGTCAGTTTCTTTTTTGTGAGTCCCGCTTCGAAGGTGTTCTTGTACTCGTCGGTGATGCCGATGCAGATGGCGTCCGCCGCGTATTTCTTGGCGATGGCGTTCATGCGGGGAACTGCGGCCAGGCTCGGCTCGTCGGCCGTCGCCCAGAACTCGATGACCATCAGCTTGTTCTCCATCACGGGCTGCTTGGTGATCCATTCCTGCACCGCGAAGGGAATCATGCGCTGTCCGCGCCGGTCGCTGGCGCCGGCCACTGGGTCGGTGAACTTCGGATAGCTCGGTGTGGCATCGGCACCGCGCTCGACCACGGCAACTTTTTCCGCGAGCAGGAAGGCGCAGGCCAGCTTCACGCCATTGGGATTAAGGCCCGCGAAGCGGATGACGCCATTCTTGTCCACGATCATGTTGCTGGGAATCTTCAGCAGCCCCAGGCGTGTGGTCCACAATCCATCCGGGTCCAACGCGATGAGAAATGGAGTCTTCTTCTCGAGTTTTTTCTTCAACTTCGCCGCGTCCTCGGGAATGACCACGCCGATGAAATTTGCCTCCGGCGGCAACACCTTGCGGATCCGCTCGGCCGGGCCCATGCCGCCGCCCTTGTCCTGAATGCTCTGGATCACGGTGACGCTGTTCTCAAATGCCTCCGGCGCCTTTCCACCGAACCACTCCACCGACGCGGGGGGCGCCGTCGCGGGCTTGCCCAGCCCTTCGTTGAGATAGGTGCGTTCCGGCGCGTCCAGTTTTTCAAGCCACTTGGGATTGGCGCTGCCGTCGGCCGCGGGCAGCGAGTTCGGCGGCGCCTTCTTGTCCTGCGGGTCGCCGGCCAGTTGCAGGCCTGCCAGCAGGGTCAGCAGCGTCACGCCCACTTTGAAACGAATCGATGGAACAACGGACATCATTGGGACATCGTAGCCCGGCAGGCGACCGGGCTACTTTTGCAGGAGGGATTCCCCGGCAGGGGCGGGAATGCTGTCGGCGACCAGCGTGGTGGCGCGGCGGGCCCGGCTGGTCTTGCGCCGCGAGAGCTGGATGAGTACGACGCCGCTAAGCACCAGCACCGCCGCGACGCCCGTGCGGAATCCCAGCTGCTCGCCAAGGAAGATCCAGCCCAGCAGCATGGCGATGAGCGGATTGACGTAGGCGTAGGTCGACACCGAGGCCGCGCTGACATTGTGCATCAGCCAGACGAAGGCGCTGAAGCTGATCATCGAGCCGAAGATGGCCAGGTAGGCCCATGCGATCCACGCGCGGTCGTCCCATGGGACATCGGCGATGGGCCGCCACTGCTCGATGCAGGCGCTGAGCGCCAGCATCATCACGCCGCCGGAGATCATCTGCATCGAACTCGCGGCCAGGGGATGGGGCGGCTGCTGCACTTTTCGTCCCACGATGCTGCCGGCGCTCCAGAGGATGCAGCTCACCAGCACCATCAGGCAGCCGGTCACATCGATGGGAGCGCTCTCGCCCGAAGTGAAAATTTTCCCGCTCATCAGCACGCCCACGCCGACCAAGCCGATGGTGAGACCCGCGACGATCTGCGGCGTGAACTTTCCCGAACCCGTCTGCCAGCGATCCAGCAGCAGCATCCAGATCGGAGTGCTGGCGACGATGAGCGCCGCCAATCCCGAGGGCAGTCCCGGCCGTCCCAAGCTGGCGCAAAGAAGTCCGTTGGCGCCGAGCATCATCAGCATGCCCACCAGGACCGAGCCGCGCCAATAGGCCGGGTTCGTCAACCAGCGTGGCTGGAATTTTCCCAGCGCCGTGAGGATGAGCAGCAGGCATGCGCCGGCGGCGAGGAATCGCGACCCGCCGATGAAGAACGGGGGGATCTTTCCGGTGGCGATTTTCATGCCCAGATAGGTGCTGCCCCAGACCAGATACACCAGGGCGAAGCAGGCGAGCTTCTTGCCGGCGTTGCTGGGTTTGCTGGGAGGCATCAGGACTGGAATGCTAGCCGCGACTTCGATCAGGAAGCGAAATTCCCTATCATGCTTCGGAAGTCGCGGCCACAGGCTGGCGCACGAAAGGACCTCATGTCTTCACTGAAATCCAAAACCACCAGTCATGCTGAAACCTCGAAGACGCCAGGCGCGGTCGAAGCCGGGAAAGTGAACCATGAAGCGGTCACGCTCTCGGGCTACGAGCTCGAGCAGCGCTACGGGCCGCAGGTTCCCACGACCGACCCGAAGGATCCCGCCAAGCCCCACGCTCGCATCGCCGAGCCGGGGAAATTTCCTTTCACGCGCGGCGTACACGAGACGATGTACCGCAACCGCCTCTGGACCATGCGGCAGTTCGCGGGCTTCGGCAGCGCCGACGACACCAACAAGCGATTCAAATATCTGCTGGACAACGCCAAGGGAACCAAGGCCAACACCGGACTCTCGACGGCGTTTGATTTGCCGACCCTGATGGGACGCGATTCCGACGATCCGCTGGCCGCGGGCGAAGTGGGGCGCTGCGGCGTCGCCATCTGCACCATCGATGACATGCACCGTCTCTACGCCGACATTCCCGTTGGCGAGGTCACCGTGAGCCAGACCATCAACGGCCCGGCCTGCGTAATCTGGGCGATGTATCTGGCCATGGCCAAGCAACGCGGCATTCCCTGGGACACGCTTGGCGGCACGCTGCAGAACGACGTGCTCAAGGAGTTCCACAGCCAGAATGAGTTCATCTATCCGCCCGAGGCCAGCGTGAAGCTGGTGGTGGACACGATCGAATTCGCGGCGCAGCACACGCCGAAATGGAATTCCGTTTCGATCAGCGGCTACCACATCCGCGAGTCGGGTTCGACGGCGACGCAGGAGCTGGCCTTCACGCTGCGCGACGGCATGGAGTACGTCGAGGCCTGCCTGAAGCGCGGGCTGGACGTGGATTCCTTCGCATCGCGGCTGAGTTTCTTCTTCAACAGCCACAACGAATTCTTCGAGGAGATCTGCAAGCTGCGAGCGGCGCGGCGCATCTGGGCAAATGCCATGCGCTTCCGCTTCGGCGCCAAGCAGGAGCGAAGCTGGCTCATGCGCACGCACGTGCAGACCGCGGGTTGCTCGCTCACCGAGCAGCAGCCGATGAACAACATCGTGCGCGTCGCCTATCAGGCGCTGGCCGGAGTGCTGGGCGGCTGCCAGAGTCTGCACACCGACAGCATGGATGAGACGCTCGGCCTGCCGACCGAAACGGCGGTGCGGGTGGCGCTGCGCACGCAGCAGATCCTTGCCCATGAAACCGGCGTGCACCGGACGGTGGATCCGCTGGGCGGAAGCTGGTTCGTGGAGGCGCTCACCGACCGCATGGAGAGCGACGCCAACGACTACATCAAGGAGATTGACGACATGGGCGGCGTGGTCTCCGGCATCCACAAGGGATATTTCCGCCGGCAGATCGCCGAGGCCAGCTACCGCTTCGGCCAGGAGATGGAGGCGGGCGACCGCGTGATCGTGGGCGTGAACGCCTACACCGATGGCAACGAGGATCGGCAGATGGAAATTCTGCAGATTCCGCATGAGGTGGAGTCGGAGCAGAACGATCGGCTGGCGAAGTTCCGCAAGGAGCGCGACGCGGGCCTGGCAAAGAAAGGCTTGGATGGAATTCGCGAGGCGGCTCGCAAGGGCGCAAATGTGATGCCGGCGCTGGTCGAGGCTTCGCTGGATCGCTGCACGCTTGGCGAAATGGTGCAGGCCATGGCCGATGTCTATGGCCGCTACGCGGGCGGACCCGAATGGTGATTCGATATTTGCTGGTGTGCCTGGCAGGAACTTTCCTGGCATTTTGCTGGGGCGCGGCGGCGTGGGGCGGCAACATCTGGGGCGGGGCGATCACGACCATCACGGCGCCGGAGCCATTCGTGGCGGCGATCGAATCGAGCACGAAGAAAGACGGAGCGATCATGTATCCGGGATTTCCGGCGGCGCCCGCGAACGCGACTGCGGCAGAAAAGGACGCGGCGATGACTGCGGCCATGGCCGCGTATAAAAAGGGTCCCTTCTTCATGGTGCTCTACCACAAGGAAGGCGCGGATCCGGCCGATCCAACCGTTTTCGTGCGCGGATTTCTCATTGAGCTGTTCGCCACTGCGTCGCTCGCGGCGTTGATCGGGCTGGGCGGCTCAGGCCACGGGATTTTTCGACGGTTCATGGTGCTGGTCGCGGCGGTCGCCTTCATGACCATTGGAACGCACCTTGTTTCGTGGAACTTTCTCTACATGCCCGGGTCATGGACCCAGGTGCTGATGATCGACAGCATCGTGTGCTGGATGCTCGCGGGTCTGCCCGCGGTGATTTTCCTGCGATCGATGCGCGAGGGTGATGTGCCGAAGGAATTCCGCTCGGCGTGAGGCGATCGTTCGCCAAGACGTTCGGAGTGGCCCTGATTGTTATGGCCGCCTGCGTCGCTGCGGAACTCGCCTGCGATCTTGCCATTTGGATCGGCGGGCAATTGCCGGCGTCACTCTTTGAAATGCTGCAGGGTTGGGTGCCGCGTGACCAATCTTATAGGCACGAGGAAGTAAACATGCGGCCGGAGCCGATCCTTGTTGACGCGCTTCATTATGCGCACATCGTGCTCTGGGCGGGCGCAACGTTTGTCATGCAGGCACTGTGTTTGTTCCTCGCAGCGTATTGGATCCGCTGTTTCGGTTGGCCGGAGAACTGGCGGGATTTTGATTCGACGGGTCGTCGCGACCTGAGGCTGCGAGCGTGGTGGATGTCTTCGCTTTGCCTTATTGCCACATTGCCCGTCGTGGGGTTGGTCTGGTTGTTTTTCTTCCGCATCATGCAAGCGGGGGAAGGGGATCGCATTTTGATGGATTTTGAATATTTTGGCTCTCATGTCTTGCTGGATTTCAGTTCGATTCCGTATTGGCTCAATCGGCTCGCGATTCCGGTGATCACTTTTCTTTTCACCACCCATGTCCTGACCCGGCTGATTCGTGGTTCGAGGAAGGAGGCCGGTCGCAAATGCATGCGATGCAGATATAGCTTGACGCAACCGGTCGCAATGACCTGTCCTGAGTGTGGCCTTACCGAGGAGTGGCCATTCACGGCGCGCGTTGCATGGTCTCGCATCTTTGCGGATCGCCGCTGGAACAAGTGGGTCTTGCTCTTGTCGCTCGTGCCACTGCTGATGCTGATGGCGCCAGTGATCTTGCCGCAGATGCCGGCGCTATTCCGCGTCGTGTCCAGGCTCTTCTGACGCGAATGGCCGCGGTGCCAGCGGACACTTCCGCGCGCGGCGGATTCCTTTACCATCCCGCCATGGCCGCCTTGCAACAGTCCAAGCGCGTGCACTTCTTTGCGGCCAATACCGACCGACTGAGACGCGCTTTCACCAAGGCGCCGGGTGCGGTCGCGATCGCTGCGGCTTTCTACAGCGTGCCGGCATTGGTGTGGTCATTTGGTGTGGGAATCTGGGTTGGCCGAAACTTGCCTGAATCCTTGATCAATGTGCTGCGGGATTGGTGTCCAACGGCTCAAATGACTTCTTGGACTCGGACCATCTCTTATCGCAATGTGACGCTACCGATCGTGGCCATGCTTCAGAGAATTCCTTGGGACATCCAGCTCCTTTTCGTCGTCGTGTGGCTTGTGATTCAAGGCGCGGTGCTGTTCGTCGCCGTGTGCTTGATGCGCTGCGTGGGCTGGTCGGGGTCCTGGCGCGAATTAGGCGTAGCGCGTCGGCGCAGCCTGTTGGTCAGCACATGGTGGAAGTCAACGCTTGGCCTTGCCATCGCGATTGTTGTCGCGAACATTATCTGGGAGGTGTTCCTCCGCATCGATGTCCCGCGCGTGGCGTTGGACATCGGGACGGGGGAACTCCCTTATCAGTTGAATGGGTGGTCGATTCTGGTGATGCAGGCGCTCATCGCCGCCCACATCCTGACGCGGTCAATTCCTCTCATTGCAGGGCCAGTCACTGAACGCTGGTGCGTGCGATGCGGATATCGCTTGATGACGCCGGCGGCCACGACATGCCCCGAGTGCGGCCTGGTTGAGGCGCAGCCGTTCGTAATCCATCCTGCGCGGAGTCAATGTTTCAGGGCTCATCGCTGGAACAAATGGGGATTTCTCTTGTGGATCATTCCGTTCCTGATGCTGATGGCGCCCGTGACCTTGCCGCAATTGCGGCTCCTCAACCACGCGATCTGGAAGTTCCTGCACGGCTGATCGAGGATTCTCTACCATCCCGCCATGGCCGCCTTTCAAAGCCCAAAGGGAACCCGCGACTTCTATCCCGCCGACATGGCGGTGCGTCGCCACGTTGAAAATATTTGGCGCAAGGCCAGCGTCGACTGCGGCTACGACGAGATCGAGGGGCCGACCTTCGAGCATCTCGCGCTCTACACCGCCAAGAGCGGGCCGGGAATTGTCAGCGAACTCTTTTCATTTCGCCGCGCGGGCGGCGAGGACGACTACGCGCTGCGACCTGAATTCACGCCCACGCTGGCACGGATGGCGGCGGCGCGGGCGGGCTCGCTGACGGTCCCGACCAAGTGGTTCGCCATTCCGCTGCACTTCCGCGCCGAGCGGCCGCAGCGCGGGCGGTTGCGCGAGTTTGTGCAGTGGAATGTCGACCTGCTGGGCAGCGAGGGCGCGGCGGCCGATAGCGATGTGATCGCTTGCGCCGCGCTGGCTCTGGAGCGGCTGGGTCTGAAGCCATCGGATGTGCAGTTCCGCATGGCGCACCGCGGAGCGTCGGCGGCCGTGCTGACGGCGGCCGGTGTGGCTGCGGACCGCATCGGAGAAGCTTTCGAATTGCTCGACCGCCGCGAGAAGCTGACGCCTGAGGAATTCCAGTCACGGGCCGTGAAGCTGGGGCTCGACGAGGCGGCGCAGAAAAAATTCGCCGCGTTGGGCTCGAAGAAATTTCCGATGACCAAGTGCCTCACTGAGATCGCCGCCGAGCTGGGAGTGGCCGCGGATCTGCTGGCGCCGCTGATCGAGTTGGCGCTGAAGCTGAACGCGATGGGCCTCGCCGAGTGGTGCCAGTGGGACTTCGGCATCGTGCGCGGACTCGCCTACTACACCGGCACGGTCTTCGAGGTGCACGAGGCGGCAGGCAAGGAGCGGGCGATCGCCGGCGGCGGGCGCTATGACGGCCTCGTCGAAATGTTCGGCGGACCGAAGATGCCGGCCATGGGTTTCGGAATGGGTGATGTCGTGCTCGGCCTGGTGCTGGCGGACAAGGGATTGCTTCCCAAGGACGGTCACGAGCTGATGCCTCGGCCCGATGTCTTCCTGATTTCCGATGGCAGCGAAGCGTCTGAAATCGAAATGCCCAGGCTCGCCATGCGGCTTCGGCGTGAAGGGCTGCACGTGCGCTACTCTTGGAAAGCCACGAAGAACATCGGCAAGCTGCTCAGCGAAGCGGGCAAGTGCCGCGCCAAGCGCGCTGTGATCCTGGGATCGGAGCTGGCCGAAGGCGCCGTGGCCATCAAGGATCTCGACGGCGGCGGACAGCGCGTCGTGCCGCTGAAGGAGGTCGCCGCGGCGCTTTGCGCTCCATGCGGGAACGCCTCGGCCGCGACCTCCGGCAAGAACGGATGAGCATGCGGCTGCTGATCGTCGTGGCGACCGAGAAAGAAGCGAACGCGCTTTCCTGCCGCCGTGCCACGGTGGCGGTCTCGGGTCTCGGACGCGTGAACGCGGCGCTGACCGTCGCGGAGCATCTTCACTTGCACGGCAGAGTGGACGCGGTGCTCAGCGCGGGCATCGCCGGCTCGCTGCCGGGATCGAATCTCTCGATCGGCGACTTGGTGCTGGCCACCGAGTGCGTCTACGCCGAGGAGGGCATCCAACTTCCCGAGGGCTTCGGCGACATGCGGAAGTTGGGATGGTCGCTTGGAGATTTTGCGGGAAACATCGTTCCGACCGCTCGTTCGCTCGACCGACTGGCGCCGGCGGGAACTCGCAGCGGAGCCATCGCGACGGTGGCGACGTGCAGCGGGACCGATGCATTCGCGAGCGAGGTCGCCCGAAGAACCGGCGCGATGGCCGAGGCGATGGAGGGGGCGGCGGTGGCGCATGCGGCGAACAAGTTTGGAATTCCCGGGACGGAGATTCGCGCCATCAGCAACACCACGGGCGAGCGGCCGCATCAAAAGTGGGATGCCGCCAAGGCGTTCGCCGCGCTCGGCAGGCTTGGCGCTCACATCGATTCGATTCTTGCGAGCGCGTAACGTAGTGGTCGCGTCTCCGGCCCTGTGACCCGTTTTACAATTTGAACGCTCAGGAATTGCTCAGCTTCGCGAACGCCGCGGCGCACTCCGCGGAGCCGAATGACGCATCCAGCGCCTTTAACCGCGCCAGCCGCAGTGACGCCCGCTCATCCCAGCGGTTGGCGGCGCGGAGAATCTCTAGTTGGCGAAGCTGGCAGAGCCACCACGCCGGGTCGCGCTGCGCCGCATCCGGCTCGTACTCGCGGCCGGCGAGCAGTTGCTTGTAGATGGACATGGCCGCACCCATCGACGCTTCGTCGCGCTTGGCGACCAGGCACTCGGCCTTGCCCAGTAGCGCCTCGCGTGAGTTGGCCTTCAGAGCCAGCGACTTCTCGTAGGCGCTCTGCGCCTTCTCGAACTCGCCGGCGAAGCGCAGCAGATCCGCGAGGTCGAGCCAGGCGACCGCGTCGGTGGAGTTGCTCATCGAGAGCATCTGCATGAGCGACCGCGCTGAAGTCGAGAGACTTGCGTCTGGCGAGGGCAGGGAGGCGGGCCATCGGTTTGCCGGCATCAGCGCGTGCAATTTCCGCGCGGTGAGACCCGCGACCAGCGAGGGGTTCTTCTGATTGGCCGCGAGCAGCTCCGGATCGTTGGCGAGGTCCTTCGCCAGCGCCGCGGTCGCAGAAATTTTCGCCGAGAGTCTCCGCGCCGACGCGGTCGGACCCAGCGCGGCTCCGCTGCCGCGGGCAAGGCAATCCAGCGCCGCCTGGTAGTGGCCCTGCTCGGCCTGGATCCACGCCTCGGCCGCAGCCAGTCGCTCCTGCAACTCGGCCGTCGCCGCTGAGTTCGTCGGAAGCGGCGCGGTGGGGGACGCATTCTCCAGTTCGCATTCGCGCTGATCCGCAAGAGCCTCCGTCGCCAGCACCTTCCGCTCCAACTGCCAGAGCCCGAACTCCGGATGGTCGGAAAATTTGGAGGCGCCGATCTGCACAGCCTTCTCGAGTCTCTTTCGCGCCACCGGATCCTGTCCGTCGGCGCCGCGATCGAGCTCGCGGCTCACGCGGATCGCCAGCGCGATCGCCGCCGGGCTCGCCGCGTCATCCTCATGCTCCTTGGCCAGGCGAATGGAACGATCCGCGGCGTCGCTCCAATGCTCGGCGGCCAGATCCATGCGTGCCAGCGTTCGCAGCGCCGCGGCCTGCAGCGAATTCAGCACGACGGGATCGTTGCTCAGCGATTCCAGCGCGTTGGCCCGGTCCAGCGTGGCTTCGCCGCGGTCGATCGCCTGGTCGGCGGAAGCGATCACGCAGACGGGATCGCGCTCCGGCAGGGGCGTGCCGTCGCGCTCAATCGCCGCGAGGCGCCCCAGCACCGCGTCGCGCGTCGCGGAGATGTCCTTGGGAGCGCTGCGCCGGATGACGTCGCCCAGCGGCGCCGACCAGGGGCGCTGCGTCGACTGCGGCTCGGCACCAAGCTCGCCGAGCGCTTGCTTCCGCAAGCGACACTCAAGTTCGGCGATCGCCAACTGCCGCGACAGCGAGCCCGTGCCCTCGAGGATGACGGCGGCATCGGCGGCGGGGCTCGGTCCGCGCAACAGTCCCGCGGCGCGGAGCGAGGCGAGGTCCGCCAGTGTGAGCAGGGCCTCGTCATCGCCGGCCTTCTGCCGCGCGAGCGAGAGGTACTGATTGGCGCGCTGCTCGTCGCCCATGCGCGCCGCGGCCAGCCCGGCGTAGCGGCTCACGATGCTTGCGGTGCGGTCGTCCAGCTCGGTCACCAGCGCGTCGAGTCGTGCCAGCGCCGACTCGGCCATGGCCCGGCGCTTCTGCGCGTCGTACTCGGCGGTCTCGGTGTTCAGGATCTCCGCCAGCGATCGCAGCAGGGGAATGCGCCGCGAGCGCTCGACCTGCTCGAGCTGGGCGACCAGTTGCGCCGAGGGGCGATCGGGGCCCTGGCGGGCGATCGACTGCTGCGCCGACGCCTCGGCGTCCTCCGCCGCCAGCAGCATTTCGCGCGACAGGTCGCGCACGCGGCGTCGCGCCTCCGGCCCGGCAAGTCCGAAGATCACCCGGTCCACATCGTCGCCGGCGGGCATCGCGATGGTGAAGCACGCCTCGGCATGGTCCGCCAGCCAGATGGGCCAGCGTGGATCATTCTTGTTGGCGGAAAGAAGTCCGCGGCTCACTCGCAACAACTCGTCGGAAGCCGCGCGTTGCGAAGACTCGGTGGGAGCGAGCTTCACGCGCTGCTTCAGGTTGGCGATGCTCTCGAGGGCGGACTCGGGTGAATCACTCGCCGTCAGCGGCGGCGCGGCATTCTTCGGATCGTCGGATTGCGGAGCCGAGGCGCCCGCCTGGAAGCCGGAGGCTCGTGGCGCCGCGCCCGCGCTCGCCGCGAAAAACAGGCAGCTCAGGGCCAGCGCCGCCAGCGCCAGCGCGGCGCGCGTCACGACGCCCCCGCGAAGTGGATCTGCTGGTAGCCGGCGCGCACCAAGCCGTTGAAGGCCGCGACCGCGTCGTCCCAAGGCACATCCTTCGCCGGCGCCAATTCGATCGGATGGTCGGAGGGAAAGAGTCCGGAGGGATTTTCCTTGGAATAGAGCTTCGAGGCGAAGAGCGAGGAGAGCTGCTCGAAGGAATCGGGCTGCGACATCGGCGCCATCACCCGGATCCGGGTGCGCCCCTCCTCGCGGAGCAGCTCGATGCGCAGCGGCGGCTCGTCAAGGGCCAGCGCGGTGGGCGTGACCAAGGCGGCGCCGCGCTGGGCGAGATCGGTGCGCAGAAACTCCTCGCGGTCGAGCGTCTTGGTGGTGCAGACGAAGAAGACCAGGATGAGAAAGGTCACGTCGATCATCGAGATCACGTTGAGGGTGATGCTGCGCTTCGAGCGTCGCTGGGCGCGCTTCTCGCGGAAGCCGTCGTCGCGGGGAAGTGCGACGCACTCCGCGGGGCCTTCGCCCCGAGCGAGCCGCTCCAACGCCGCAGCGATCGAGGCCGCCTCAGCCACCGCGTCGCTCCGGCTGGACGGCCAGTCGCAAACGCACGGCCCGGCCCGGAACCGCGGCGGTCGCCGCCCGGCCCACCTGGTCCAGGACCGGCGAGATGAAGGAGTACTTCACATTCGAATCGGCGCGAAGGTGCACCTCGCTGGCGGGCGTGCCGCGCAGCGCCGACGCGACCGCATCGCTCAACTGCTTGACGCCCTCCGGGTCGGCGGAGTAATCCGAGCTCGAGAAGCGCCATGAGGTCACGGCCCCTTCGCCGTCGGAGATCGCGTTGATCACCAGACGCGGCTCGTTGCGCGGCGGCACCGCGGCGGTGGGGGTGGGCTTGGGCAGGTTCATCTTCACAAAGTCGGTGATGCCGATCTGCGACACCAGCGCGAAGAAGACGATCAACAGCATGCAGACGTCGATGAGGGGCATGATCGCCACCTCGAGCTTCGCCGGTCCGCGCGCGAAGACGCTCTTCATGAGCCGACCTTCGCCAGCGGCGGCGCCGCGCGGTGGGCCGCGGCGGGATTTGCCCGGGACTCCGCCGGCGCGAAGCGGCCGATCGCCTTCTCGACGCGGCGCACCGACTCGAGCGTGGAGGCGTCGACCTTGTTGCGGATGGTCGCGTAGGCGCTCAGTGCCGGGATCGCGATGAGCAGACCCCAGAAGGTGGTGACCAGCGCCGTGCCGATGCCTGAGGCCAGCGTCACCGGATCGGCGTTGCCGCCGGTGTGGGCGATGGCCTGGAAGGCCACGATCACGCCGTAGACCGTGCCCAGCAGTCCAATCATCGGGCTGACCTGACCCATCACGTGCAGCACTTCCAGCTTGCGGAAGCGGCGCACCGCCACCTCCTCGCCGGCCTGCTCGGCGGCGCGGGTCATCGCGGCGTGCCCCAAGTGCGCCTGCCGCAGCGCGGCGCTGAGCACGGCGCTGTAGTCGCTCACCTCGGCGCCGGCCAGCTCGACCGCCTGCTGGTGCTGCCCGGCCTCCAGCATGCGCTCCATCTCGTCGGCGAACTGCTCGGGCAGAATCCGGCGGCGCTGGTTGCGAAACCACAGCGTCGAGATGAGGTAGGCATTGACCACGCTGAGCAGGATCAGCGCCCAGATCATGGAGCTGCCGAGCCAGTCGATGCGGCCCGTGCCGTCGGCGGTGCTCTCCATGGTGACGAAGAAGATGCTTCCGAAACCCTGGGCCAGCGCAGCCGGGGCCGGAGCGAGCAGGGCGGACAACGACGCGACGCGTTTCAACTTCATGGAGAGCTCCTCATGGGGTCAAGGCCAAGATCCTGGCGGGTGATGCTGATGAATCCATCCTCGCCGCCATGCTCCTTGGCGATGCGCCGCAAGGTACCCAGCGGATCGGGATCAAGAAACTGGATGCACTGCACCCGCGCCAGCCGACGGCCGGTCGCGGGATCGACGGGATTCAGCCGCTCCAGCGCCGCCATCAGCGCGACCTCCGACATCTCGAACTCGCCGGAGCCGGTGATGTCGGACGAAAGCAGGAAGATGACCTCCGGATGCATGGCCATGGCGGCCTCGAAGGCCACGACGGGATTGGAGCGGCCCGAGGGAATCATCTTGGCCTCGATCCACTTCATCGACTCGTTGACGCGCTCCGGCGTGGCCGGCTGCAGGGTGCCGCCGGGTGGAACCGTCACCGCCTCGCCGCGCTGGAAGAAGATCACGCCGAAGCTCTGTCTCGGATCGAGTCGCTGCAGACTTTTGCGGAGCTCCTCCACGATCAGCGGGAACGTGCCCACCAGGCTGCCGCTGGCGTCGACCAGGTAGACCACGCGCCGCGCATTGCTGGCCTTGAGTCCGGCGAAATTGATGGTGACCGCCTTGGGCGAGTTGCTGAATTGACCGACCTCGTGGGCCGCCAGCGAAACCGGGGCCTGCACCTGGCGCACGGCGATCAGCGCCTGTTCCACGGCGCTCTGCAGCGCCTGCGACTGCGACACCGACTGGTCGCTTGCCTCCGTCGCGGCGGGAAGGTTGGCGGACTGGCGGAAGTCCGCAGCGGCCGCACTCTCCGCCTCGGTCGCGATGCTCGCCGTCGGCGCGTAGGCGGGCCGCTCGAAATCCAGCACCAGCACCGGCGGCGCGACGGCCTTGCGCGAGTACTGCACCACGGTCACCGTGGCGGAGATCACCAGCAGCGCCAGCAGCACGTGCGCCCCGAGTGCCGCGCTCCAGGCGAAAACTTTCTGGGCGCCGCCCTCGTCGCGGTGGCGGCCGCCCAATCGGCGGACGTCGTCGGCGATCGCCGCGGCGTGGGGATCTCCCGATTTCGCCATGGGCTCGGACATGGGTTCAATCCGCGCCGTTGCGGGCGAAGAAGGCGCGGTCCAGCGAGAATTTTCCCGGGCCGGTCAGGACCAGCGAGAACGCCAGCAGAACCGCGGCCAGCGCCGCCGAGAAGAGATGCATCTGCCCGACGGTCCACTCCCAGGGCAGCGCGTCGTGGACCTGCGGCCAGGTCAGCAATCCAAGCCGGAAGATGCCGCCGACGAAGAGCAGCAGCGCGAACCAGCGCGTGAGCAGGCCCAGGAGCAGCATGAATCCGCCGACGAGTTCCGCAATCACGCAGACCCAGGCGACGATCAGAGGCTGCGGAACTTTCGAGTCGTCCAGCCGCAGCGCCAGTCGGTTCAGGTTGCGCATGGCATGCTCGCCGTCAGCGCCCTGGGCGCTCTCTTCCGCAGCCGGAATCTCCACGCGCCACGCCGCGGGCTTGATCTTCTCGACCGAGTTCTCGATCATTTTTGCCGGGCTGCCCATGGAGTCGACGCGGGCGGCCTCATCGGCGGTGAAGTTGGAGCTGCGGAAAATCGAGACGTAACCCGCGGGCAGGACGATGACCGAAAGCAGGATCCGGCTGATCAGCGGGGCGAGATGAAGTGAGGCGTTTTGACTGAGGCTCATGGGGGGATTCGGTCGATGGAGGTGCTGGAACTCGCTTGAAACCAGACGTGGCCACAATGCTATCGACAAGATCCCGAACGAGCGGTGCTAGGATCGCCATCGCCGCGGGTGTGGCGGAATTGGCAGACGCGCTGGATTTAGGTTCCAGTGGGCTCAACCCCGTACAGGTTCGATTCCTGTCACCCGCACTTGATTGACCGGCGCCGAAAGAGAAACCATGTCCGCTTCCCACAACACTTCATGGACCCCCGACAGTTGGAAGCGTTTCCCCGTGCTGCAGCAGCCGCGCTATCCCGATCCGGCCGTGCTGGACCACGCCCTGACGGAGCTCTCCCAGTTGCCGCCGCTGGTCACGAGCTGGGAGATCGAGTCGCTGAAGTCGCAGCTGGCGGATGCCGCTGAAGGCCGTCGATTCCTGCTTCAAGGCGGCGACTGCGCCGAGATGTTCGACGAGTGCCGCAGCTCCGTCATCGCCGCCAAGCTGAAGATTCTGCTGCAGATGAGCCTGGTGCTGACCCACGGCGGCAGCCTGCCGGTGATCCGCGTCGGGCGCATCGCCGGGCAGTACGCCAAGCCGCGCAGCGATGAGTTCGAGACCCGCGGCGACGTCAAGCTGGATTCCTACCGCGGCGACCTGGTCAATGGCCTGGAGTTCCACGAGAAGACTCGCGCCCCCGATCCGCAGCGGCTGATCGAGGCCTACAGCCGATCGGCCCTCACGCTGAACTTCATCCGTTCGCTGGTGGATGGCGGCTTCGCCGATCTGCACCATCCGGAGTATTGGGATCTGGATTTTGTTCAACACAGCCCGCTGCGTGACGACTACCAGAAGATCACCCGCGAGATCGGCCAGAGCCTGCGCTTCATGGAGACGCTGGCCGGCGCCCCGGTGCACGAGATGCGCCGCACGGATTTCTTCACCAGCCATGAGGGACTGGTGCTGGCCTACGAGCAGGCCCAGACCCGCACCGTGCCGCATCGAGCGGGGTGGTGGGACCTCTCGACGCACATGCCCTGGATCGGATACCGCACCGCGGAACCGGGCAACGCGCACATCGAGTTTTTCCGCGGCATCCAGAATCCCGTCGCCGTGAAGGTGGGCCCGGGCACCAAGGAAGCCACGCTGCTGGAGATCATCCGCGTGCTGAATCCGACCAACGAGCCGGGGCGCCTGACGCTGATCCATCGCTTCGGCACGCACGAGATCGCCAAGAGCCTGCCGCCGCTGATCGATGCCGTCGCCAAGAGCAAGTCGCGCGTGCTCTGGGTCTGCGATCCCATGCACGGCAACACGCAAAGCGTGGCGCTGACCGGCGGGCCGCAGGCGGGCACCAAGGTGAAGACCCGCAAGTTCGCCCACATCCTCGCGGAGATCGAGCAGGCTTTCGAGATCCACAAGAAGCAATCGAGCCGGCTGGGCGGCGTGCACTTCGAGCTCACCGGCGAGAACGTGACCGAGTGCACCGGCGGTGCGCGCGGCCTTGAGGATGGACAGCTCTCCGGCGCCTACCGCAGCC
This sequence comes from Planctomycetota bacterium, assembly GCA_021414025.1. Lineage (NCBI taxonomy): Bacteria > Pseudomonadati > Planctomycetota > Planctomycetota bacterium. Next base: position 56,840 of record JAIOPG010000008.1, on the reverse strand, counting down.
GAGTGGATCCGCGCCTCAACTACGAGCAGTCGCTGGAGATGGCCATGCTGGTGGCGAAGCACCTCGGCGGCTGAGCGACGCGGCGCCCGCCAGCGCTTCATCGCCGCAGAGCCCGCCCAACTTGGGTACATTCTCCCTTTCATGTCCCGCAAGGATCGCCGAGTCGTCATCACCGGAATCGGGACCGCATCCGCGGTCGGGCTGGGGATGGAATCACTCTGGAAAGCCCTGATGGAAGGGCGTTCCGGGGCGCGATTGTGCGACACCTTCGACATGAGCGGGTTCTGCTGCCCCTTCGTGGCGCAGCTGCCGGCAGAGCAGATGGACATCAAGCAATACGTGCCCAAGGGCCACCGCAAGGCCACCAAGGTGATGGCGCGGGACATCGAGCTCGCGGTGGCGGCCGCCTTTGAAGCGGTCAAGGACGCGGGATTGATCACCAAGTCGCATGAGCCCGCCGACGGCAAGGTCACGCTGCCGCCGGATCGGATGGGCTGCCATGTCGGTGCCGGTTTGATCGCCGCCGAGGAAAACGAATTGACCATGGCCCTGGCCACCAGCCAGACCGCCGATGGCGAGATCGACATCGTGAAGTGGGGCGAGAGCGGCATCCAGAACATCACGCCGCTGTGGATGCTGAAATATCTGCCCAACATGCTGGCGAGCCATGTCTCCATCATTCATGATTGCCAGGGCCCCTCCAACACGATCACCTGCGGCGAGGCGAGCTCGCTGCTCTCCCTCGGCGAGAGCATGCGCGTGATCGGCCGCGACTCCGCCATCTGCTGCCTTTCCGGCGGCGCGGAAAGCAAGGTGAACATGATGGGCGTGCTGCGCCAGTTTTACGCCGGGCGCCTGGCGACGGCGTCACTCAACGACGACCCCTCGAAGGTCGTCCGACCCTTCGATGCCGACGCCACGGGCGGCATCGCCGGCGAGGGCGGCGGCATCCTGGTGCTGGAGGAGCTTGAAAGCGCCCGCGCCCGCGGAGCCAAGATCGAGGTGGAAATGGCCGGCTTCGGCGCGAGCCAGAGCTGGTGCGAGGACACCATCGGAGTCGTCGCCGAGGCGGATGGCGCCGGCATTGCGCAGGCCATCGAGGCCGCGATGGACGAGGCCGGCGTGAAACCGGGCGAGATCGACGCCATCGTTCCCTTTGGTTGCGGCGTGCCCGGCATCGACGCGGGCGAGGCCGCCGGCTTGACGCGTGCCTTCGGCGCGAGCCTGGCGAAGATTCCCCTGGTCACCATCTCCCCGGCGACGGGCAATTGCGGGGCGGGATTCGGCGCGCTCGCCGCCAGCGTGGCGGTGATGTGCCTGCGGTCGCAGAAGCTGCCGGCGCGGATTAACGGCGGCAGGCAGGGGGGCGTCGACGCCGGCTCCATTGCCGCCCGCGATGCGAAACTGAAGACCATCGTCGTGACCACGTCAAGTTTGGGCGGACAGAATGCCGCCGTCGTTCTACGGAGGATCTCATGAGCGGCACGCGCGTGGTGGTGACCGGCATGGGATGGGTGACCAGCCTCGGCCACTCGGTCGACACGGTCTGGAACCGGCTGATGAAGTCGGAGAGCGGCATGGCGCCGATCACGCATTTCAAGGCGGAGACTTTCCCCACGACCTTCGCCGCGGAAGTGAAGCCGGACTATGACTATCGCAAATTCGTCCTTGATCCCAAGGTGCACGCCACCGCCGGATTGAATTCGCAATTCGCCCTTGGCGCGGCGCGCCAGGCCTGGCACCAGGCGGGTTTTGACCGCGAGCCTCCGAAGGATCCCCGTCGCATCGGGCTCTACCTGGGAGCCGGAGAAGGCGTGCTTGATTTTGACAACTACGCCGGCACGATGCTCGCCGCGTGGGACGCCGCCAAGCAGAAAGTCGATGGTGTGCGCTGGGCGAAGGCGGGATTGCAGCGCCTCGACCGTCTGCGCGAGATCGAGCAGGAGGCCAACATGCCGCTGGCCCATCTGGCCCGCGAGTTCGGCATTCGCGGCCCGGCGTCGAACTGCCTCACCGCCTGCGCCGCCAGCACGCAGGCCATCGGCGAAGCCTTCAGCATGATTCGCCACGGCGACGCGGACATCATGATGTCCGGCGGCACGCACACCATGATCCATCCGCTGGGCGTCATGGGTTTCAACCGCTTGACGGCGCTGAGCACATTCAAGGGCGATCCCACCATGGCGAGCCGACCCTTCTGCTTCAGCCGCGACGGGTTCGTCATGGGCGAAGGCAGCGGCATGGTGATTCTTGAAAAGCTCGAACACGCCCTGGCCCGCGGAGCGACACCGCTGGCCGAGGTGATCGGCTACGGCTCCAGCGCCGACGCGTTTCGCATCACCGACATCCAGCCCGAGGGGCGAGGCGCCGCCGCCGCCATCAATCTGGCGTTGAAGCAAGCGGGCATCAACCCCGCCGCCATCGGTGCGGATGGCCGGCCGCTGATTCATTACATCAGCGCCCACGGCACGGGCACGAAGGAGAACGATTCGATCGAAACCCGCGCGGTCAAGGTGGTCTTCGGCGAGCTCGCCCGCAAGATTCCCATGAGCAGCATCAAAAGCATGATGGGGCATCTCATCGCGGCGGCGGGGGCGGTGGAGTTCATGACCTGCATCCTGGCGATTCAGCGGCGCATGCTGCCGCCGACGCGCAATCTGCACGACGCGGATCCCGCCCTCGACCTGGACTACGTCCCCAACACCGCCCGTCCCTGCCTCGTCGACACCTGCATCAGCAATTCCTTCGGCTTCGGCGGGCAGAACGACACGCTCGTGGTCACCCGATACGGCGCGCCGTGATGACGCGACTTCGCTCCTTCCGCGGGTCCATGCGATGAAGAAGCGTCGACGGCTGCCGGTCATGATCTGCGCCGGGGCGATGGCGATGATCGGGGCGATCCTCTATTGGCTCTCGACCCTTCCGCCCGGCTGGCTCCGGGCGGCGCTGGTTCCCGACGCCGCCATGGAGCAACGCTCGGCGTTTTTCGAGCAGGCCCTCGCGGCGCAGTTCACCAAGGTGCGCGGAGAGGATCGGGTCTGGGCGATCCGCATTTCGGAGAACGACATGAACGAATGGCTGGCCTCGCGCCTGCCGAAATGGCTCGAGTTTGAACATCCCGACCTGGCGAAAAAAGTGGGCAAGGTTCAGGTGCGCTGTCTCGATGACCACATGGAGATTGCCGCGGAGAATTCCTGGGGCGTGGGCAGCGTCGCCATCGCGCCGAAGATGCACGTCGATTCCGCCGGGGGCAAGGTGAACCTGGAAACCGCTTCGGCGGCCATCGGACGGCTGCCGATTCCGGCCTTTCTGGTCTCGACCTTTCGGCCCACCGATCTCTTTGATTCGCTGCGCGACTCGGAGTTCCGCCTGGCCGACGGGCGGCGCGTCAAGGTGAGGGACATCGAGGTGCTGCCCGGCGAGATCCGCCTGCAACTTGAGACCTCTCCCACCAGGAATTGACGGGCGGTTCCAAAACATCTCAGTAAATTCACGGGGAATCCTCGCCGCGCTTCCGTGTGCGCAGGCAAAAAAGCCCTGAAAGATCAGCATTTCCCAAGGGCCGCTGCAACCCTGGGCGGCGCCGGTGCGGATACCCCGCAGGATGCACCATCAAGTGAATCCGGCATGTAGGTGAGGGAAAAGAGAGGGCGATCGCTCTGTACCGAGCGCGCCGGACGAGGGAAGTTTGAAATAAATATCGCAGGGTTTTGATGGAAATGAATTCAAACCCCGGCAATCGGACACTCCCCCGTTGACGCGTCCGTGGCCCAAAGCCGCGGACGCGTTTATTTTTGTTGACTAGACTCCCGCTTCCAGAATTCCGAGCCATTCCACACATGCCTCAGCTCACCATCAACGGCAAGACGTGCTCTTTCGAAAAGGGCGAGACCATTCTGCAGGCGGCGCTCCGCCATCAGGAGGAGATTCCGCACTACTGCTACCACCCCGGGCTCTCGATCGTGGCCAACTGCCGCATCTGCCTCGCCGAAGTGTGGAGCCCCGATCCCAAGACCGGCGCACTCCGCGCGGGCAACAAACTTTTCCCGACCTGCCAGACCCCCGCGATGGAGGGGCAGGTGGTCTACACCGACTCGCCCAAGGCGGTCGGCAACCAGAAGGCGGTCATGGAGTTCCTGCTGATCAACCACCCGGTGGACTGCGCCGTGTGCGACCAGGCGGGCGAGTGCCATCTGCAGGACTACAGCTACCAGTATGGCCGCGGCGAGAGCCGCTTCAAGGAATCCAAGAACAAGCGGCCCAAGAAGGATGTCGGACCGCACGTGCTGCTCTACAGCGACCGCTGCATCATGTGCACGCGCTGCGTCCGCTTCACGCGCGAGGTCACCGGCACGGCCGAGCTGCTGGTGGAAGGCCGCGGCAGCGTGGAGGAAATCGATGTCTTCCCGGGCGTGGCGCTGGACAACGAACTCAGCGGCAACGTGGTCGACATCTGCCCGGTCGGGGCCCTCCTCGACAAGGACTTCCTCTTCCAGCAGCGCGTCTGGTTCCTCACCAAGACCCCGGGAATCGACGGCATCACCGCCAGCGGCGACAACATCAGCATCGAGCACAACAACGGACGCATCTACCGGGTGAAGCCGCGCGACAACCCAGAGGTCAACAAGTGGTGGATCACCGACGAGGTGCGCTACGGCTGGAAGTTCGTGCACCGCGAGGATCGCTTGCGGATTCCCTCCATCAAGGGGCGCAAGGCTTACGCCACGGATGACGCCGGCCAGGCCTGGGACGACGCCTTGGCAAAGACTGTGGAGCATCTGGAGGGCGCGGCCAAGAGCGGCGGACGCCTCGGCCTCATGGTCAGTCCGATGCTCACCTGCGAGGACGCCTACCTCCTGGCCTCCTTCATGCTCTCGATCGATTCCAAGGCGGAGCTCGCCGTCGGGCCGATCCCCGTCCTCGGGCAGGACAAGACTTTTCCCGGCGGCTTCACGATGTGCGCCGAGAAGGCCCCCAACGCGCGCGGCGTGCGCCGCGTTCTGGAGGCGCTGGCCAAGGGGCGTTCGGTGCTCGACGCCGCGGGCTTCGAGAGAGTGGCGGCATCCAGGAGCATCGCCGCGGCCGTGGTCACCGGGAACTATCCCAGCGAGTGGGCGACCCCCGCGCTGCAATCCGCGCTCGCCGGCGTGAACGTGATTCTGATCGACACGCTGCCCGGACCGCTGGGCGCCAGTGCCGAGGTCACGCTGCCCGGCGCCACCTGGACCGAGAAGGCCGGCAGCTTCGAGAACGCCAAGGGGCGCTTGCAGGGATTCGAGAAGGCGATCGTGACCCTGGATTTCGCCAAGGGCGAGGGACAGATCGCGCTGGATCTCCGAGCCGCGCGGGCCGGAGCCGCCAGCCGGCCCTACAACGCGACCGCCGTCCGCAGCGAAATGGCCCGCGTCGGCGGCCTGGAGAAGTTCGCCACCGAATTGCATGCTCCCCCGACGCCTTCCAAGGTGGCGGGCGACATGGTCCTGGTCGAGATCTAGCCGCCCGCGGCCCCGATCCCGCCTCTTGGAATCAAACCCGGTTCACGGTTAGACTGCCCGGCCACCCATTTTCCTCTGGAGCCCCATGCCAAACAACGGTCTCGACACTCTCATCACCGCCAATTCCGATCCCGCCGCCTCCGCCGCCTTCCTCAAGCAGGGGAAGAGCTTCGAAACCGAGGGCAAGTTCTTCGAGGCCCTCGAGGCCTACAAGAGCGCCGCCCAGTCCAACCGGACGGCCACCACACTCTTCAACGTCGCCCGCATGCAGGACCACCTGGGGTACGACGACGACGCGATGCGCACCTACGAGGAGTGCACGCGGCTGCCCAATCCGCCGATCAATGCCTTCCTGAATCTCGCCGTCCTCCTCGAGGACGCGGCGCAGTTCACCCGCGCCAGCAAGCTGATCCAGAAGGTCATCGAGGCCAACCCGAACCATCCGCGGGCGCGGCTCTTCCTGCGCGACGTGCAGGCCAGCAAGAACATGCTCTACGACGAGGAGCTGGCCCGCCTCAAGGGGCGCGAGGAGGCGATGTACGACCTGCCGGTCGCCGAATTCGAGCTCTCCATCCGCGCCCGCAACTGCCTGAAGAAGATGAACATCCGCACGCTGGGCGACCTGCTGCGCATCGGCGAGGCGGAGCTGCTTTCCTACAAGAACTTCGGCGAGACCAGCCTGGTCGAGATCAAGCAGATGCTCACCGCCCGCGGCCTGCGCCTGGGCCAGCAGCTCGATCGCGGCCACTACGACAAGGTCCGCGGCGAGGTCCTGGAGAAGATGAAGGGCACCGTCGCCGACGGCGTGCTGAACCTCTCGGTCGGCGCGCTCAACCTGGGCATCCGCAGCCGCAAGGCCCTGCAATTGCTGGGCATTCAGACGGTCGGCGATCTCGCCGCCCGCACCGAGGCCGAGCTGATGGGCGTGAAGAACTTCGGCGCCACCAGCCTGGTGGAGATCCACGAGCGGCTCGCCGAGCACGGACTGTCGTTGCGCACGCTGGAGTGAGGTCGAGCCGCCGCGGGGCGGCCAAGGAGCCTTCTCGATGGTGAACCCCGGATGGCAGCCTCCCGCGCATGCGGTCCGCTTCCTCGCCGCGATCGCGGCGGTGGTCATCGTCGCGTGGGGCTACGTCACGCTTCCCAGCGGCTGCGAAACTCCCGCGCCGTCGCGATCGCGCACGGCGCTGCCCGGCAGCCCGCTTGAAAAAAATGTCGACGGCACTGCGACGACGGCCTCGACCGGGGATCTTCGCGTCATCGAGGATCCGGGCAAGCCGAAGCTGCCGCCGCCGCAGGAGCGTCCGCTGCCGCCGACCGCCGAGCCGAACATCCGCGTCCGGGTGGCGTCGCTGCGCAGCGAACCCGTGGTGCTTTCTCATCCCTCGGGGTGGCTCTGGCTCAAGGGCGAGAGCGCGGAGCAGGGACGAACTTTTCGAACGCCGATCGCAGCCTCTCCCGCGGATGGTGGCTGGCGCATCGTCGAGGCCAACGGGACCGCGCAGGCATCCACCTTTCGACTGAAGGAGGGCGGATCGCTCCAGGTCAAGGCGCCGCAGAATGCGCCGGGAGGGATCCAATACGGCGGCGCCTCCTATCCGGGTGACGCGACGATCGCGCGTCGCACCGAAGCCGACAGCGGCGCGGCCGATCTGGTCTTCACGGTGCCGCTGGAAACGTACCTGCCCGGCGTGCTGGCCAAGGAGCTCTACAAGGGCTGGCATCAGGGCGCCTACGAGGCGCAGGCGATCGCGGCCCGCAGCTTTGCCGCGTGCGAGATGGAGTGGTGGCGAAATCGCCGTCACTTCGACGTGGTGGCCGGGCAGGCGAGTCAGGCGTGGGTGGGGGCCACCACCGACGCCAAGAGCCTTGACGCGGTCCGCACCACGCGCGGGCAGTACCTGGTCTTCGACGGGCGCGTCGTGCCCGCCTACTACTCGAGCTGCTGCGGCGGCGAGCCTTCGTCTGCGGTCGATTCCATTCGCGACGGCACCTGGACCAAGATCGCGCCGCTCACAATCGGCGCTTCGGCGCGCGGCATGCGCACCCAGTGCTGCGAGAAATCGCCGACCTCCAAGTGGCAGGCTTCCTTCTCCGCCTCGGAGACCGCGGACCGCATGAACGCCTGGTCGCGGCAGGCGGGCCGCAAGGATCTGGGTCCCATCAACGGCATCAAGAGCTTCACCGTGGCCCAGCGCAATCCCGCCAACCGGCCCATGTCCTTCCTGGTCGTCGACAAGAGCGGCAAGCGTTTCGCGTGGGATGCCGAGGACTTCCGCATCGCGGTCAACAGCGGCGCCGATGGCTCGCGCGACTCGTTGAAATCTTCGGCGCTGGAGCCGCGCGTCGAGAGTGGCCGGCTCCTGCTGGATGGCCGTGGTCATGGCCATGGCGCCGGCATGTGCCAGTATGGCGCCGAGACCATGGCCAAGGCGGGCAAGTCCCCGCAGGCTATCCTGGCCCGCTACTACCCGGGCTCGACCATCGTCACGATGTCGGAAGGAACCAGCGACGCTCCCGCGGCGCAGGCCAATGTGCGCCAACCCTGAAGCCCGGAGCCTTCCAAAGTGTTCACAGGTCTCGTTCAACATGTGGTGCCGGTCAAGTCCATCGAGGCGGCGCCGCACGGCAAAACCCTGACGCTCGAGTGCGGCGCCTGGCCGCCGAATCCGACGGTTGGCGAGAGCATCTGCGTGGACGGCTGCTGCCTGACCGTGGTGCGGATCGATCGCGGCGCGCTGGCCTTCGACGTCGTGCCGCAGACGTTGCAGCTCACCACGATCGGCCATCTGCGTGCTGGCGACCCGGTGAATGTGGAGCGGGCGCTGCGCGCCGATTCCCTGATGGGCGGCCATGTCGTGCAGGGGCATGTCGACGCCAGCGCCAAAGTCGTGGAAGTCGACCGCTCGAATGGCCAGTGGCGCACGCGCATCGAGTCGCCGCAATCCATTGACCATCTGCTGCACGAGCGCGGCAGCATCGCCGTGGATGGCGTGAGCCTGACCATCGCGGTCAAAGGCGAGGGCTGGTTCGAGGTTGCCCTGATTCCGGAGACGCTGGCCAAGACCACCTTGGCGCGAAAGCTGCGCGGCGCGAGGGTGAATCTGGAGGCGGACCCGATGGCGCGAATGGTCGCCGACGAAGTGAAGCGTCAGATGCAGCAGCTCGGCGTGCCGAGCGCGGCTACGAAACCTTGAAGGCCACCAGGGTCAGGTCGTCGGCGAAGGAGCCGCCGGCGCCGGAGTTCATCGCCCGTTGATCGAGCCGGCGCTCGATGCGCTCGACCAGCGCGGCGGGTTCAGGCACTCCCAGCAACGCGCGGAATTCCTCCAGGAACGCGGGGGCGACGTCCTGGGAATGCACGGGTTTTTCAGGCGGATCCGGGAAGGCCGCTTCGAATCCATCCGAGTGCAGCAGCACGCGGTCTCCGGGCTCGAGCTGCAATTCGATCTCCGGCCACTCCACGCCGTCGAACACGCCCAGCGCCTTGCCGGTGGTGCCCGCGAGCTCGATGGCGCGGTCGCCGCGCAGCAGGACGGCGGGGGGATGGCCCGCCACGGCCAGGCGCATGGCGCGCGTGCGCAGATCGATGATGGCGTAGATCGCGGTGGCGAACTTCGAGACGCGACCCTCGCGGGCGAGCAGCTCCCGGTTGACGCAGGCCAGCGCCTCGCCCGGAGGAATGATCCGGTAGGTCTTCCCGATGATCTCCTTCGAGGGAAGCCCGCGGGCGATCACCATGGTCAACAGCGCCGCCGGCACGCCATGCCCGACCGCATCGGCGACGAAGAGCCCGACGTGGTGCTCGTCGAGCCGCCGCACGTCGTAGATGTCCCCGCCCACATAGGCCATCGGTCTCCACAGCGCCGCCACTGCGCCGCCGGAGAAGGCGGCCAGGTTGCGCGGCATGAATTCCCGTTGCACCTGTCCGGCCAGATGCAGTTCGTCGCGCATCCGGGAGACTTCTCCCTGCAGCTCCTCGGCCTGCTCCTCGGCGCCGCGCTGGTTCTGCCGCAGGGCGGCGATCTCCGTCTGCCGGGAGAGCTGCCCGCGGAGCATGGCTGCGATCACCTCGGGGGACTTCGACATCGGCAGCGTGTTCCACGAGGTGAGACGGAAGGTCGACGCCAGCGGGTCATCGGTCAAAATCAGCAGGGGAACGCCGAGTTTTTCAACGCCGTCAAAGAGGGCCGGAAGGCCGGTGATCTCCTCGTGCCGCTGGATCAGAAGCACCACCGCCTGCGTCCGTGGACTCAATCGGCCCGCAGCCTCGGGGATCGTTCCGCGCTCGATCTCTGCCCGAAAGCCGAGGAGCCCGGGGAACTCCGCGGCAAGGGCTTCGGCCCGTGTCCGGCTCGACTCCGACGCGGCGAAAAGAATCCGCTGGGGGGGCCGGGCGGAGGGGGCGTCGTCGTCGACCAGCATGTCACGCGAGTCTAGCGGCGAAACTTTTGGGCTTGTTTCCAGCCACATCCCATTCCCGGGAACGAGTAAAATGCCGGCGGCATGAAGAAACTTTCCCAGCGCCAGGTGGACACCCGTCTGGCCAAGCTTCCGCAGTGGAGCCAGAACGGCGACGCCATCCAGCGCACCTTCCAATTCGAGAATTTCGTGGGGAGCATGCACTTCCTCAACAGCGTTGCGGAGGCCGCGGAGCGCGTGCAGCACCATCCCGACATCCTGGTGCGCTGGAACAAGGTCACGCTTACGCTCTCCACCCATGACGCGGGCGGCATCACCGAGAAGGACATCGCCTTTGCGGCCAGCGCCGATCAACTCTCCGGGCTGCCCTCGACGTAATCGCCCAGGGCCCGCCGCACCAGCAGGGCGCGGCTCAGCCGGCCATTCTCCTCCTCCGCAGCGAAGGGATGGATCTGGGCCAGGTGGGCCGGCTGCACCTGCAGCAGAAGCTGCTCGACGCGCTCGATGGTGAGATTGTGCAGAAGTCCGGTGGAGATGCCGAACCGCAGCGTGGAAAGCAATTTCGTGGCCTCCTCGGCCCCCAGCAGCCGCGCCACCTTCAGCGTGGCGCGGGCACGGTAGACCTTGTCCTCGATGAGCGGGCGGTTCTTCTCCAGCAGCATCTGCCGCGCGGTGCGCTCGTAGTCCACCAGCTTGGGGATCACCTCGTCGCGGAAGTGCTGCAGCAGCTCCTCCTCGGAGGCGCCCAGCGTCACCTGGTTGCTCACCTGGTAGAAATTGCCGATCGCATCGGTGCCCTCGCCGTAGTAGCCGCGCACCGCCAGGTGCAAGTCCTTGGCGGCGCGCTTGACGCGCTCGATCTCGCCGGAGTAGCGCAGCGCCGGCAGGTGCAGCATGGCGCCCAGGCGGATGCCGCAGCCGACGTTGGTCGGACATGCCGTCAGGTAGCCCCAGCGCGGATGGAAGGCGAAATCAACGGTCTCCTCCAGCGCCTGGTCGAAGGAGCGCGCCAGCTCGAAGGCGTCGTTGAGGCGCGAGCCGGGCAGAATGCTCTGGATGCGCAGATGGTCCTCCTCGTTGACCATGACGCCGAGCTCTTCGGAGTGGCCCAGGCCCAGCGCCCGCGGCAGCGTGCTCTCGGCGAAGTGCTTGGAGACCAGATGGCGCTCCACCAAAAGCTGGCGCTCCTGGGCCGAGGCCTGGTTCATGTTGACCCACGCCAGCCCGTTGGGGAAAGCACCGCCCAGCGGCGCATGCGTCACCATCTGCAGCACCTCCTGGCGCTGCGCGTCGCTGGCGCGGCCGGTGAAGGGGAAGCCTGCAAGGTTTCGCGCCACGCGAATCCGCACGCTCACCACGACGTCGGAGTCGGAGAGAGTTTTGACTGCGGCGTCGCTCATGATTCGGTGGGCGGATCCGCTGCGGGATTCGTCTTCATGCCAAGCTGGTGCAGCCGGCCCTGCAGCGTGGCGGCGCGTTCGTACTGTTCAGCAGCGACTGCGGCCTCGATCTCCTTGACCAACTGGCGGCGTATGGCGGCGCGGTCGGCCTGGCCCTCGATCCTCTTCGGTGTGCGCCCGCGATGGCTCACGGCGCCGGACTGGGCGCGTTCGATGATCGCCGCCACCGAGGGCATGAAGGCGTCGTAGCAGGCGGCGCAACCGAAACGGCCGGTCTGGCGGAACTCGGCGAAGGTCAGCCCGCATGCCTCGCAGCGCCGCGCCGCGGACTTCTGGGCCTTGATGGCCTTTCCCGTCGAGGCGAACTGCTGCAGCATCTGCATCACCGGCACCGTGGGCAGCACATAACCCTTGGCGGCCGCGTGCTCTGTGCAGAGGTGCATCTCCACCCGTTTCCCATTTTGAATGACCACCTCGTGCACCAGCGCGGGCTTGTCGCAGAGATCGCACTTCATGATGTCCCCAGTGTAGACCAGAGCGGGCCAAAACTCAGCGAGGCGTGGAAGACTTTTCGCAGCGGACTATCCATTGGCAGCCCGCCGGATGGCGTCGAGCGTCTTGAGCAGCGCGGGCACGCTCGACAGCGGCAGCATGGTGCTCGCGTCGCTGAGGGCCTTGGCCGGTTCGGGATGGCACTCAAGGAAAATCGCGGACACGCCCGCGGCCACGGCCGCCTTGGCCAGCAGCGGCGCCCGCTCCGGTCGACCTCCGGTGCGCTCCCCCTCGCCGCCGGGAAGCTGCGTGCTGTGGGTCGCGTCGAAGCAAATGGGCACCTCGAAATCCATCAGGTCGCCGATGCCCATGAAGTCGTTCACCAGCCGGTTGTAGCCGAAGGTCGTGCCGCGTTCGGTGAGCATGGCCATGCGGCATCCGCCCGCCCGCACCTTGGCCAGCACATGGCCCATCTCGGCGGGGCTCATGAACTGGCCCTTCTTGATGTTCACCGCCTTGCCGGTTCCCGCGGCGGCCAGCAGCAGGTCCGTCTGGCGGCAGAGGAAGGCGGGGATCTGCAGCATGTCGACGCTCTTGGCGGCCAGCTCGCACTGGCTCGCGTCGTGGATGTCGGTGGTCACGGGCACGTCCAGTGCATCGCGCAATTTTGACAGCCGCTCAAGCCCCGATGCAATCCCCGGGCCGCGCGGACTCTTCACGCTCGACCGGTTGGCCTTGTCGAAGCTCGCCTTGAAGACGAATCCCATGTCCAGCTCCCGGCAGGCGTCGCGGAGGGTCTCGCCGATCTGCCGGTTGATCGCGTCGGATTCCAGAACGCATGGCCCCCCGATCAGCAGCAGGCGCCGGTGGGGGTGGGCGAAAAACGAATCCAGCACGTTTATTCGGTGTGGCATGACCACCAATTTTAGGGATTTTTCGATAATTCACCCGACAGTACAAAAACTGTAATGCACCGTAGGCATCGTGAGGGCCGACCGAGTCGGACCCGAATGAGGTGGACCAATCGAGGAGGCAGAGACATGGAAGCATTTCCCAAGAATCCAGAGGACTTTGGAGGCTTTGTGAAGCGGTTGTTCCTTCGCAAGTGGCCGGAGCGCAAGTTCGAGATCGCCGGTCCGATGGACCTGGTCATCGACGGTCGCCACCTCGGCCTGGAAAATCTCTGGCGCATCGCCCGGCAGGACCCGGCGCGGGCTGATCAGATCGTGGAGAGCTACATCGACAAGTTGATGGAGGGGGATTCCGTCGGCGGCATGTCGATGCCCTTCTCCCTGGTGCGCAAGCGCATCATGCCGCGCATCCAACCTGAGAGCATCTTCAAGCATTTGGACCGCGAGCAGGTGGCCCACATTCCCTTCGTCAACGACACCGTGATCGTCTTCGTGATCGACATGCCCCACGTCACCGTGAGCGTGACCGTGGAGCAGATGGTGCGCTGGGGGGTTCAGGTGGACGACCTGGAGCGGCTCGCCCGCGAGAATCTGGCCCGCTACGCGCCGGAGCTGAAGGTGCGCGTCGTTGAGACCGAGGATGGCGGCAAGGCGGCGATCGTCGCCCTGCAGGATGGCTACGACGCGGCGCGCTTGCTGTTGGACACGCTGCACGTCAAGCTGGCGCCGCAACTGGGCGGCGACTTCTTCGTCGCCACGCCGGCCCGCGACATGTTCGTGGCCATGACCTGCAATCCGCCCAAATTCGTCCAGCGCATCTCCAAGCGCATCGGCCGCGATTACCAGCGGCTCCCGTACCCGATCACCAGCGCTCTCTTTCTGGTGACGCGCGACGGCGTGGCGGGCACGGCCGAAGAAGCCGCCTGACGAAGTGAACGAGTGCGATGCGCCGAGGATGGCGTGCGACGGTGGTGACCGCAGTGCGGGGCCTCGCTAGCATCGTGACGTGGTTCTTTTGATCGACAACTACGACTCGTTCACCTGGAACCTGGTGCACCGCATGCAGGAGGCCAGCCCGGGGCTGCGGGTCGAAGTGGTGCGCAACGACGAAATCGACGCCGCGAAAGCGGAGGCCATGAAGCCGACTCATCTGGTGATCTCGCCGGGACCCTGCACGCCCAAGGAAGCGGGCGCCAGCGCCGAGCTCGTGCGCCATTTCCGCGGCCGGATTCCGATCCTGGGCGTCTGCCTTGGGCATCAGACCATCGGCGCCTGCCACGGCATGACGGTGCGCCGCGCCGACGCGCCGATGCATGGCAAGACCAGCCTGATCCACCACGATGGCCGCGGGGTTTTTCAGGGCCTGCCTGATCCCTTTCCAGCCACCCGTTACCACTCGCTGGTCATCGATCCCGCGACCCTGTCGGACGAGTTTGAGGTAAGCGCCAAGACGGAGGATGGCGTGATCATGGGTATCCGCCGCAAGGCTGGCGCCGGGGAGGCTCCGCTGGAGGGAGTCCAGTTCCATCCGGAAAGTTTCCTCACCCCGGACGGGCCGAGGCTGCTCTCGAACTTCTTGGCGATGCGCGGTGCGGGCCGCTAGACTCGCGGCCATGCCAAGCACCGCAAGCGACATTGCCCGCGCCGTCGTTCAGCAGCATGACGGTGACAAGATCATTCTTTCGATTCCATCGACGGAGTATCAACTCCACCTCACCTGCAACGGGAAAACCAATGTGCACCCGGGCAAGCGGATCCAGGGCGTGATCGAGCTCAAGGCCCTGCGCATGCACAAGGCATCGGCGGGAGGCTCCTTCATCGAGCCGATTTACGGCCATCCGCGCATCGTCCAGGGCCGGGTGCTGAGCATTGATCTCGGGAAGAACCGCCTGCTCTGCGACGTGGTTGTACCGGTGTGGGTCGAGCCCTTCGATGGACAGAGCGCCGCTGATTTCAACGCCGGCGACATGGTCAATTTCTACGTCCAATCCGGGGCGACTTTCACGCCGGTGGCGTGAGCTTTCAATTCAAGCGCAATTGATGCGCGGCCGATTTAGCGCAGATTGACGCGCGATTCCTGTGCGGTCATCGTTCGGACGCGCTGGATCACGGAGCGGAGAGCACGCGCTTGCGGGTGCCGTCGCTGGAATAGCTGGCCACTTCACCGCTCGGCTCGGCGGCGGCGCGAATGGTCTGCTGACCGCTGGCGTTGCGCAGGCTGATCAGGCCGCCATCGGCGTCCGATGCGGCGCCGGCCACGACCACCGCCTTGCCCTTCATGTTGAAGAGATTCAGCAGCCCGCCCGTGGAGCCGCCGCCCAGGGCCGCGACGCGGGTGGCGCCGGCGTAGATCTGCACCGTGCCGCTCTCATCCTTGCCCTGATCCATGAGTGCGGCGATCTGCCCGACGGCGGTCCGCACGGTGGCGCGTCCGCCGAGGTTCTCCTGCACTTCCAGCGAGACCGCGGCCTTGCCGTCGTGATTGCGGATTTCGGCGAAGCCGCCATGTCCGGCGACATTGCCCAGCACACATCCGCCGGCGCCGTTGTTTTCGCGGATGGCGAGTTCGCCGCCTCCATCGCCCACTCCGCCTTCCATCGCGGTGGCGCCATCGGCGCCGGCGAGGCGCAGCAGCCCGGCCTGCTTCGTGTCGGAGCCGAGGTAGGCGACCTCCTTGCTGGAGTCGCCGACCACGCTGAAGGCCGCGCCCTTCTCATTCACGCCGAAGCGCAGCGCCGGCTTTCCGTTGGGACGGTTGAGCAGGCCTTCGGAGCGATCGGCGGCGACCATCAACTGCAGCGCGGAGTCCTCGGAGCCGCTGCGGGTCAGCGTGAAATTCGAACCATCCTTGGTCGCCTCCAGGAAGGCGGCGATCTGCCCATCGCCGCGGGTGACTTCTACGCGTCCTCCGGTGCTGTTG
This sequence comes from Planctomycetota bacterium, assembly GCA_021414025.1. Classification (NCBI taxonomy): domain Bacteria; kingdom Pseudomonadati; phylum Planctomycetota; species Planctomycetota bacterium. The sequence continues at coordinate 41,200 of JAIOPG010000008.1, read as the reverse complement.
GCGAAGAGACCGGCCACGGGTTTCCCCGCAGTGTTCCACAGGGCCAGATCGCCCCCGGATTCGCTGGAGGAAAGCCTCGCGACATTGGCGCCGCCCTTGGCCCATACATCCAACTGGCCGCCGGAGGGCGAGCTGGAAAGCAGGCAGGAGATCTTGCCTTCGGCATCCAGGATTTCGAGGCGGCTCGCCTGAATGACTTCGGGCGTCATGGGCCGCGCGAAACCGGCGAGCGTGGCGGCGCCCAGGATCGCGGCGACCGCGGCTCCGATGCGGCGCTCAAGGCGACGCTGCTTCCGGACGAGGTGAAGTTGAAGTTCGAGCTGCTCCAGACGGGTTTCGATGTTGGACATGGAATCTCCTTGCGTTGAGCGCCAGCATACGCCATTTGAAAGTCCGCGCCGCGAAGCGCATGGAGGCGGGTGGTATACTTTTCGATCCTCATGTCCACGCACCCTGCGACTGCCGAGCCCGCGACGATCGAAAGCGGTTCGATGCGCTCGCTCAGGACCTGCGCCGAGGCGGCGCTGGCCGCGCTGCGCTCGCTGCAGAAGCCGGATGGCCACTGGTGCGCCGAGCTGGAGGGGGATTCCATCCTGCAGAGCGAATACCTGCTGATGAAATGGATCCTGGGCCAGGAGGCCGCGCCGATGGTCGACGGCCGGTCGGCGCAGACGCTCCAGAAGATCGTCCGGCAACTTCGGAGCCAGCAGCGCGAGGATGGCGGATGGGGGCAGTACCCGGGCTCCGACGTCGATCTGAGCGCCACGGTGAAGGGCTATTTTTGCCTGAAATTGTTCGGGGATTCCCCCGAGGCGCCCCACATGCGCAAAGCCCGCGATGTGGTGCGGGCCATGGGCGGCGCCGAGCACTGCAACAGCTTCTCCAACTTCTACCTGGCCTGCCTGGGGCAGATCTCCTGGAGCGCGGTGCCCGCGATCCCGCCGGAGATCGTCTGGCTGCCGAAGTGGTTCTACTTCCACATGAGCAAGATGAGCGCCTGGAGCCGGACCATGCTGCTGCCCCTGGCGATCGTGGCGACGCTTCGCCCGACGCGGGCGCTGGCTCCCGAGCAGGGCATCGACGAATTGTTCGTGGACGGGAGGGCGCGACACCGGCTGAAGATGCGCTCGGACGTGCCCTGGGGCTGGCGGACGTTCTTTCTAGGCGCCGACCGCGCGATGAAAGTGGCTCACCGCATCTTCGGAACCTCGTTGCGCCGCCGTGCCATCGCCGCTGCGTTTCGGTGGAGCGCCACTCGCTGCGGGCAGGATCAGCCGGCGCCGACCCGCGGACTCGGAGCGATCTTTCCGCCCATGGTTTACATCCAGATTGTTTTCCACGCCCTGGGGATTCGGCGCAGCGACGCCATGGTGGTTCGCGCCGAGCGCGAGCTCGACGAGTTCTTCATCGAGGAGGGCGAGCGCATCCGCATCCAGCCCTGTTTCAGCCCGGTCTGGGACACGGGTATTGCGCTCTACGCGCTGGCCGACTGCGGATGCACCGTGGAGGATGCCTCCGCAGCGAGTGCCGGCGACTGGCTCCGCAGCAAGGAGTGCCGATTTCTCGGGGATTGGGCGGCAAACACCGCCCCCTCGACGGCGCCGGCCGGCTGGTATTTCGAATACGCCAACGCCTGGTACCCGGACGTGGACGACACGGCGATGGTCAGCATGGCGCTGATGCGGATCGGCGGACCGGCCAATCAATCGGCGGCAGCGCGCGGCGTGGCGTGGACTCTGGCGATGCAGAACGACGATGGCGGGTGGGCGGCCTTCGACCGGACCCGCGACCGCAAGGTCTACGAGTACGTTCCCTTCGCCGACCACAACGCGATCCAGGATCCGAGCTGCCCCGACATCACGGGGCGCGTGCTGGAATGTCTGAGCTGGCACGGCATCACGGTCGACCATCCCGCGGTGCGCCGCGCGGTGAAGTACATCAAGAGCCGTCAGGAGCCCGAGGGTTGCTTCTTCGGCCGCTGGGGAGTGAACTACATCTATGGCACATGGCAGGCCGTGATCGGCCCGATCCGCTGCGGCGTGTCGCCGAACGAGGAGTGGATCGCGCGAGCGGGGGCCTGGATCAAGTCCGTGCAGAAGCCCGACGGCAGCTTCGGCGAGAGTGCCAACAGCTACATCGACCCCACGCTCAAGGGGCAAGGCGTCAGCACCGCCAGCCAGACCGCGTGGGGAGCCATGATCCTGCAGGAGATCTTCGGCCATGACGATCCGGATCTTGTGAAGGCGCTGGTGTGGCTTGCGAAGACGCAGTTGAGCGAAAGGGACGCGACAAATCCTGAGAAAAACCCTGATCGCGATCCAGCGGGCTCCTGGCGCGAGACGGAATTCACCGGCACGGGATTCCCCCGTGTCTTCTACCTGCGCTACCACCTCTACCGGCTCTATTTCCCGCTGATGGCGCTGGGCCGCTATCTGCGGGCGCATGGCGCAGGATTTTCGACCTCCGCCGCGGATTCGATTTCGGACGCCTGACGCTTTTCAAGTCAGTGAAAAGGATGCGGCGCCGTGAACTTGAATTCGCCCCATGCGAGCTCGGTGGCGTGAAGGCAGAGCCGTGTCGCGGCACGTTTCACCACTTCCGTCGCGTACAACTCGTCGGCGAGAATGGGGTGGCCGATGGAGGCGAGATGAACCCGAAGCTGATGGCTGCGGCCCGTCATGGGCTCAAGGCGAAAGCGCGTGCACCGGCAGGGGGCCTTCGAAGAAGCAACCGACGATGGAACGAACTCCAGCCGTGCTTCGGCATGCCAGCGGGTCCGGCTCGCCTTGCCCTGTTCGTGGCAGACGATCTGTCGAGCCGAGCCCAGCGCCTCCTTGCGAAGCGGAAGATCGATCTCGCCCTCGTCGGTCTGCGCGTGCCCGAGGGCAATCGCGTGGTAGGCCTTCGTCACCCGCCGCGCCTCGAAGGCCATGCTCAGCGCTCGATGGCTCTGGGCATTCAGGGCCATCACGATGAGCCCGCTGGTGTGCTGGTCCAGGCGGTGCACGTTGCGGGCGCCCGGGAAAACAGCCGCGACGCGCGTGGCCAGGCAATCCGCATTGGCCGGGCCAATCCCCGGAACTGAGAGCAATCCCGACGCCTTCTCCAGGACGACGAAATCGCTCGCCGCATGAACCACGCGGAAACCGTCGTGCGAAAGGGTGGGTTCATCCATGGGGAAACCCCTGCCAAACGCCTCGAAATGAAGTCGATCGAGGCATGCAATTGGGAGGCGGGGATGCGTACACTCATGGATTATGACATCGTTGATCCTTCTCCTGTGCGCCCTGGCGCAATCTTCGCCCGCACCCAGCAGCGCCGCAGGCACGAGCGCGCCGCCGACTGCAGCGCCCGCCGCGAAGGGTGGCGAAGCCGCGGCGAAGAAGGACACGATCGACTGGCGCAAATCGGAGGCCGTGCTGGGTGGCCAGGTGCAGCTCACGCTGCCGGAGCGATTCGTGAAGGCGGGAGAGGCCTACTTCAATGTGGATGGGACGCAGGTGGTTTTTCAGGCGATCGAGCGCGATGCCGAGGGCAACCCCGCGAGCGAGTACTACAGCATGTACGTGGCGAACCTGCGCGACGAGGGGCAGGGTCAGAGCTTCGGCCCGCATGAGCGCGAGTTCCGCCTGCGCAACATCCGCCAAGTCAGTCCGCCCGGCAGCGCCAACACCTGCGGCTGGTTCCATCCGACCATCCCCAACCACCTGATCTTCGCCAGCACGATCACGCCGCCGGCCAAGCAGGAGACGCCGGGCTACCAGCGCGGCACGCGCAACTACCGCTGGAGTTTTCCGCCGGAGATGCGCGTGGTGGAGGTGGACCTGGGCGCGTCGCAGAACGATCCCGAGGGTCTCAAGACGCTGGTCGGCGACGGCAAGGCCTACACCGCCGAGTGCTCCACCAGTCCCGACGGCCGCACGCTGCTCTACACCTCGCTGGAAAGCGGCGAGGGTGACATCTTCGTGATGGACCTGCCCACCAAGAAAATCACCCGAATCGTCTCGCTGCCCGGCTACGACGGCGGCGCCTTCTTCAGTCCCGACGGCAAGAAGATCGTCTGGCGCGCCGACCGCAAGGGTGACAATCTCCTGCAGATCTACGTCGCCGACGTGGCCTTTGACGGCGCGGGCGCGGTGACCGGGATCGGCGAGCCCCTCGCCGTCACCAACGATGGCGCCGTGAACTGGGCCCCGTACTTCACCCCCGATGGATCCACCCTGGTCTACGCGTCGAGCCGCGTCGGGCATGACAACTACGAACTGCTGGCCCTGCCCGTGCCGACGGATCGCTCGGCGCCGCCGGCGCAGCCGCACCGGGTCACCTGCGCCGATGGCGCGGATCTGCTGCCCGCCATCACTCGCGATGGAAAATTCCTGATGTGGACCAGCCAGCGCGGCACCGGCCGCACGAGTCAGCTCTGGCTGGCCCGGATCTCGGAGAACGGATTGCTCGCCGGCGAAACCGTGGCGCCTCCGGCCGCGGAGCCCTCGGCGCCGGCGTCCACGCAGTCCAAATGAACTCCTACCACGAACGAGAGCTGCTGATTCCATTTCGTTCGGCGCTGCTCCCGCAGATCTTCACCGACGTCGTGGTGGTGGGCACGGGCGTGGCCGGACTGCGGGCCGCGATCGAGGCCTCCGAGCATCAGGATGTGATCCTGTTGGCGAAGGAGTCGGTCGACCTCTCGAACACCTCCTGGGCGCAGGGGGGCATCGCGGCGGTGATGGCGGCCGCGGACAGCCTGCGCAGCCACATCCAGGACACCCTTGAAGCGGGGGCCGGGCTCTGCGAGCCGGAGGCCGTGCGAGCTCTGGTCGAAGAAGGCCCCGGGGAAATCCGCCAACTCTTGAAGTGGGGGATGCGGGTGGATCGCGGACCCGGCGGCGAGCCGGAGCTGGGACTGGAAGGCGGGCACCACTTCAATCGCATCATGCACACGGATGGCGACGCGACCGGGGTCGAATTGGCCCGCTGCCTGGTCGAGCGGGTGCGCTTGCAAAGGCGCGTGCGCGTCTTCGACCGCTGCTTCGCCATCGACATCCTGGTGGACCAGCGCAAGGGTCGGCGCCGCGCCGCGGGCCTGCTGACCTGGCATCCGCGCCACGGCCTGCAGATCATCTGGGCCCGCGCCACTGTGCTGGCCACGGGCGGCTCGGGACAGATTTTCCGCGAGACCACCAATCCCAAGGTTGCCACCGGCGACGGCGTGGCCATGGCGTGGCGTGCCGGCGCCGCCGTGACCGACCTGGAGTTCATGCAGTTCCATCCCACCACGCTCTACGTCGCCGGCGCGCCGCGGCACCTGATCAGCGAGGCGGTGCGCGGCGAGGGGGCGAAGCTGGTCGACCGCGACGGCGCCTCGATCATGCCCGGCCTGCACGAGCTGGGCGACCTCGCGCCGCGCGACGTGGTGAGCCGCGCGATCGTGCGGCACCTGGCCAAGTCGGGCGAGTCGCACGTCTGGCTCGACGCCCGATGCATGGGCTCCGCCGGATTTGCCCGGCGCTTCCCGGGCCTGGCCCGGATGCTGGCGGGGTTCGGCCTGGACGCGGGGCGCGACTGCATCCCGGTGCATCCCGCAGCCCACTACAGCATTGGCGGCGCGCGCACCGACCTCCACGGTCGCACCAATGTGCCCGGGCTCTACGCCTGCGGCGAGTGCGCCGCAACCGGCGTGCATGGCGCCAACCGCCTGGCGAGCAACAGTCTGCTCGAGGGCCTCGTCTTCGGCCGGCGCGTTGCCCAGGCCCTGCAGCAGGATGACCTTTCCCCCGCGCAGCCGGTCCCCCTGATGCACGAAGTGGAGCGGCCCGAGCGCGGCGAGTTGGACCTGGCGGATGTCCGCAGCAGCCTGCGCAGCGCCATGTGGCGCAACGTGGGCATCGAGCGGAGCTCCGCCAAGCTGAGCGACATGCTGGAGATGTTCGCCTTCTGGGGGCGCTACGCCTTCGACTCGGTCTTCGAGGAGCCCGTGGGCTGGGAGACGCAGAACATGCTCACCGCCGCGCGGCTCATGGTGCTGGCGGCGCTGGCTCGCCACGAGAGCCGCGGCACGCACAACCGTCTCGACCGGCCCGCGCTCGATCCCGAGCTCGCGGGGCACTTCGTCTGGGCCAAAGGCAGCGAGGAATTTCAATGGAGCGCGCTCGGCTTGCTGGCGTCGTCGCAGGCCGATGGGGCGTAGATCGAGCCCGAGCCGGTTCCGCGGGATCGCGGTCGCGCTCGCGGCGGGCGCCGTGATCTGCGGGTGTGCCCAGGAAAAGATCGAGTATCGCTACCGGCCGCAGTTCGAAGTGGACGCCACGGGCCGCGCCGCCGACGAGACCTTCGTGAAGCCGGACGGCACCCGGGTCATCTACACCTCCAAGCGACCCGAGCGCAAGGACGCGGCCGCGAAGACCCCGGGCAGCGCGCCCGAGGCCGAAACCCCGCAGATCGAGCTGCGCGAGCGCAAGGCCAACGGCGACGTGGTGCTCCGCGCCATGTTTCCGGAGCAGGTGGTGGCCCACGTTTCGGAGTGCGTGCGCAACGAGGAGTACGAGCTGCTCTGGAACCAGTTGCTCTCCGAGGAGGCGAAGCGGGATCTCGCCGACCGCGGCGGCCTCGAGTACTTCAAGACCTTCTTCACCGTCAACCGGAAGGAAGTGATGGCCACCCTGAACTGCATGCAGATCAATCTGCGCAACGGCCACGCCATCGTCCGCAACCGGGATGCCACGCACCTTTCCGCGGAATTGGATTCGACCCTGCGAGGCAGCTACAAATTCACCGCGATGGAGTTCGAGTCGACCCCCTCGGGCATGAAACTGGTCAGCATCCGCTGAGCGGAATCCATTTCAAAAACAAAGCCGCGCCCCGATGAAGAGGCGCGGCTGGACATGCACTTGAAATGCGGCGTTCACACCACCGGGGTTGGCGTCGCGGGTGGAGGCGGGGCCACAGGCTTCTGGGCTCGGAAGGCCAGGTGCTCCTTCTCATCCTCGCGGGTCACCCAGATCACGTCGCCGGCCACGAACTCGCCGCTGAGCAGGTTCTCCGCCAGCGGATCCTCGACAAACTGCGAGAGCGCGCGGCGCAGCGGCCGGGCTCCGAAGTCGGGGTTGTAGCCCTTGTCGATCAGGAAGTCCTTGGCCCTCTGATCGATCTCCAGGGCCATGCCCTTCTCGGTGAGGCGCTTGCGGAGCTTGCCCAGCTCGAACTCGATGATCTGGTTCAAATCGTCCTTGATCAGCGGCCGGAAGACGATCAGGTCGTCCAGTCGGTTCACGAACTCCGGCCGGAAGAATCGCTCCACCTCGCTGGTGAGCGACTTCTTGATCTTCTCGTAGTCCTGCACCTCGGCGCGCTTGGTGAAGCCGAAGGCCGAGCCGCCCTTGATGACATCGGCGCCGAGATTGCTGGTCATGATGATGATGCAGTTGCGGAAGTCGACGTGGCGGCCGAAGGAATCGGTGAGGCGTCCCTCCTCCATGATCTGCAGCAGCATGTTGAAGACATCGGGATGCGCCTTCTCCACCTCGTCCAGAAGAACGACGGCGTAGGGGCGGCGGCGGATGCGCTCGGTGAGCTGTCCGCCCTCCTCGAAGCCCACGTAGCCGGGAGGCGCTCCGATGAGCCTGGAGACATTGTGCTTCTCCATATACTCGCTCATGTCCAGGGCAAAGAGTGCGTCCTGGTCGCCGAACATGAAGTCGGCGATGGCCTTGGCCAGCAGCGTCTTGCCGACGCCGGTCGGTCCGAGGAAGAGGAACGAACCCATCGGTCGCTTGGGATCCTTCAAGCCGGATCGGCTCTTGCGGATGGCGCGGGCGACGGTCTTGACCGCTTCCTCCTGGCCGACGACGGTCTTGTGCAGCTCGGCCTCGAGCTGGAGCAAGCGCTTGCTTTCTTCCTTGGCGAGGCGGGTGAGCGGCACGCCGGTCATCTTGCTGACGACCTCCGCGATCATCTCCTCGTCGACGGTGCCGGTGGTCTCGTTCATGCGGTCGCGCCAGCCTTGCTGCAGCTTCTCCTTTTCCTTGCGCAGCTTCTCGGCCTGGTCGCGCAGGTCGGCGGCCTTCTCGTAGTCGGCGTTCTTCACCGCGTCGTCCTTGTCGATGCTCAGGCGCTCGATGCGGGTCTCGAGATCGGCGAGATCGGGCGGCTTGGCCATGGTCTTGAGGCGCAGGCGGGCGCCGGCCTCGTCGATCACGTCGATGCTCTTGTCGGGCTGCACGCGCCCCGGGATGTAGCGTCCCGAGAGCTCGACCGCGGCGCGCAGGGCCTGGTCGGTGTAGACCACGCGGTGATGCGCCGCGTACTTCTCCTGCAATCCCTTGAGAATCTCGTAGGCCTGTTCCGGTCCGGGCGGCTCCACCACGATCGACTGGAAGCGCCGCTCCAGGGCCGCGTCCTTCTCGATGTACTTGCGGTACTCGTCGAAGGTGGTCGCGCCGATGCACTGGATCTCGCCGCGGGACAGCGCCGGCTTGAGCACGTTGCTGGCGTCGATGGCGCCCTCGGCGCCGCCGGCTCCGACCAGCGTGTGCAGCTCGTCGATGAAGAGGATGATGTTCTTGGCGCGGCGAACCTCGTTCATGACCGCCTTGATGCGCTCCTCGAACTGGCCGCGGTACTTGGTGCCCGCGACCATCATGGCCAGGTCAAGCACGACCAAGCGCTTGTCGTGCAGCAGGTCGGGGACTTCCTGCGAGATGATCTGCTGCGCCAGGCCCTCGACGATCGCCGTCTTGCCGACGCCCGCCTCGCCCAGGAGCACGGGATTGTTCTTGGTGCGGCGGCAGAGCACCTGGACCAGGCGCTCGATCTCGGCGAAGCGCCCGATGACCGGGTCGAGTTCGCCGTTGCGGGCAAGCTCGGTGAGATCGCGGCCGAACGAATCGAGCGCGGGGGTCTTGCTCTTGCCGCGGCGGCCCGGCGCGGCCGGCGCCTCGGGGGCTCCGGGTTCCCCGGCGGCCTCCGCCTGCTGCGGGCTTTCCTGCTCGCTGTCGCCGCCGGCGCCGAGCAGATTCAGCACCTCCTCGCGGACTTCCTCGAGCTTCAGGCCGAGGTTCAGCAGCACCTGGGCGGCCACGCCGTCCTGCTCGCGGAGCAGGCCCAGCAGAAGATGCTCGGTGCCGACATAGTTGTGATTCAGATTGCGGGCTTCCTCGATCGCGTACTCGATGACCTTCTTGGCCCGCGGCGTCTGCGGAAGCTTGCCCATGGTGACCATCTCGGGGCCGCTCTTGACCAGCTTCTCGACCTCCAGGCGGACCTTTCGCAGGTCGATGCCGAGGTTCTTGAGCACGTTGGCGCCGACGCCTGACCCTTCCTTGACCAGGCCAAGCAGGATGTGCTCGGTCCCGATGTACTCGTGGTTGAACCGCTGGGCCTCCTGATTCGCGAGAGCCATCACCTTGCGAGCACGATCTGTCAGACGTTCAAACATCGCGATCCTCCTGAAATTTGGTCCCGTGAAAGAAGAACTGACCTTCCATCGACGATGGTAGCCGAGTACTTTGGTGCCCGATGCGCGGATTTTCACAATTCTTGCTGGGAACAGTTATTGCAATGGTGCTCTGCTCCACGCTGCACGCCCAAGGCGTGGTGGAACCGCCACTTCCGTGGAAGGTCAAATTGGTCAGCGGTGCGTCCGTGAAAGGCTCGATTTCCAAGTGGGATTTCGAGGGGATCGAGGGCACCTTCGGCCGCGCCGCGTGGAAGGATTTCCGGCCCGATGACGCCAACCGTCTCTGCCGGAAGCTGATGGACTGGCGGCAGGGGGGCTCCTATCTCGGGCTGGCGCGGATGCTCTTCGCTCTGGAGGGGGGCGACAAGCTCGCCGAGTCCGCGCTGCGCGACGCCATCAAGCGCGATCGCGCCTTGGCGGATGACGCGGAGGCCCTGCGGTTGGAGGTCGCACAGAACCGGCGCAAGGCCGTCGAGGATCGCCGCATCGCCAAGGAAAAGGATTTTCAGGACAAGACGGTCGGCGCCGGCGCGCCCGCGGCCGGGGACGCCGCGACGCACGCCAAGCCCTGGAGTGTGGCGACGGATGCGGAGCGAGCCGAAGCCCTGGCCGAGATGAAGGCTGACGCGGAGCGCTGGCTGAAACAGGTGAACCTGCGCTACTCGATGGTCGAGGGAGATTTCTGGGTCCTCTACGCCGACCTGCCCCTGGGTGAAACCCGGGAACTGGCCCGGCGCATGGACGCCATGTACCAGACCGTCGCGGAGATGTTCGGGCTTCCCGCCGGGTTGAACATCTTTCACGGCAAGGCGGTCGTCATCGTCTCCGCGACCGACGGGCACTACCGCGCCATCGAGAAGGCCGCCTTCGACATGGAGCCGCCGCCCGGCGCGATCGGCCTCTGCCACATGGTCGGCCCCAAGGTGGTCGTCAGCGCCTACCGCAGCGAGGACGCGAACCGATTCATGTCGACGCTGGTGCACGAGGCCTCGCACGGATTCATGCACCGCTACGGCTCGCCGATGCGCCTGCCCGCCTGGGCCGACGAGGGCTACGCGGAGTACGTCGCCGCGGAGAGCTTTCCGCAATCCACGACCAAGGGGGATCGCACGCCGCAGGGTCTCGAATGGATCCGCGCCGGCAACAACGATGTGCAATCGATCCTCCGGCTGAACTACGAGGATGGCTCCTGGCCGGGCGCCAACGCGATCGGCTACGCGATCGGCTACATGACGGTGGACTTCCTGATTCACACCGACGGCCGCAAGTTCGGCGCGTGGGTGAAGGACGTGAAGGCGGGGATTCCCTGGGAGGAGGCCATGCAGAAGCGCTTCGGCTGGAACGCGCAGCAATTGGCCCAGGCCGTGAAGCAGCGCTACATGGCCCGCGATTGATCGCGACCTTTTAGTGCTCGACGCAACCGTCGACCAGGCGCACGATCCGGTCGGCCCGCGCGGCGACCGCGGCGTCGTGCGTGACCATGGCGATCGAGAGTCCCTGGCGGTGCTTGGCGGCGATCAGGTCAAGGATCTCGCCGCCGGTTCGCGTGTCGAGATTGCCGGTGGGCTCGTCGGCCAGCAGCACCTTGGGATTGTTGGAAAGGGCCCGGGCGATCGCCACGCGCTGGCGCTCGCCGCCGGAGAGCTCGGCGGGCCGGTGCGTCAGACGGTGCGAGAGCCCGAAGGCGCCGAGCAATTCCGTCGCATGGCCTTCCGCCTGCCGGCGCTTCGACCACCAGGCGAGGCCCGCCTGCACCATGCTGGGCAGCAGCGCGTTCTCCAGCACCGTCAATTCCGGAAGCAGGTGGTAGAACTGGAAGACGAATCCGACGCTGCGATTGCGGTAGGCGTTTCGCGCGGCGAACTTGAGGTCGGCCACGGGCTTGCCCTCGAACCAGACGCCGCCCGAGTCGGCGTCGCTCTCATCGAGCAGTCCGAGCAGGTGCAGCAGCGTGCTCTTGCCGCTGCCGGAGGAACCCAGGATGGCGACCCACTCGCCCTGGGCCAGCGCGAAGCTGGCGCCGCGCAGCACCGGCACCTTGACGCGACCCAGTTGGTAGGTCTTGCGCAGATTCTTGGCTTCCAGCAGGGGGCTACTCATAGCGCAGGGCCCTCACCGGATGGATGTCGGCGGCCTTGGCGGCGGGAATGCTGGCGCCGAGCACGCTGAAGACGACCGCGCCGCACCAGGTGATCATGGCGGTGAACCAATCCACCTGGTCGGGAATGTGGTCGAAGTAGTAGACGCTGGGATCCCAGATGAGCGTGCCGCGGTGCAGCGTCAGCAGCACGCCGACCAGCACCAGCGTGGAGCCGGTCACGGTCCAGAGCAGCGTGCGCAGCAGCACTCCCGCCAAGGCGCCGCGCACGCTCAGCACGAAGCTCGCCAGCGCCATGGCGAAGCAGGCGATCCAGCTCCAGCGCGGCGCGTCCTGCCCGATCGCCTCGTGGATCGAGTTGATGTTGCGGATGACGAGCCATCCCACGCCGATGCCCGCCAATCCCCCGACGGCGCCGATGACCAGGCCATACTGCAAGAAGATCCACAGGATGCCGGGGCGGCTCGCACCCACCGAGCGCAGGATGCCGACATCGCGGGTCTTCTCCTGCACGATGGCCCAGAAGATGCTCAGCACCAGGCCGGCGCAGACCAGGTAGACGATCGAGAAGAGGATCCGCATCATCTCCCGCTCTTTTTCCACGGGACCGATGAGGTCGCGCAGCTGCTGCTCCCAGGTCAGGATGCTCACATACCCCGTCATCGGCGCCTTCACCGTCTTGGAGGGATCGACGGCAATGTCGCGGGAGAACTTGTCATAGACCGCGGCCACCGCGTCGCGGAGCTGGTCGGGCGTCACCCCCGGCTTGGCGCGGACCAGGACCTTGGAGACTTTCGCGGGACTGACCCCCAGGATCGGCAGGCTGCCGTCCGGCTGGGGTGGCGCGTTCATGTCGTAGAGGGTGCCCTCGTCCATGCGCAGCAGCTTCTGCGCCTCGGCGAGCGGAATCATGACGCGGTTCTTGTCGATCTGGTAGACGCCGCTGCGGAACTCGTTGACGATGGGAAAGGCGCGCTCGCGCGGCTCGGCGATCGTGCCCTTGGCGCTGATCGGCACCAGCGTCAGCGTGACGGTGTACCTGGGCATGAACCATTGGAAGCGCGGCTTGTAGCTGCCGTCGCGGCGCCGGTCGTTGGCCATCGAGACGTGCATGCCCAGCACGAGCCCCGGATCGCCGGTGTCGTGCTGCACCAGGTCGAGCCCATCCTGCTCGATGGTTTTCTTCAATTGCAGGCGCGGATCGTCGGGCTGCATGGCGGCGGCGGCCTCGGGGCTGGCTGGCGGCTTCCAGTAGAGGGCGCGGGCGTAGTCCGTCACGCGATTGAAGCTGTGCGGCTCGATGCCCCACACGTTCGCGGTGACGATGTCCTTCTCGCTGCCTTCCGGGTAGGGCATGCGCACCAGCCCGTAGGTGTCGATGACCGGAGTCGCGGCCGCGGTCTCGGGCATCGCCTCGATGTCCGCGATCAACTCTCCGTACCAGGGGATGCCGCGCACCGGGCAGGTGATGATCACATCGCCGATCAGCGTGCGGCCGCTGGCGCGGAGCAGGTCCAGGAATCCGCTCATGACGCTGACCACGATCACCACCAGGGCCACGCAGAGCGCCACCGCCGCCACCGCGATCAGCGGAATGATCCGGCTTGTGAGATATCGATTGGCGAGTTGCGCGGGATACACGGGAGCGAGATCGTAGAGGTTTTATTCCACTCTCGGGCTGCGGAAAGGCGGGACTATCCGCCGACCGCAGCGCCGGGCGCGGGCCCGCCGATCGAGACGATCTCCAGGCGGCCGATGAGCCGCGATGCCCCGGGGTTGGCGAAGCCTTTCTTGGGTGCGACCATCGTGACGGTGATGGTCGCGCCGACGCAGACCGGAAGCGGCTCGCCGGTGTCGGCGTCCATGCCGCTGGGAAGGTCGACGCTCAGCACCGGGCGCCCGGCGCTGTTGACGATTTCGATCAGCGCCTGGTCGGCCGGCGCCAGCGGCCGGTCCAGGCCGGTGCCCCACAGCGCGTCCACCAGCAGCGCGTAGCCGCCAAGGTGCGATTTCGGCGTGAGCGGCTGCCGAGGAATGTTCATGGCCGCTGCGATGCACGCATTGACGTTGGCGTCGGAATCCGCCGCGGGCTCGCCGTGGACGAAGAGGTCGACGGCGCATTGTGCGTTGGCCAGGTGCCGCGTGATGGCGTACCCATCGCCGCCATTCTGGCCCGGCCCGCACAGCACGGCCACGCGCGATCGCGAGCCGGCCGTCCCCAGCATTCGCAGCGCGATGTCGGCGCAGCCGCGCGCCGCGTTCTCCATGAGGACGATGCCGGGAATCCCCAGCCGCTCCATGCACATGCGGTCGTAGGCCCGCGCCGCCCTGCGGTCGAAGGAGATCGGCTGCATGGGGCGAGTGTAGACCGCGGGGCGCGTCACCCCTGGCCGGGTTCGGCTAATCTGGCGCAATGGACGTTCGAGTGCTGCTGATGTGGATGCTGATCGTGCCCGCGGGCTGCTGCGCGGGCTGGTGGATCACGGTGGGCGTGCGGATTCTGCGCGATTTGCCGCGGATTCCGCGGATCCGCCAGGGCCTGGCCTTCGCGCCTCCCGCCGGCGAGCCCCTGGTCAGCGTGATCATTCCCGCACACAACGAGGAAAAGCACGCGCCCGGTTGCATCGAAAGCATCCTGGCCAGTGACTACCGGAACCTGGAGGTGATCGTGGTGCTCGACCGCTGCACCGACGGAACCCGCGCCATCCTCGAGCCGATCGCGGCGCGCGATGCGCGGCTGCGCCTGATCGACAACGATTCCTGCCCCGCGGACTGGGCGGGCAAGTGCAACGCCGGGCGCATCGGCGCCGAGCACGCCCGGGGAACGCATCTGCTCTTCACCGACGCGGACGTCGAGTTCTCGCCGCAGCTGGTCCGCGCCTCGCTGGGCATGCTCAATCAGCGCGGCCTGACGCTGCTTTCGCTCATGAGCACGCCGCGCATCCGGCACTGGTTCGAGGCGGTGGTGCAGCCGGTGGCGGTCATGGAGCTCATGCGCATGTACCCGATCGCGCAGGTGAACCGGGCCAAGAGTCCGCGGGTCTTCGCCAACGGGCAGTTCCTGCTCTTCGAGCGCCGGGCCTACGACAAGATGGGCGGGCACGCCGCCGTCAAGGATGACCTGCTGGAGGACATCGCCTTCTCGCGGCGCATGCGCGACAGCGGCGGCGTGGGCGGCCTGGCCATGGCGGATGGCATGCTGATGGTGGAGATGTACGAGAAACTGAGCGAGTTCCTGATGGGCTGGAAGCGGATCTACATCGAGGGCTCCGAGCGCCAGCCGCCCCGATTGCGCCGCAGCGGCGTGATCGTCGGCGTGGGGGCCACGCTCCTGCCGCTGGCCAGCCTGGGCGCGCTCGCCGCCGGCGCCGGCTGGCGCGGCGGTTCGCTCGAGCCGCTCGCCTCCTTCGCGTTGGGCGTCGGTGTGCTCTCGACGCTTTCATTCCTGATCGTCGCCGCGGCCATCCACAGGCTCTGCGCGGCACCGATGCTGGCGGTGTTCTTCCATCCGCTGGGCGGCTTCCTGATCGCGCGATGCTTCTTCGGCGCCGCCGAGGACCTGGACCTGCGCAAGCCGGTCCGGTGGGGCGGACGCGAATACGTGCTCGAGCCGCGCGTGCACGAGGTGGCCCCGTGAAGATTCTTCTGACCAACGACGACGGCCTGGAGGCGCCGGGCATCTCCGCGCTGCACACCGCCGTGGAGTCGCTGGGCGAGGTCATGGTGGTGGCGCCGGCGAATGGTCAGAGCGCCGAGAGCCATGGCGTCACCTTTCACACGCCGCTGCTGACCCGCGTGCGGGCGCTGAACAACGGTGCCAACGGGATCGCCGTGGTGGGCACCCCAGCGGACTGCGTGAAGCTCGGCCTGCGCGCCTTGTGGAAGGAGAAATACGGGCCGAAATCCCTGCCCGACCTGGTGATCAGCGGCATGAACTACGGGGCCAACGTGGGGATCAACGTGATCTACTCGGGCACGATCGCCGCCGCCGTCGAGGCCGCCTTCCTGGGCGTGCCCGCCATCGCCGTGAGCCTGCACATCGGGGAGCGCGCCAAGACGCACCTGCCGCGGGCCGCCGCCATCGCGCGCTTTGCGATCGACCACGTCCTCAAGTCCGGCCTGCCCGACGCGCACCGCGTGATCAGCATCAATGTTCCGCACACCGAGTCCGCCAATGCGCCGATGCCGCCGATCAAGCTGGTGCCGATGAACACCTCAGCGGGCATCGACGGCTATGAGAAGCGCGTCGCGCCGGATGGTCAGATCTATTACTGGTCCTCAGGCAACGGCATGGAATTCTTCCACACCGCCGAGGGCAGCGACGTGGAGGCGCTGGCCGAGCGCTGCGTCACCATCACGCCGCTGTTCTACGACTTGACGGACCGGCCGCTGCTGGAGCGGCTGCGCAAACTCGGCGTCGACCGCGCCTGAGCCTCAGCGCAGCAGCATGCGAATGCGGAACTTGAGGGTCTGACCCTCGGGCAGCTTGGTCAGCTGGCTGCCGGAGGCGCGCCACCGGTAGAGGCAGTCCAGAATGGGCTGGTCGACCAGCGGAGTTCCGGAGCTCTGAAGAATGGTGCACTTCTTCGGCACGCCCTCGCGGTCGAACTCGATTTCGATGATCGGATTCGTCGGCGCGGTGGTGACCGAGGTGAGCTCGTCGAAGATGGGCCGCTGCGTGCGGACATTCAGTCCCTTCGCCGCGAGGGGACGACCGTTTCGCCATTTGGCCGGGGGCACGTCGACAGTGCTCGAGGCTTCCGACTCGCGGTCGGAGACTTCGCCGTTGGAGGGCGGCCCGGGCTTCGATCCCGGCTGCGACGCGGGCTGCTGCGGAGAGGGATTCGCCTGCTGATTCGCGGGCTGCGCCGAATCGGGCGAGGCCTGCGTCGGCGGGCTCGTCGCGGCGGCGGGTTGCTGCGGCGTGGGCGGCTGCTCCACCGGCTTGGCCGGATCGGGTTTCGCAACAGGTTTCGCCTCGGCCGACTTGTCTTCGGCAGGCTTGGCCTCCGGGTTCTTCGCCTCGTTGGGCTTGAGATCGTTGGGCTTCAAATCGGTGGGCTTGGCATCGGGAGGGGGCGGTGGATCGGTTTTCAACGGCTCGGGAGGAACCTTCGCATCCTTGGCATCGCCCACGCGCTCCACCGGCAGCACCTGCTCCTCGATCTTGCGCTCATCGGCGAGCGGAACCTTCTCGCCTGCGTTGGGAACCTTGGGAGTCTCGGGCAGCGCCAGCGACGCCGGCAGCGGCGGAGGCTGGACCGCCTGCTGCGCTTCCTGGGCCTGGGCTTCGGGAGTGGTCGGCGCCGGCGCGGTTGCTGTGGGTGGAACGGCGGGTTGTGCGGCGGAGAGCGGCCCCGGCGGATTTTCCGCGGGGGGAGCGGGCGGCGCCGATTGCGCCATCGCCGCGGGCGCCTGCTCCGGCTGCGCCTCCATCGGCTGGCCGCCCGTCTCGCTCTCGCGGAAGGCGGCCTGATCCACCTGGCTCAGTTTCGCAAGGTGCTCCTGATAGTCCTTGTATCCGATCCACGTCATCGTGGACTTGGTGGTGCCATCCTCGATGCCGAGCTTGATCAACTGCTCCTCCTCCTCCGCGGTGAGGGCCGGCGGCTTCTCCATTTCCTTTTCCACGCTGAAGGCGGCCTGCCGCGCCTTGCTGGCGCTGGAGGCGCCGTTGGAGGCCGCCAGCAGCAGGTCGCGCACCTGCGGAATCAGCAGCGAGGCATGCAGCGCGATGCTGGCGGCGATCCCGATGATGAGCGGCCAGCCCATGCCTCCCTCGTTCTCCAGGCGGCGCAACTGACGGTTGAGGCGGACCTCGGCATAAATCGACTCGCGCGACACGGGGCTCGCGGCGGCGGGGCTCATCACTGCTTGGTGGTCTGGGCGCGGCCGACCAGGTTGATGTTCACGCCCGTGTCCTTGAGCCGGTCCCACAGGTCCTGCAGGATCGGGGCGCGGTCGGTGACGCCCTGGCCATCCTCGATCGCCAGATAGACCACGGTGCGCGGCTCGGCTGCCTTGGCCTCGCTGACCTTGGCCGCGACGTCCTTGATGTCGATGATCTCCTTGTTGTAGAAGATCTGCCCGCTGCGCAGCACGCTGATGGTGGCGGCGGGGGCGGGCTTGGCGGGCTTGCCGCTGGCGAACTGCTTCAGGTCCATCGGCACCAGGTCGACGCGCACCATCATCACCACCGCGTAGATGAAAAACGTCAGCAGAAAGGTCATGAGGTCGATCAGCGGATTGAGCTCGATGCGGGCTTCCGGGGGATCGCGTCGGATGCGGCGCACGGACTACTCGATGCCCATTTGCACGCTGGCCAGCGCGGTGGAGACTTCGCTGGAGGTCTCGAAGACGTCGTCCAGGCCCGCGGTCATGAAGATGGTCCAGACCTTGTCGCTGACGGCGCAGACGAAGAGCCGGCGCTTGAGCTGCAGCACACGCTTGCGGATGCGCAGCAGCGCCGCGATGTTGCTCGAGGTGAGGCCGTTGACCTCCTGGAAATTGAGCACCACGTGCTTGGGCTCCACGCCGGGGCCGTCGATCGTCCGCTGCAGCTGCTGCAGATCCTCGGAGATGGAGGGCTCGGGCGAGAGATCGACCAGCAGCACGCCTTCAGACCATTCCGTGATTGACATGGTTCAGATGGTATCGAGGTTCGCCGCGGGTTCGAAGCCGATCAGGCGCCCGCGGGGGGCGGCGCGTTGGGCGGGGTCGTCTCGTCGACTTCGGCGACCAGGGCCACGCCCATGAGGGAATCCCCCTCGGAGAGGCGCATGATCCGGACGCCCATGGTGTTGCGGCCGATCTGGCTGATGTCCGTGGCGGCGATGCGAACCACCATGCCATCGCGCGACAGCAGCATGAGCTGGTCCGCCTCGGTGACGGAGCGGACGGAGACCACCAGGCCGTTGCGGCCCTCGGTCTTGATGTCGAAGCGTCCCTTGCCGCCGCGGCTCTGGCAGCGCGTGGTGCCGTCGTCCTGCTGGACCAGGTATTCCGTCAGCGGAGTGCGCTTGCCGTAGCCGTTGGCGGTCGCGGTGAGCAGGTCGGTGTTGGCGTCGCAGCGGACCGCCCCCACGACGTAGTCCTCGTCCTTCAGGGTCATGCCGTTCACGCCGGCGGCGGCGCGGCCCATGACGCGGGCGTCGTTCTCGTCGAAGCGGATCGCCAGCCCCTGCGCCGTGGCCAGCAGGACATCGTCCTTGCCGCTGGTCAGCAGCACGTTGACCAGCTGGTCGCCCTCGTTGAGCTTGAGCGCGATGATGCCGCTCTTGTTCACGTTGCGGTAATCCTGCAGCGCGGTGCGCTTGACGCGGCCCTCTCGGGTGACGAAGAAGAGGAAGTCCTCGCGGGTTTCGAAGCCGGCGACGGAAAGGAAGGACTGCACGGTTTCCCCCTCGCGCAGCTCGATCAGGTTCTGGATGGCGCGACCCTTGGAGGTGCGCGACATCTCGGGAATCTGCCAGGTCTTCATGCGGAAGACGCGGCCGGTGTTGGTGAAGCAGAGCAGGTCGTCGTGGCTTGAACCTGTGAAGATCTGCTCGATGAAGTCGCCGTCCTTCGCATCGCTTCCCTTCACGCCCACGCCGCCGCGGCCCTGCGTGCGGTAGGCGTCGACCGGCAATCGCTTGACCCAGCCGGCGTGCGAGATGGTGACCACCACTTCGTGCTCGGGGATCAGGTCGGCCATCTCGAAGTCCTCGGCCTCGCCCTGCTCGATGGCGGTGCGGCGCTCGTCGCCAAACTTCTCCTTGAGCTCCAGCACGTCCTCGCGGACGATGTCGAGCACGCGCTTCTCGTCGGCAAGAATGGATTCGAGCCCGTCGATGTCCTCCAAAACCTTGGTGAACTCAGCGGCGAGCTTCTCGACCTCGAGGCCGACCAGCTGGATGAGGCGCATGGCGCCGATGGCCTCCGCCTGCACGCGGGTGAGGGTGGCGCCGTCGCCCTGGCGCGAGGCCTGGACGACGCGGGCGGGGATGAGCGGGGCGTATTTGTGGTCGGGGGCGATGCGGAAGGCGCGCTCCATCAGGCTCAGGATGGCCTCCTCGCGCTCGCGGCTCTCGCGGATGATGCGGATGACTTCGTCGATGTCGCAGACCGCGTAGATCAGACCTTCCAGGCGGTGGGCTTGCTGCTTGGCCTGCCGCAGAAGGAAGCCGGTTCGCCGGCGAATGACATCCTTCCGGTGGTCGATGTGGCACTGGATGATCTGCCGCACGCCCAGCGTGCGCGGCTGGTGGTTGACCAGCGCGATGTTGATGATGGAGAAGGTGCTCTGCAGCGGGGTGTACTCGTAGAGCTGCTTCTCCACGATCGCCGGGTCGGCGCCTTTGCGCAGCACGACCACCACGCGGGTCTGCGCGTCGCGGCCGGAGTGGTTGCGGACATCGGCGATGTCGGGAATGCGCCCCTCGCGGCTGGCGATGACGATCTTCTCGATCAAGTTGGACTGCACCACCTGGTAGGGGATCTCGTCGATGATGATCGCGTCGCGACCGCCCTCCTTGGCCACATGCACGCGCCCGCGCAGCGTCACCTTGCCGCGGCCGGTGGCGTAGGCCTCGACGATGCCGCGCCGGCCGATCATCAGGCCGCCGGTCGGGAAGTCCGGGCCCGGCAGCACGCGCATCAAGTCCTCAAGGGAGATGTTGGGCTGGTCGATCATCTTCACGATGGCGTCGCACGCCTCGCTCAGGTTGTGCGGCGGCATGCTGCTGGCCATGCCCACGGCGATGCCCGAACTGCCGTTGACCAGCAGATTGGGGAATCGCGCCGGCAGGACCGTCGGCTCCTGCAATCGCTCGTCGTAGTTCGCCTTGAAGTCGACGGTCTCCTTGTCCAGATCCTCCAGCATGGCGGTCGCCGGGGCGGTCATGCGGGCCTCGGTGTAGCGCATGGCGGCGGGGGGGTCGCCCTCGATGGAGCCGAAGTTGCCCTGTTTGTCGATGAGCAGGTAGCGCGTCTTCCAGGCCTGACCCAGATTCACCAGCGTCGGATAGATCACGCTCTCGCCGTGGGGGTGGTAGTTGCCGCTGGTGTCGCCGCAGATCTTGGCGCACTTGATGTGCTTGCGACCCGGCGTGAGGTTGAGGTCGTGCATCGCCACCAAAATGCGCCGCTGGCTCGGCTTCAGGCCGTCGCGAACGTCCGGCAGGGCGCGATCCATGATCGTGCTCATGGCATAGGTCAGGTAGCTGGTGTGCAGCTCCTGCTCGATCGGCATCTCGACCACATGGTCGTTCGGCGGCGGCGTCGTTGGGGCAACTTCACTCATGGTTCAGGGATCTCGTGGACGTCTTTTTCGAGGGAAATTCTGGGATCAAAATCGAGCGTTCATTCTAGTCGAAATCGCTCCCCGACGCGCGTTTTGACCCATGATTTCCGGGCCGAAATTCGCGAAAAATTGCCGAGGTTTTCCGCCGGAAAAAGAGCCGGATTTTTCCGGCGAGCGCGGCGCATCGGGCCGGCGGTCAGACTCGCGCCGCCTGGAGCAGCATGAGCCACTCCTTGTTGCCGGGCGAGCCGGCGCGGCGCGAGCTCTTGCCCCCCGTGATCGGCGACTCGGCGTCGGCCAGGACGCTGGCGCCCAGCGACCGCATCGCGTCGCGCACCCGCCCGACGATGATCGGCACCTTGTCGTGGGGAAGAAAACCATGGTCGAGCCAGCTCTTCTCGTTGGGCTCCACTTCGTAATGGGGCTTGACCAGCGTCACGATTTTCCCGCCGGGCCGCAGCCAGCGCAGCGCCGCCGGAACCGAGAGACGCTGCTGCGTCCACGCCAGGTCCATCACCACCAGGTCCACGCCCCCTTCGGGCGGATCGGCATGCAGGGCGTTGGTGCGCTCGCGGGTTTCGACCCGCGGATCGTTGCGCAGGCGCCAGGCGAGCGTACCGTAGCCGGTGTCGACGCTGATCACGCGGGCGGCGCCGGCCCGCAGGAGCACATCGGTGAAACCCCCTATGTTGCAGCCGAAATCCGCGCATATTTTCCCTTTGGCGTCCACCGGGAAAGCCTCCAGCGCGTGCCGCAATTTCAAGCCGGCGCGGGAGGCGAGCGAAAGGTGCGGCGGGGAGTCGCCACCCGGCGCGGCATCAGGTTCTTCGCTCATGCGGACTCCCTTCTCAGGGCACGCCGACCAGCGCCACGCCGAGCCGGTCGGCGCTGGCGATCACCGCGGGCTTGTCCACCAGGATCACGCGTCCGGCGCCCAAGGCCAGGCAGGTTCCACCCGCGCGGGCCAGCCGTTCGATGGTGGCAACGCCGACGGTGGGGACATCGGCGCGGCGGTCATGGGCGCGGCTGGAGGTTTTCAGCAGCGTCCATCCGCGCGAGCGACAGAGGGTGCTGGCGCGGTCGATCATGGCGTCGGTCCCCTCGACCGCCTCGACCGCAATCGTGTCGCGGTCGCGCACCGCGATCGCCTGTCCCACGTCGAGCTCGCAGACCTGGGCGATGATCGGCCAGCCGAAGGCGATGTCGGCGCGCTGCGCCTCGCTCGGCGCGACCGAGCCCATGACGCCCGCCGTGGCGAGGTGATCCTGGATGTAGGTCGTTGAATCCATCAGCGTGACTCCGGAGCTGGCCAGTTCATCGGCGACGGCAGCGAGAACCGCGGCGTTTCTGCGGTCGTGGCGCAGGCGACGGTACCACAGCCGGGCCGCGCGGAAATCGGGAATCTGCTTGATCACCCGGAAGGGATCATGCATCCGCCGCTTGGAGACTCCGCCCACCATCACCGCCTCGCGCACGCCGGCATTGCGAAGCAGGCGGATCCAGCGGCCGATCCGCAACCAGCCAGCGGTGGCGAATTGATCGCAGAGCGGGGGCAGCGCGGCGTCGAACTGGTCGCGCAGACCGACGGCCACCACGCGCCGGCCAGCGGCACGGGCTCCGCGCGCGACCAAAAGGGGCAGATGGCCATTGCCGGCGATCAATCCCAGGGGTTCCGCCGAGGATTGTCCCGGACTCATCCGCGCCCCATCGGAAGAAATCGGTCCGGATCGATCTCGAAGGGCTCCACTTTGAGAACGCCTTCGAGCACGCTGATGGGATCCTCGTGCACGTGCAGCAGGTGGTGCACCGCGGGCTTGATGAATCGGTGCTCGATGCCATGGTCGATGAGCCCCACCAGCGGGTTGTAGTAGCCGGCGAGATTCACCAGTCCGATGGGCTTGCGATGCTCGCCGACCTGGCGCTGCACCAGCACCTCGAAAAGTTCCTCGAAGGTGCCCAGCCCGCCGGGCAACGCGATGAACGCCTCGCCGCGCAGGGCCATCAATTTCTTCCGCTCGGCCATGGTCTCCACCACGATGAGCTCGTCGCACTGCGTGTAGCCCTGCTCCAGGTCGAGCAGTCTCTTGGTGATGACCCCGATGATCCGGCCGCCGGCACTGCGCATGGTGCGGGCGATCTCGCCCATCAGGCCGATGCTGCCGCCGCCATACACCAGGGAAATCTTGCGGCGGGCCATCTCCTCGCCGAGGAGGCGGGCGGCGTCCATGAACTTGGCGTCCAAGCTGACGCTGCTGGAGCAATAGACGGTGATGCTTCGCATGGGTCGTCCCAGACTAGAGTACGCCCAATGGAGCTGCTTCCGCCCATTCTCTTTCTTGGTGGATTGATGCTGTCGGCGATCCTGACCGCGGCGATGATCCGGGTCGGCGCCAGGCTGCGTGCCTTCGATTCCGCCGGCAGCGACGGACATGAAAAAACGCTGCGGCCCGTGCCCAACATCGGCGGCATTGCCGTGGTCGCGGCGTTCGTGGGGCCGGCCCTGCTGGGCATGGCCTATTTCCTGCTCAATCAAAACCTGATCGAGAAGTCGGCCGACCACTTCGGGCTCCATCTTTTCCGCGGCCGCATCGACGACAAGCTCGCGGGGACCACCGCCATGCTGGGCGGAGCGGTGTGGCTGCTGCTGGCCGGCATGTGGGACGACCGCCGGGCACTGGGGGCGTCGACGAAACTGCTGCTGCAATTCATCCCCGCGGTGGTGCTGGTCTGGGGCTTCGACGTCCGCCCGCTCACGCTTCTGGACCACTACGGCCCGGCCGGCCATGCCCTGAGTGTCTTCGTGGGCATCCTCTGGATCGTCGCGCTGGTCAATGCCATGAACTTCCTGGACAACATGGATGGCCTGGCCTCCGGCGTGGGCATGATCGCGGCGCTGCTCTTCGCTGTGACCACCGTGATCGTGCAGCAATGGTTCGTCTCGGGTCTCTTCGCGCTGCTGGCGGGATCGCTGGCGGGGTTTCTCATCTTCAACTTCGCTCCCAAGGGTGGCGCCAAGATTTTTCTCGGTGATGGCGGAAGCCAGCCGCTGGGATTCCTGCTGGCGGTGCTGGCCATGCGCATCACCTTCGTGAATCCGGCGGAGCCGGAGTACGGACTTGGAACCCATTGGTGGGGCATCCTGGCGCCGCTGATCATCCTGGCCGTGCCGCTCTACGACATGGGTGCCACCAGCATGATCCGGATCCGCGAGGGGCGGAGTCCGTGGGTGGGGGACCAGCGGCATCTCTCGCACCGGCTGGTGCAGCGCGGATTCTCCAGCCGGGGCGCGGTGCTGATCATCTGGGCGCTGGCGGCGATCATCGGCATCGGCGGCATCATCATCGGCAATCTCACGCCGCTGCCCGCGGTGCTGGTCGTATTGCAAACCATCGCGGCGCTGCTGGTGCTGGCGGCGATGGAAGGAATCTTCCGTCGATGAGAAAACCCGGGGTCCCGGTCTCCGCCGCGATCCTTGGGGCGGCGATCGCGCTGCGGTCGCTGGTGGCGTGGGCGCCGACGCTTCGCTTCGACGTGGATCCGGTCTTCGATCCCGCCTCCTTCGCCGGGCTCGGCCCCTCCGCGAGCCTCTGGATCGACGCGGTCATCGCCCTGAGTGCAGCGTTCATTCTTGCCGAGTGCGCCTCGCTCTGGGCGCTGGGATTGCTTGTGGTTGCGGGGCTGGCTTCGATCTCCATCCTGGGGACGCATGCGACCGCGGCCGCAGGAGCGCCGTGGCGCGGAACAACCTGGCTGGCCGGATTTGTCGCAGCCGCGGCGGGAGTTTCGCTGGCCGCTTCCGCGCGGGACTCCGCGAAAATGGGCTGGGCCGTTCTGGTGACGTGCCTGGTCAGCGTCGCCGCCGCGTGGTGGACCCGCGGTGCCTGGCAATGGTTCGTCGAGCAACCTGCGGTGGTGGACTTCTTCCGCTCCAACGGGCGTGACCTCGCCTATTTCGCGGAACATGGCTGGGACGCCGACGGGCCGCAGGCCGCCGCCTATGTGCGCCGACTCTCGCAGCGCGAAATGTCGGGCTGGTTCGGCCTCGCCAACATTTTCGCCGGACTCTTCGCGGCCGCGACCGTTCTCTTCGCTGCGTTGGGAATCCGTTTGTCGGGCCGCGACCGCGTCCTCGCGATCGTGGCGACGGTGCTCTGCGCCGCGGTTCCGCTGGCCAATGGCTCCAAGGGCGCCATTGTGGCGATGGTGATTGGCCTGGGATTTCTGGCGGCCGCCAGGCATTCCACCAAGTCTCGCAACGCGTTGGCGGCAGGAGCGATCGCCCTGCTATTGCTGGCCATGTTCGCCGCGCCGCTGCGTGCCTTTTTTTCACCGGACGCATTCGGGCAGGAGCGAAGCCTGCTCTTTCGCAGCCACTACATCGTCGGCGCCTGGCGCATCTTCCTGGATCGGCCCTGCCCCGGCAGCGGCATCGATGGTTTTCAGGACGCCTTCCTTTCCTTCCGGCCGGCCGACGCAGTGGACGCGGTGCAGAGTTCGCACGCCGTCTTCTTCGACTGGCTGGCCCAGATTGGCGCGGCGGGAATTCCGATGATCGCCGCGGTTTTCGCCCTGACGGTGATGTCCTCGCGCGCCAGCGGCGACCGCGTCCTTGCCGCGGTGATTTCCGAATCGCGATTTCCGCGATTGCTCGCGACGCTCGCCATTGCCGCCGCCGCGGTGCTGGCCCTGCGATGCGAGGCCCACGCGCTGGACCTTCCGGCGCTGGCGGCCCGGCTGGCCGGCGCGGCGCTCTCCGGCGTCGCGGCGTGGTGGATTTTCCCGATCATCCTGCGCTGGGGAAGCACGCCCGCGCCCCTCCTGGCGGCGGCCGCCCTGACCGTATGGATCGATGGGCAGATTGAAACCACCATCTGGAATCCCGGATCCATGGTGTGGGCCTGCGCGCTGCTGTCGGTCAGCGTTCCGCGCTTCCCGAGCGAGCGACGGCAGTGGTTCGCCGAGGGGGTGCGCTGGTTCGCCGCGGTCGCCGCGATGCTCTTCGCGCTGAGTTGCCTCCACCTGGCCCGAGGCGCCAACGCGGAGGAAGCCCGCGTCGAGCGCGCCGCGCAGCATCTGCTTGACGCCGCGGAGGCAGCCAAGGGGGAGCCCGGCCCGGCCGCGCGGATCCAAAGCGCGAGGATCCTCTGCGAAGGCTCCGCCACCCCGACCGATCTCTCCATGCAAGCCGCCATCGACCAGTTGATCCGCGCCTCGACGCTCGCGAAGAATCCGACGCAGGCACTGGAGATGCTCCACGAAGCGCGGCAACTCAGCGACCGCCTGGGCTCAAGGACTTTCACTCAGCGGCAGAATGCCTCGCTGCTGCGCGAGCACATCGCGGCGCAGACGCACACCGACGCCGATGCCACCGCCGCGATGGAGGCCGCACTTGCCGTCACGGAGATGGATCCGCGCTGCGCCGGGGCGTGGCTCCGTGCCGCCCGCTGGGCCGCGAAACTCTCCCGGCCCGTCGCGGGCGAGTACGCCCGGCGCGCCATCGAATCCGACGACTCGATGCATTTCGACGTGCTGCTGAAATTGCGCCCGGCCGACCGGCTCGAAGCGGAGCAGCTGCGCGCTACTTGGTCGAAGCCTTGAGGGCGGACTGGATCGCCTCGGTGACCTGGCCCGACGAATAGGCATCGCTCTTCATCACCACCTGGCCGTCGGCGGACTGCACCACGAGCAGGGGAATGCTCACGCGGTCGTAATCGTGGAGCAGGTTCCATCCGTCACTTTTGCGGCTGGTGATGTCCACCTTGATCGGTGCCACGCCCGCCTGGGCCAGCGCCGTGACGACCTCCGATGAATCCAGCACCGCGCTCTCCAGCGCCTTGCAGTTCAGACACCACTCGGCGGTGAAATCGAAGACGATCGTCTGGTGCTTTGCCTTGGCCGCGGCGACCGCCTCGGGCGAGTAGGGGATCCAGTTCGTCTTGCTGGATCCTCCCAGCACTGCGCTGATCCCGGCGCTCAGCGCCACCATGGCCAGGGCAACCATCGAAAAAACCAGTCGGAAACGCTTCTTTTTGGTGATGTGAAAAGTCCGCCACAGCAACCAGAGGCCGGCCAGCGATCCAATGCTGCCGATGAGCCACCAGTGCAGATGCGTCGGGGTCGACAGCAGTCCGTTGACGCCGGCGCCGATGAAGAAGATCGCCGCCGCCAGGAGCAGGATGCCCATGACCTGCTTGACCAGCTCGCTCGCCGGTCCGGTGCGAGGCATGCGCGACACCAGCGATGGATACGCGCTCAGGATCAGATAGGGCGTCGCCATGCCGGCGCCGATCGTTCCAAAGACCACCAGCACCGTCGACGCACTGCCGCTGGCGGCGGCCCACCCCGCGGCGGCGCCCATGAGCGGCGCGGTGCAGGGGGTCGACAGCACGGCGGTCATGATTCCAAACACGAATGTGCCCGGATAGGAATCATGCTTGGGCTCGATGGCGTAGACCCAGGCCGGCAGCCCGACGCTGAAGAATCCCGCCATGCCGACGGCCATCAGGGCGATGAAGAGTCCCAGCGCGATGGTGAAGGCCGGATACTGGAAGAGCTGGTTGGCGGCGCTGAATCCGCTGACGCCGCTCACCAGAGCGCCCAGGGCGAGCCAGAATCCCACCACGCCCAGGCTCATGACGAATCCCAGCGCGAAGCACTTGCGCCGGTTGCCCGCCGACTGACTGAGCGACATGATCTTCAGCGGAATGATCGGCAGAACGCAGGGAGTGAAGTTCAGCAGCATGCCGCCCAGGAAAGCCACCAGCAGCAGCAGGAGAAAGCCGGCGCCGCTGGGGTCGACATGGAACGAAGCTCCGAAGAAATCAAAAAGGACACTTTTCGAGTCGCCTAACCCCGCAGCGTCGCTGACCAGTTTCCTGGGATCGAACGGCGCGAAGATTCCGCTCGTCGCCGCGACCGGTGCGGCGGAATCCACCTGGAGTGTGAAGGGAATCTCAAGATCGGCCGGCCCCAGGCAGACGGAGGTGCAGGCCTGGAATCCGAGGATGGCGGTGGCGCTGTGCGTGCCGTTGGCCGCGTCGGCGGCGACCTGCACCGCGGCGAAGATCACGAAATCGCCCTCGTACACGGCGAGCGTCTGCTTGCCCTCGCCGAAATCGAAGGTGGCTCCCACCGGCGCCGGCCACTGCACGCCTTGCAACTTCAAGACGCCGGCGTCCGGCGCTTTGGCCTGGAGCGTCAGCGTCGAAAAGATCGCCGACTCGAAAACCGACGCCCCGGGTAGTGCTCGTGCCTGCGACTCCACCGGCCACATGTGCCAGCCGCTCTTCACTTGAACCCGGATTGCGACCGGCACCAGCGAGCCCGGACGGACGGCACCCTTGGGAACCTCGCCGACGGCGCTGACCGCGTCGCGGGAATCGCCGAAGGCGGGTTTGGCCGCGCCCTTGAAGGGCGGCGAGAAACTCGGCAGCGCCGCGGGCGCCTGTGGCGGGGCCACGGCGGCCGAAGCGGCCTGGGTCAGGCCGATCCACAGGAGAGCGGGCAATAGGAAGCGGAAGAATCTCATTCGATCGAGCCTAGCAGCCTTGCAAGGCGAATTTGACGGCCGACGGCGCGGACCGGTTCATGCCTTCACTTGAGAATCCGGCCGATTTCCAGTACAATTCCGCGCTCGGTTCCTTGTTGGAGCCGGTCCGTCCGTTTCACGATCGAATCCCATGACCAAAAGTTTTCGCACCATGGTTTCGTCGGCCCACCTCCCGCGATGACGCGCTTGAGCGTCCATCCTGGAGTCGGGCGTCGTCTTGGCTTTGGGCCAAGTGCGGCTGAAGGCTCGCGCATGGAGGCCGTCTTGTAGAAGACGCCCTCCAGGAGTCTTGACTGTCCCTTCCGGACGGTCAGTGGACGGGTCACGCCGCGGTGCCGCACCGAGCGTGACCCGCGTTCGTTTTGCGGCGACAACCTGTGGCGGCGCCGGGCCGCGGACAATTCAATTTTCGTCACTCAAAAACAGAAGAGACATCCCAATGAACAGTGAAACCCTCCGAATCCTCGACTCCATCGCCCGCGACCGCAATATCGACCGCGAGATCCTTCTCATGGACCTCGAGCAGGCCATGGTCAGCGCCGCCCGCAAGCACTTCAACAGCGAGAATCTCGAGGAGTTCGGCTGCGAGATCGACCGCCTCAATGGCGCGCTGCGCATCTGGAGGAACCTGGAGGATGGCGCCCAGGAGGAGATCCCGCTGGCCTCGCTGGGCCGCATTCCCGCCCAGACCGCCAAGCAGGTCATGATCCAGAAATTCCGCGAGGAGGAGCGCAACAGCCTGCTCGAGGAGTTCTCCAAACGCCAGGGCGAGCTGGTCACCGGCACCGCGCAGATGTACGAGGGCGGCTCGCTGGTGGTGCAGATCGATCGCGCCGAGGGCTTCATGCCGCGCAGCGAGCAGATCCCGGGCGAGCAGTTCCAGCCGGGCGACCGGGTGCGCTGCCTCATCCTGGATGTCCGCGACGCCGGGCACCAGGTCAAGATTGTGCTCAGCCGCGCCCATCCCGACTTCATCCGCCGACTCTTCGAGGCCGAGGTGCCCGAAGTTGCCGAACGCGTGATCGACATCAAGGCGATGTCCCGCGAGGCGGGCTTCCGGACCAAGCTGGCCGTTTCCAGCATCGACAGCAAGGTCGATGCGGTCGGCGCCTGCGTCGGCGTGCGCGGCAGCCGCATCCGCAACATCGTCGACGAGCTGGGCGGCGAGAAGATCGACATCGTGCGCTGGAACGAATCCAGCCAAGTGCTGATCTCCAACGCCCTCAAGCCCGCCGAAGTCGAGGAAGTCACGCTCTGCTTCGAGCTCGGCCGCGCCACCATCATCGTGCGCGAGGATCAACTGAGTCTGGCCATCGGACGGCGCGGACAGAACGTCCGGCTGGCGGCCCGCCTGACCGGCTGGGACGTCGACATTCTCACCCCGCCCGAATTCCAGAAGGGCCTGGCCATTCTGGAGGAAACGGTGCGCCCGATCGAAGGCATCACCGACGAAATGCTCGACAAGCTCGGCGCGCTGGGCCTGATCAGCGTTTTCGACGTGGAGGAAGTCGGCCCGGAGATCCTGGAGACCAACCTCGGCATCGCTCCGGAGCTGGCCGACCTGATCGTGACCACCTGCATCGACAAGGCAAAGATCGTTGCCGAGCAGCAGGAGCAGGAGAAGAGTGCCGCCGAGCGGCTGGCCGCCGAAGAGGGCGCCGCGGCGGATGTGCTGCTGGGAGCCGCTCCCGCGGTCCAGACCGACCAGGCCGCGGAAGACACGGCCGACGACATTCTGGGCGGAAAGAGTTGAATTGCATGCGCGTTGTGAACCTGAAATTTTTGAACTGAAACTACAAAGGAATTCCATTGGCCAAGATCACGAAAGTCCGCGTCTCGCAGTTGGCGAAGGAACTTGGTGTCCCCACCAAGGAGATTGTTTCACGCTGTGAATCCGAGGGCATTCCCGATGTCAAGCAGCCCCAGTCCACCATCTCCATCGGACTGGCCCAGACCATCCGCGAATGGTTTGGCGGCAGCGGCGGCGCGTCGGTGGCCGTGCAGGAAGCTCCCGCCCAGACGGCCAAGGCCACTGAGGCCGGTGATCAGCCCGAAAAGAAAGTGACCGCGAAGAAGCTGGCGGCCCGGCCGGCCGCGGAAAAGCCGGCGCCGCCGGTTCGCAAGGCGGCTCCCAAGGCGGAGCCCAAGGTCGCCGAGGTTCCCGAGGCGCCCGTCGTCGATCCCTCGACGCTGCACGCAAAGAAAAAGGAAGTCGCCGCGCCCAGCGCCGACAATGACCAAGGCGCCGATGGCGGCGCTGCCAAGACCGCGGAGGCGCCGCGCGTCGCCGCCGAGGCTCCCAAGCCGGTCGCGGCTCCGCCCAAAACATTCCTGCGGCCCGGACCTCCGGCCAAGGCCAATGTGCCGACGCGTCCGACCGACGTGCGCGCCGCCGGCCCGATGCTGCAGCAGCCCGACAAGACCCGCCTCTCCGGCCCGCGGGTGATCCGCGTCGAGAAGGCCGACACGCTTCCCGCCCCACGGCCCAGGCCAAGCATGGGCTCCGGCGACTATCGACCCGGCTCGCGATTCGGCGGCGGCGGCGCCACCGGAGGCGCGGGAGCCGGAACGGCCCCGGGCGCGCCCTCGCGCGGACCCGACAAGAGCGCCGGCGGCCGCAACAAGCGCCGCGTCATCGCCAACGACGGGCGCGGCCGCGCCGGCGAAGCGGCGCCCGCCGATCCTTGGCGCAAGCAGGATCTGAAGGAGCGCGAGGAGCGGATGTCCTCCGTCGGGTTCTTCAAGAAGAACCGCGTGCGCACCACCGACAAGAAGACCTCGGCCCAGCCCGTGCGGCAGATGGGTCCGGTGACCGGCGTCGTCAAGATCTCCGAGCCCATCAACATCAAGGAGCTCTCCTCGGTGACGGGTGTGAAGGCGTCGGACATCCTCAAGCGCCTCTTCATGAAGGGCACGACGGCCACGATCAACAGCATCATCTCCTCCGACCAGGCCCTGGAAACCATGCTTGAGTTCGACATCGAACTGGTGATCGAGGAGGCCCGCAGCGCCGCCGACATCATCGAGGCGGGCTTCAAGGAGCGCGTCCGCAGCGACGAGCGCCCGCGCAGCCCCGTGGTCACCATCATGGGACACGTCGACCACGGCAAGACCAGCCTGCTCGACCGCATCCGCAACGCCAACGTCGCCGCCGGCGAGGCGGGCGGCATCACCCAGGCCACCAGCGCCTTCCAGACGCCGGTGAAGGCCGGCGACCAGGAGCGCGTCATCACCTTCATCGACACGCCGGGCCACGAGGCCTTCACCAACATGCGCGCCCGCGGCGCCAAGGTCACCGACCTGGTGGTCCTGGTGGTCGCCGCCGACGACGGTGTGATGCCGCAGACCATCGAGAGCATCAACCACGCCAAGAGCGCGGGCGTGCCGGTCATCGTGGCTCTCAACAAGATCGACAAGCCGGAGGCGACCGAGAAGAACATCCAGCGCATCTTCGGCCAGCTCGCCGAGCACGGGCTCAATCCGGTGGAGTGGGGCGGGCAGACCGAGGTCATCAAGACCAGCGCCGCCAAGAACACCGGCATCCAGGAGTTGCTTGATGTGCTCGACTACCAGGCGGAATTGCTCGGCCTGAAGGCGGACTACAAGGGCCTGGCCCAGGGCACCGTGCTCGAAGCCCAGCTCGAGGAGGGCCGCGGCGCCGTCGCCCGGCTGATCGTGCAGGAAGGAACGCTGCGCCGCAGCGACTTCGTGGTCATCGGCCGCGCCTTCGGGCGCGTGCGTGATCTTGTGAACGACAAGGGGCAGCGCGTCGACGAGGCGGGCCCGAGCACGCCGGTGGCGATCAGCGGCATCGACATGATGCCGGACGCGGGGGACAAGTTCTTCTGCGTGACCAGCCTGAAGGACGCCGAGGAGGCCGCCGAGGACCGCCGGCGCATCGAGCGCGAGCGCGAGTTGGCGGCGCCCAAGATCACCCTCGACAACATCTTCGAGCACATGGGCAAGGAGCAGGTCAAGGAGCTCGGCTTGCTGGTCAAGGCCGACGTGCAGGGCAGCATGGAGACCCTCCGCGCGGTGCTCTCCAAGATCAAGACCGATGAAGTCGCGGTCAACGTCCGCCACGCGGCGGTCGGCGGCATCAACGAGAGCGACGTCTCGCTGGCCGAGGCGACCGGCTCGATCATTCTCGGCTTCAACGTCACCAGCAGCGGCAAGGCCCGCGCCCTGGCGGAGCGCAAGAACGTCGAGATCCGGCTCTATGAAGTCATCTATGAATTGGTCGACGACGTCACCAAGGCCGCCAGCGGACTGCTGACGCCGGAGATCAAGCTGGAAGTGCTGGGCCACGCCGAGGTCCGCGAGGTCTTCAAGATCTCCAAGGTCGGCATGATCGCCGGCTGCTACGTGACCGACGGCGTGGTGGAGCGCAATGCCCAGATCCGCGTCACCCGCGACGGCATCGTCGTCGAGAAGGACCGGCGGCTCGAGCAGCTCAAGCGGCTCAAGGATGACGCCAAGGAAGTCCGCGCCGGCATGGAATGCGGCATGAAGATCGTCGGGTACAACGACATCAAGACCGGCGACGTGCTCGAGTGCTACCGCACCTCCAACGTGACCCGCTCCATGCCCGCCACGCGATGAACCGCCACGCCCACGAGCCTTCGGATGAGCGCGGCGCGGGGCGGCTGGCCTCGTCACTCCGCCGCGCCCTGCAGTCGGCCATCACCGAGGATGGGTTGTCGGATCCGCGCGTCGAGGGCTGCATGATCAGCGTGCTCGACGCCGCCGTCGCCCCCGACCGCTCGACGGTGCGCTTCAAGGTCTCGGTGCTGCCGGGGGAGCGCGGCCTGCTGGCGATCGCGGCGCTGCGGCATGCCGCCGGCCGCCTGAAGGAAGGCATGTACAAGAAGATCGAGATCCGCCGCATGCCGCGGCTGGAGTTCGAGCTGGATGATTCGCTGAAGCGGCAGGCGGCCCTGGACGCCGCCATGCAGGCCGCCAAGCCGTCCAACGGACAAACCGAAGTGAACGATTCCGCACCCCATGACCGAGCAGAGGAACCATGACGACCGCGAAGCCAGAGCTCTACACCACCAAGTTCGCCCAGTTTGTCCGCACCAACGCGGAGAAGGACCCGGTCCCCTCGACCGACCTGATCGAACTGCTGATCGAGAGCTTCCTGCTGATGGACGCCTCGCGCGACCAGACCGCCCACGCCCTGTCGCGCATCCAGCACGACATGGTCGACTTCAACGACCTGCGCGTCTCGCTGGTAAAGGAGATGGTCGAGACCATCGGCGTGCGCTACCCCGAGGCCCACGATCGCTGCGTGCTGATGCGCCGCTCCCTCAACGACATCTTCAAGCGGCAGCACAAGGTGAGCCTGGAGCACCTCACCGCCATCCCCAAGCGCGACGCCAAGAGCTACATCGAGAGCCTTGACGGCATCTCGCCCTTTGTGGCGGCGCGGGTTTGCCTGCTCGGGCTGAACATCCACGCGGTGCCGATGGACCGCACCTCCATCCGCCTGCTGGTGGAGTCGGACATTTTGACCGCGGCGGGATCGGCGGCGGACATCTCGCAACTCATGCTGCGCCACGTGCGGGCCGAGGACGCGGTGTCGACCCACGTCGCCATCCGCAAGGCGGTCGACCGCTATCTGGTCTCGGGACGGCCCGCCCGGGTGGGCCGCGCGGCGCGGCGGCCGGCGGCGGCCGGGACGAAGCGCATTTCGCGGAAGTGATGCCTCCCATGGTGCGATCGATCGCGGCCGTGATTTTTCTGGCGCTGGGCGCCGGCTGCGCGACGGCGGGATCGACTCCGGACCAGGCAATCCGGCAGCAGGCAGTGCAGGAGAAGGCCGGCCCGGCGCAAGCGCTGGCGCCTCCCACGTTCATGTCGGTCAAGTCGGCGAAGGATCCCGCGACGGCGACGATGCCCCTGGCCGCGGCTGAAAGCATCCTGGCGCCCGCGCGCCCCGGCGAAGGCGCTCCGGCGGCTGAGGAAGAAGCGGAGCCGCAGTGGCTGGCGAAGATCCGGACCCATGTCCGCCAGCGCGAACTGGACCAGGCGATGCAGCAGCTGCTGGCTCAAGTCCGCAGCGATCCGCAAAATACGCTCGCCTGGCGGGAAATGGCCCGGCTCTTTGAGGGAGCGGGTCGGCGCGACACGGCGCTGAGCGCCTGGAATCAGTTGCTTTCGCTTTCCCCGAACGATGCCGAGGCGGCCGCGGCCAGCGGCCTGGACTTTCTGGCGGCGAAAAAATTCCTTCCGGCCGCCGAGCGCCTGCTGCTGGGGCGCCGGCTGCTCGCCGCGGAGCCGTCGAAGGCGGGCCATCAAAAATTGCGGATCGCCGCCTCGGCCGGGCTGGGGCTGGCGCTGGGCGAACTCGGCTATCCGCTGGCGGCGTCGGAGTGCTTCCATGAGGCCGCCGCGTTGGAGCAGGCCTCCATCGCGGAGATCGGCGCGACGGAGCGGCCGCTGCGTCGCCAGAGCCGGGAATTCCTCCGCTTCGCGGGGGAGTTCGAGGCCAGCGCCGGGCGATGGGAAGCCGCTGCCAATTCCTTCTCCGCGGCGCTGGCGCAGTCCGATGCCGCGGACGCGACGAGCCTGCCTCCGCTGGTCTGGGCGCTGGCCTGCTCCGGGCGCACCGCGGCGGCGCGGCAGGCAGTCCTTGACGCGCTGGAGCCAGCGGACCGGCCGGGACGGGCGGGGGCGCCCTCAGCAGTCGCATGGCTGGCACAGAATGGATGGGCCCAGCCCCTGCAAGAGTTTCTGCGTTCGGCGGCGTCGAAGCACGACGAGATCGCGGCGCGCTGCCTGCTCGCCTCCGGAGACGAGGATGCCGCGGAAATGCTCTTCGAGTCAGCCCCCCGGGTGCTCGAGGACTCCATCGCGCTGCAGGAAGCCGCGGGATTTCTGGCCTCACGACAGGGTGTCGCAGCCGTGGTGCACAGGGCGGTCGCGTCGGCGGAGACGGACCCGGAATCGGCACGGCGCTGGGCGCTTGCGCTGCGCACGCTGCCCATCTCCGCCCGCCAGTTGCGCGGCGCGCTGCGCGAGGCCCCGGCGAGCGAGGGAACCCGCGCGCTGCTGACCGCCTACGTCGACCTCGCGGGATTCGACTCGCTGCTGGCGCTGCGCACGATCGAGCCCTTCATCGCGGAGCCCGGCGCGCTGGGAAGCGCGTCGCGCGTCGCGGCGCTTCGGGCACTCGCGACCGAGCAGGACCTCGAGAAGATCGAGCGGATCGCCTCGAAGTGCGACGTCGCGTCCTGCGCCGAGTCCGCGGCGCTCTCCCACGCCTTCCTTGAGTGCGGGGAGATCGACCCGGCCATCCGTCACGCGGAGCACGCGATCGAGCTGGACAAGAACTGCGCCGACGCTTGGGTTGCGCGGGCGGCGATCGACGCGGCGCTGACGCTGGATCCATCCCCCGAGCGGACCTTTGAGAAGCGCAAGGAGTCCGCCCTCGAGGCCCGCGGCTCGCTCGAGCGGGCCATGACCGCCGCGCCAGGCGATCGCCTGGCGGCGCGGAAATATCTGGAGATCGCGGCCCCCGAGCGCGGCCTGGCGCCCGACGACGACGCCATGGAAACCGTTTCCACCTCGAAATTTCCCCAGGTGCAGCGCGAAAGCCGGCGCGAAAGGGCGCTCATGCAGCAGCGCCGGGGTCAGTCTGAGGCCGCCCTGGAGCCCTTGCGATTGCTCTTCATGGAGGATCCGCTGGACCTCGCGGTGGGGCAGGCGCTGACGGCGGCAGCGGCGGATGCCGGTCGCCTTCCCGAGACGGAAAAATTCCTCGACGCGCTGCAGGTGCTGCATCCGGCGGCGGCAGAGCTGGGCGAGGCTGCCCTTTCGACCAAGGCGCGGCAGGGGCGCCTGCTGGAGGCAATCGACCTGTTGACCGAGGCGTCCGCAGCCGATCCCGACTCGGACGCCTTCGTCCGCGCCTGCGTGCGCAGCCACGCCGCCGCGGGGCAGAAATCGCAGGCGTGGGGGGCGATGTCACGAGCCCCGGAGTTCATGCGCAAGGCCGCCGGACGGTCGCAGCTGGAGCGGATCGAATTTGCGCTCTCGGGCGAGCCTGATTCGGCGGCCGAGGAAATCCGCGGGTTGGTCCGCGGCGGCCGGCTTTCAAAAGTGCAGCGGCAGGCCGCCGTGACGCTGGCGCGACAGCTGCCGCCCGACGTCGCCGACCGGCCGGCACTTATCGCCGCCCTCGCCCGGCCGCTGCTCGAAGATCCCTCGGGATCGCCGCTCTTTCTCGCCTGCGTCATGCTGGAGGGAAGCTCCGCCGAGGCCTGCGCCCTGGCCGCAAAATCCGCCCGCGCGTGGGAGGTTGCCGGCGTGATCGAGGCCGCTCAGCTGCTGGTCGACGAGCGGCAACTGGACCGGGCCGAATGCCTGCTCCGCGAGGCGGTTCGCGTGAGCCAGGGGAAAAATCGCTCGCAACTCTTTCGCGCCGAGCTGGCGACCCTGCTCGCTGCCGCGGACGCAGGTCGGGCCCGCGCCCGGCTGATGGAGGAGCGGACAAAGCACGAATTCCGATTCAAGGATCCGGCCTCCACCACCGAGGCCGAGGATCTCGCCGAGCTGGGCAACGCCTTCCTTCTGGCGAGCCAGCCCGCCGCGGCGGAGGAATGCTTTCGAGCCGCCCTCGAATTGTCGCCGGATCTGGTGGCTGCGATGAACAACCTGGCGTGGCTGCGCATGGAGCGAGGTCTGATCGATTCCACGACGCTGGATCTGGTGAAGCGGGCGCTCGCCGCTTCGCCGACCGACGCGAGCACGTTG
The DNA here is from genome assembly GCA_021414025.1 of Planctomycetota bacterium. Taxonomy (NCBI): domain Bacteria; kingdom Pseudomonadati; phylum Planctomycetota; species Planctomycetota bacterium. Next base: position 4,059 of record JAIOPG010000008.1, on the reverse strand, counting down.
GATACCGCGGGATGGCTCGCCTACCGGCAGGGGCGCCTTGAGGATGAGTCCGGCGAGCCGGGCGGCGTGTCGCTGCTGCGCCGCTCGCTCGAGCTCGCCCGGGAGCGGGCCTCGCCCGAATCCATGGACCACTTCGCCGATGCGCTCTTCCGCTCGGGCAGAACCGAGGAGGCGCAAAAATTGTGGCGATTGATCGCCGAGCAGGCGTCCGGCAAATCCTCGCGTGCCAATGTGGTCAACGCATTCCAGCTGCTCCAGCAGAAGGAGCGGGGCATCCGCGCGCTGGACGCGGAGAAGTTCTACGACCGCAACGATGGCGCCGCCATCGAGCGCGCGAAAGGGAAATTGAAGGCCGTCGCCGAGGATCGCATGCCCGAGCTGGCCCCGATGGATCTCGCCCCTGCGCCAGCGGCACGTCCCGCGGTGCCCCCCGCACCGGCGCCCGAAGGAGCCAAGTGATGGCCGGCCACAGCGCGTGGAAAAACATCAAGCATCGCAAGGCGGCCGTGGACGCCAAGCGCGGCAAGATCTGGAGCAAGCTCGGCCGGGCGGTGACGGTGGCGGCGCGGGCGGGCGGAGCCGACCCCAAGTTCAATTCGGCGCTTCGCCTGGCCATCCTGGATGCGAAGGCCGGCAACATGCCGCGCGACACCATCGAGCGGGCCGTCAAGAAGGGCGCGGGGGGGGCGGACAGCGAGCGCTTCGAGCCCACCCGGTACGAGGGATTCGGCCCCGGTGGCGTCGCCATCGTGGTCGAGGCGCTGGTGGCCAACGCCAACCGCACCGCTCCCGAGATCAAGACCCTCTTCGACAAGAACGGCGGCAAGATCGGCGTGCCCAACAGCGTGATGTTCGGCTTTGTCCAGCAGGGAATCCTGCTGATTTCGAAGGAGGCCGCCGGCGAGGACGCGCTGCTGGAGATCGCCCTGGCCGCGGGCGCCGACGATGTCGCCGGCGAGGAGGAGGGCTGGCAGGTGACGACCGAGCCGGCCAGCTTCGGCGCCGTGCGCGAGGCGGTCGAGGCCGCGGGGATCGCTGTGGAAAGCGCGCAAATCGAATATGTTCCACTGAATACGGTTTCCGTCGATGCCCCAACACTTCAAACAGTTGAAAAATTGGTCGAGGCTCTCGAGGATCACGACGACGTGCAGCGCGTCCACACCAACCTGTCGCGTGATTGACTTCGTCCGCAGCGCCGCGCGGTGGAGAGCGTTGCCGCTCCTGCTGCTGCCGCTCTTGCTGGGCGCCTGCGGCACCAAGGACCGCGAATTTCCCGGGCACTCGCGCGACCAAGTCTGGAAGGCCATGGTGCAGTCCGCCGAGGACCCGCGCTACGCCGACTGGGTGGTGGTGGAGAACCAGGTCTGGCGCGACGACGCCGAAAGCCGCATCGAGATTCTGCGCGACCTGCGCCGCGACGTGATGGTTCCCGGCTCGGGTGTGCGCCGCGAGGAGACCGAGTGGCGATTCTCCGCGCAGGTCACCGACGGCGATCCGCCGGCGGTTGAGTTCTCCACGAGCACGATCACCGTGCCGGCGCATTTCTGGCTGCAGGCGGAACACTTCCTCAACGAAGTGGAGCGGCGACTTTCCGGGATGCCGCTGGAAACCAAGGCCAAGATCCTGGCCTACTCGGGCGGAGGGGAGTCGAGCACGCTGCCCGATCGATCCAAGCCGCTGCCTGTGGTTTCGACGTCGGAGATCGACGGGCGGGCACCGGCGGAAATTTCCGCGCCGCGCAATGTGGAGCCGACGACGGCGGCCAAGAGTTCGAACATCGCCGAGCCTGCGGTCGCGGCGCCGCCGGCACCCACGGTGCAGCCTGCGATCGCCAAGAGCGCGGAGCCCGCGCCAGAAAAAATCGCGGAGCCGGCTGCGGCGCCAAGCGAGGAAGCATCGCCGCAACCCGAAGAGGTGCCGATGCCGTCGCAGGCGTCGAAGCCCGTGTTGCCCTGGAGCGGCGAGCCTGCTCCGAAAGCCAAGCCCGAGACGCCGCCGGCCACGGAGCCGGCGCCTCAACCAACGCCCGATCCGGCGATGGAGCCCGCAACGACAAAGGAGCCCTCACCCGAGCCCGCCTCGGAACCCGCACCCGATACCACTGTGCAGCCTGCAACGGATCCCGCTCCCGCCGCCGAGCCCGCGACGCCGCCCGCAACGGAACCACAATCGCAGCCGGCCACCGAACCCGCGCCGACTCCCGCACCTGAACCCGCACCGGAGCCTGCGACGCAGCCGACAACGGAACCGGCGCCGAATCCGTCACCTGAACCCGCTTCGAATCCGTCACCTGAACCCGCTTCGAATCCCGCACCCGAACCCGCGCCGCAACCTGCGCCGGCGCCGGTTCCCGAGCCCGCTGCCAATCCCGCGCCCATTCCCGAGCCGACGCCGGCCCCCGCGCCTGCCGCGGAGCCCATGCCCACACCGGCTCCCTCCCATCCAACGGAGCCCATGCCTTCCCCGGATCCGACGCCAAATTCCGATCCGGAGCCCATCGATGTGCCCGCTCCCGCGCCGGATCCCTCCACGCCGCCGCCCTTCGAGCCGCCGCCGGATCCCTGAATTTTCGGTTAGTTTGAGGAGCCCGACGGGCACCATTTTTTCAAAGGAGCAACCCATGGCAAGCAAGATTCAAATGACCGCAGGCGGACTTCAAGTTCCCGACCAGCCCATGATCCCCTTCATCGAAGGCGACGGCACCGGCCGGGATATCTGGCGCGCCAGTGTCCGCGTGTTCGATGCGGCCGTGAAAAAAGTCTACGGCGGGAAGAAGCAGATCAAGTGGAAGGAAGTGCTGGCCGGGCAGAAGGCGTTCGATCAGACCAAGAACTGGCTGCCGGATGAAACGGTCGAGGCGTTCAAACATTACCTTGTCGGCATTAAAGGCCCGCTCACCACGCCGGTCGGCGGCGGGATTCGCTCGCTCAACGTGGCGCTGCGGCAGATGCTGGATTTATACGTCTGCCTGCGGCCGGTGCAATATTTCACCGGCGTGCCGAGCCCGGTGAAGCACCCGGAAAAAGTCGCGATGACGATCTTCCGCGAGAACACCGAAGACATTTACGCCGGCATTGAATACGCGGCCGGCTCGCCGGAGTCGCAGAAGCTGCTCGACTTCATCGCCAAGGAATTCCCGAAGGATTTTAAGAAAATCCGCTTCGGCACGAGCGATGCCACCGGCGCGTTCGCCAAGTCCGCAGGACTTGCCGACGCTTCGAAGGTCGAAGTGGGCCTCGGCATTAAGCCGGTGAGCAGGATCGGCACGCAGCGACTGGTGCGATCGGCGATCGAATACGCGATCAAGTTCAAGCGCAAGTCAGTCACGCTCGTCCACAAGGGCAACATCATGAAGTTCACCGAAGGTGGCTTCCGCGACTGGGGCTACGACCTGGCCAAGAGCCAGTTCGGCGCGGTTGAAATCGACGGCGGCCCGTGGTGCAAAATCCCGGAAGGCAAGCCGGGCGCGGGCATTGTCATCAAGGACGCCATCGCCGACATCACGCTGCAGCAGGTGCTCACTCGGCCGGAAGATTTTGACGTCATCGCGACGCTCAATTTGAACGGCGATTACCTTTCCGACGCGCTGGCCGCGCAGGTCGGCGGGATCGGCATCGCCCCGGGCGCGAACATCAACTACATCACCGGCCACGCCATCTTCGAAGCGACCCACGGCACGGCGCCTAAGTATGCCGACCAGGACGTGGTCAACCCCGGCAGCGTCATTCTCTCCGGCGTAATGATGCTCGAGCACATGGGCTGGCAGGAAGCGGCCGACGCGATCATCAAGGGGCTGGAGAAATCCATCGCCAACAAGACCGTGACGTACGATTTCGCCCGGCAGATGGAAGGGGCCAAGAAGATCAAGTGCAGCGAGTTTGCGGATGAGATTATTAAGAATCTCGGCTAACGAACGCGGCCGCGATGGTCCCTCTGTCCCTCTCCCGGTACGCCGGGAGAGGGTAGGGTGAGGGTTCTGTCGCCCTCAGCAATCGATGTGCGATTGAAAAGAGTCTCCGTCGCCGAATAACGTGCCTTGAGATTTTCCAGACCGTTCTC